>NZ_LMDX01000019.1:0-123673 GCF_001425225.1 Ensifer sp. Root127
CCGCCCGTCACCTCTGATCGATCAAAGCCTCACCGATGCCGTCAACGAGGCACACGTCTCAAGGCCCGCGCCTTCCCTCCCGCGCGAGCGGGTTCGTTCATTGGCGCAACTTCGACCTCCAGCGTGGTCGACGGCAAAGTCTGCTTTCAGGCGGCGGCAGCTCACCTCAACGGACGACAGGCGGGGAGGCGCATTGCGGACTGACGGCCTATCACCAAAAGGGACTAATGCTAGATCATCGGAGGCTTCAGAAGCGCGCCAATCCGCGAGATACTGACCGAGGGAATAAAATCGAAGTCGGCGCAGATGGCCATCGCCTGATCTTTGGTCAATCCCGCTGTCGCGGTAACGTTCGTGTCACCGTTGCCAACAGCCCAAGCACTCTCCCACAGCACCGCCAGCAAGTGGGCGCCGCTCTGCATGTTCTTGACGGTCTTGTTACCGAACTTTCGCCATAGGTGCTCCGCTCGCTCCTTCGGCTTGCCCAAAAAGCTGCCGAACTCGTTGACGACCGCCATCGGCGGAATTGAGGTGAAGGTCTTGCGCATCATCTCAACGGTTAGCTTGGCGGCCTCGAAACCGGTCGTAATCATCTCCTCAGCTTCGGTTTTTGGGGTGTTGAGAAGACCAGCCAGGACCTTCTCACGGAAGGCGCTGATCATGGTGTCTTCATATCCCCCATGGACGCCTTTGCCGAAACGTCTCATCTCCGTCTGGCCCTTCCGCTCGCCGCGCGTGAAGGTGTACTCGACCAGACGCAGCGGATCACCGTCATGCAGATATGAGATATGGAGCGGCTGGCACGCATCCCCAATGTAGTGAGTGAGCGTGCCCGCAGCACACACGAACTCTCGGGGCTTGTCGGCGGCGGCGAACTCGACCATCGCGTCGAATGTTTGCCAGACCCGGAAAGGCAGCAACCCGCGATACTTTTCGGCTATCGCGTCGCCGCTCTCAAGATCGGTGACTGAGTCGTAGAAGGCTGCCCATTTTCGGGGGTCGATGAACGTTGTCGGGTCGTCCCTACAAAGTTCCAGGAGAGTCTTTCCATTGGGATCGGGCTGATCCATGTCGGCGAAATGATTGGGCCCCTCGAAGGTGCGGGCGAATCCCTGCTTCGCGATACGTGGCTTCCAATAGAAGTCCGGCACATCCGCCAGTGCCACAAAATCCGCAGAACCCATTCCCGAGAACTCCCCCGCGAGGATGGTGGCGTCATCGTGACTGATGACGTCGGCATTGTTTTTCATCAGCGTGTTGAGTTTCGGCGACCGGTTCGACAGCGCGACCTGGGCGCGATTGGCGATCGAGAAGTGACCGATGGCACTCCATGTGTCGGGCTGATCGAGATTCCAGTTGCGGACCGGGTCGACGCCTAGCTCGGCACACACGCGCGACAGGAGCGTTGCCAATACATAGCTCTGCGGGCGCGCTTCGCCGGCCGAATAGAGCATGTTTCGGCCCCACTGCATGGCCAGCGGCTGGTAGTCCTTGTGCTTGGCCTTGGACTTAGGCGATTTGCCCTCGTCGTCTGGCTCGAGAAGCCAGAGTGTTCCTGAATCACCGGGGTGGGTTGCGAACGTTGATTCTTTCGCCTTGTTGGCCTCAGCAGGACGGGGGCCAATGAGCAGGTCAGCGACGTACTCAAACCCGCCATTGGTCTTGTAGCGGTAGAAGAGTGCGGCTATCTCGCCCTCCATCTCACCGCTTGCGGCACCGGTACCACGAACGTCGCGACCGATGAGCGCCAACGAAATGGTATGGACTGAGAGGTCGACCATCTTTCCCATTTGGCCGACATGGCGGATTTCGGCGGTCCAACGGTCGAGATTGTCGATGTCGATGAGGCCGACATCGAGATTGACGTAGACGTCGCGGCCCGGCCAGCCGGGGTAGTGCGTCGTGAACAAGGCGCGCGTCAAATGCTTCTCGGAGCTCACGCCAATGCGCTGTTCCTTACCGCCTAGCCGCGAATAGATAATTTCACCCGCTTCGCCGGCGACATGTCGGTTCGTGAGGGCATAGACGGTGTGACCATCGCTCACCAGGCACGCGATCGTGGCAGCGTACTCCTGGCCCTGGTTGCGCGCGATGACGGGCCACCCGCCGCCGATATTGTTGACGGGAAAGACCGTGCTGAGCGGACGCGTCTCGTTCCGGCTTTCCTTGGGCGCTTCAATCACGCACACCGGGACGCTGCGGCCATCCGGCAGGTATAGCGTCTTCGGCACTAGGTCGCCTGGCTCTAGCTCTTTTTCTGTAACCCAGCGTTCGACGAAAACGAGTATCGCTGGCCAGGAGTAGTAGCGAATTTGCGAGTTCGCGAGCGTGCGCGCGTAAGTGCCGTGGACTTTGCCCTCGCTGCGCTCGGTCGGCCAGCTATCTTTGGTGCGGATGCGGTAGAGGCCGATAGCTGTCGCGATCACGTTCGCGTGGCGCATGAGGTGGATGTGGTACTGGTCTCGTGCATCGAGAAGATCGCGCAACGAGAGTTGGTCATGGGCTCGATCAAGACGTTTCGTAGCCATGCTGCCCCCAACAGAATTGCGATTCTAGTATCGCCTCAACAACTCTCGCCGTCTAGGCCAATGTCTCATGTGTTCCACGGTTGCATTTGGATTTAGTATTAATGATCACTCGCAAGGTAACCCTGTCACACTCCCTTTTCAAATGTGGCCATTGGCGAAGCAGACCGTCGGCCTTTCAGAACTCTATCGCGTGCCATGAACGACCAACTTGAGGGCGCAATGCTGCGTTCACAGACTTAAGCGTGGACGTCGCCTTAGAGGCGGGCAGAATCGCGCTCACACCAGATCGCATAATGTATCAACGGGAATAAGGCGATTTGGCCTCGTGCAGTTCAGCTGGAGGAGGCGAGCCGTGGGTGTGGCAACCGGGGGCGGGCATTCAGCGGTGCCAGTCAGGGGCAGTTGCCAGTTTGATGTCCCGCCAGCAAAGGTTTGGCGCACGGTGCACTACGGCGTCTGCTGCTTCCGTTTTTCCTCGTCGTATGCGCGGTGGTCAACCAATTTGCTATGGGAGAACTTCGACCGTAATCGGCCGGTCCGCAAGCTTCTCGAGAGTTGCCGGCGACGCCTTATAGGTCCCGATGTGAAGCGTCTGGTCTGAGTAATCGATGCCGGCTGTATTGTAGTAAAAGCCGAGGTTTCCCCACGGGACGAAGTAGATGAGGTCGCCGTCTTCGGGGTCGGATCCGGGCGAGCCGATGTGCTTGAGCTTACGGGGCAGATAGCTGATTTTTTCGCGGCCGGCGAATTCCTCAAGCTTGAGTGTGAGCGGCAGCATCGAAAGGAAGTCGCGCACTGCTGGACTGTCTTCGCCAACTGTTACGTCCACCGTCGTTGCACCATCGGTGAACCGCACGACCGTACCGATCACTGACGTGGGATTGCGATCCTTTGTTTGAGCAAAGGACATGGTGGGCAATGTGACCGAATGGGCTGCGAGCAAGAGCGCAACCATTTGACGATTGAACCGCGACATTCTTTCGTTCTCTCGACTGTTGGCACCGGCTACCTGTTTCCGGTGTGACATGATCGGGCTCGAGGGGCCTTCGTTCCTGCTCAAGCCGTTCGATACCGACCAATATAAACGGTCGAGCAGCATCCGATTACCTCTGCCACTTCGCTTGCCCTCATGGGCCCAGTTCATGAGTGCCGCTCGGTCGAATGAAGATCATCAGCCGACTGATCGATCCGCTTCATAAGCGCATGCGCATTTCCGGCGCTAATCGCGCAGCCAGATCGAAGGTACTGTCTCTACCAGGTTGATCGTTGACCGCCAGCAATCGCCGCGAAGCCATTCAACCCACGAGATGATCGATGAGAATCCATTTTGAGCCAGTGTCGAAGCCTTGGAAGACAACGTCGCGATGCGTTGCGCTTCTCCTGGCGCGCGCCCGACGCCGCCTGGCTGGCAAGGCAACCGGCCCCTTGGTCTCCGCGGAGGCGCTCGGCGATGCTATCGATCGTGAAGTAAAAGAGGGCCTGGCCTACATGTTCTGGGGCCGGCTGGTCGCGCTGGGAACGCTCGCCCTGGGGGCGGTCCTTGCCGTGCCACTCGACCGTTCGGGCCTATATGTAGCTGCCATCGTGGCTTTCGGGTTGCTCAATGCTCTTTCCTTTGGCTTGGCACGCAGCAGTCGCTTTGCGACAGTGGCGACATGGTCGTTCGTCGTCATCGACGCAGCGATATTGACTTACATCTTTGTCACGCCTTCGCCGTTCGCCGTCGAAGGCTGGACGTCCCAGCTCAATCTTCGCCTGCCGAATTTCCTGTATCTAGGTGTGTTTCTGGTGAGCATGGCGCTCACCTACTCGCCAGCTCTCGTCGTGTGGAGTGGCGCGGTTACCATCGTCGTCTGGACCATCGCCTACTGCTGGGTCGCAACGCGGCCCGATTCCATCGCCTATGGGAGAGATTTGCTCGATGGCGGATTGAGTGATGCTGAGATCATTGCGCTAGTGCTCGATCCGCGCTCCGTGAGCCTGATCAATCTTTCTTATCAGACGATGTTCTTGGTGCTCGTGACGATTATCCTCGCGATCGCTGTCTGGCGCTCGCGTCGGCTTGTTCGCAAGCAGGTCGCGGCGGAGGCCCAGCGCAGCGCCTTGTCGCGCTACTTCTCCCCGAACATCGTCCGCGAGTTGTCTAGCGGGACGAGCGGCTTTGGAGAGCCTTCGCTCCAGACGGCCGCGATCCTCTTTGCCGACATGGTGGGCTTCACCAGGATTTCGGAGGGTCTTGCACCAGGGGATCTCGTTAAACTGCTGAAGGAGTATCACGCACGTCTGGCGACGGTTGCTTTTGCCCACGGCGGGACCGTAGACAAATATATCGGAGACGAGATCATGGTGCATTTTGGCACCCCTCGTCCCCGGAAGGACGATGCTGCGCGAGCGCTTGCTTGCGCGCGGGACATGCTGGAGCAGGTCCGGCAGTGGAACGAGCAGCGTCTCGCTTCTGGCGAACACGCAATCGAGGTCGGTATCGGCGTCCACTACGGCGAGGTCATCGTCGGAAACATCGGAGACGAGCGTCGCCTCGAATACACGGTGCTGGGCGACACGGTGAATGTTGCGAGCAGGCTCGAACGGCTGACGCGCAAGATCGGGACATCCCTTGCGGTCAGCGAGGACCTACTGATCGCGGCACAGGCGCAAAGCGCGAATCTGGGGCCTGCAATCGAGGAACTGCGGCCAGATCAGATGCACTTCGTGCGCGGGCGTCGGCGACCGATCGCCGTCTGGTACCTTCCGCGGGCGCACAAGCATGAAGGGCGAGGCGTAGCCAGCCGCCGCCAGCACTCGGTCCCGTCACAGTCGAAGCAAGTGGATCATATCCTTCCTGTGACCGGAACTACGACCTTTGATATCTCAAAGCGTCTACCACCACCTTGAACGCCGGCGAGTTCTGATGCCGGCTTGGATAATAGATATAGTAGCCGGGGAAGGGCGGCGACCAGTCGGAAAGCAGCGCGACCAAACGGCCTGCTTCGATATGTTCAGTCGCCAGATCCTCCGGTAAGAAGGCTATCCCATGACCTGCAAGCGCGGCGTCTACCATGGGATAGGACGTGTTGAACGTGAGTTGCCCGTCGATTCTGACGCGAAGCTCCTGGCCGTTCTTCTCAAACTCCCAGATATAGAGACCTCCGCCGGTTGCCTGGCGCATGTTGATGCAATCGTGTTGCATCAAATCCTGCGGGTGCTCTGGGATCGACCGATCTGCAAGATACTCCGGAGAGGCCACGGCAAGCATCCGCCAGTCGGGCCCGATCCTGACCGCGATCATGTCTTTTTCGATGCTCTCGCCGAGCCGAACGCCCGCATCGAAGCCGTCGTCGACAATGTTGCGCAGGCCATTGTCACGACTGAGCTCAATCTTGATATCAGGATATTTCGACAGGATCGGCTTCAGCTTGGGCCAGACGACGGTTTCGAGCGCATGATCCGACAGGGTGATTTTGATCGTACCCGACGGCGTGTCGCGCAACGCCGTAAGTGCCGCCAGATCGCTCCTGATTGCGGATATTCTCGGCGACAACGAATGAAACAAGCGATCCCCGGCTTCAGTCAAGGCAACGCTTCGCGTCGTCCTGGTCAGCAGTCTCAGCCCCATCCGGGTTTCGAGCCGCTTGATCGTGTGACTGAGCGTCGACTGGGTTATGCCAAGCTTGGCGGCTGCCTTGGTGAAGTTGCGCTCCTCGGCAACGGCGAGGAACCATAGCAGGTCATTGAAGTCTTCTTTGGCCATCGATTTTCGCTTGGTCCGCCTCGGTCGATTGATGGTGCGTGTCGATAAATGTAAGCGAAGCATGGCGTCTAATCCATAGCCGTCTCCTTTGTTAGCGTCTGTGCTGAGACAGTTTCGTTCGAGATCGTCGTGCGCATCCTAAGGAGACCGCCATGGAACTCACCATCAATGGGACCAAACACCAGGTCGACATCGAACCCGACACACCGCTGCTTTGGGTCCTTCGCGACGAACTCGCGATGACGGGCACGAAGTATGGTTGCGGACTCGCCCAATGTGGCGCCTGCACCGTGCTTGTCGATGGACAAGCGACGCGGTCTTGCGTCACTCCCGTCGAGAGCGTCGCCGGCGCCGACATCATGACGATCGAGGCGGTTGCTGATGACCCGGTTGGTCAAAAGGTCGTTGAGGCGTGGGTGGCCAACCAGGTCGCCCAATGCGGCTACTGCCAGTCCGGTCAGGTCATGGCGGCAACGGCGCTCTTGAAACAAACCCCGAAGCCGACGGAAGAGGACATCGCTGGTGCGATGGTCAACCTCTGTCGCTGTGGCACCTACAACGCGATCGCCGCGGCTGTCCGCGACGCTGCGCAAGCTTGATCGGAGGTGAACCATGGACGATACGACACCCATCTTCCCCGAGGTTCAGGCCAGCGAGAACGGCAAACCCTTCAAGGTATCCCGACGCGGCTTTCTTGGCGCATCGCTCGGCGCGCTTGTTCTTGGCGTGACGCTTCCGGCGGCTCGAACCCGCGCACTAGCGGCCGCTCCGGCGTCCGTCACGCCAGGTTCCCGGGTTGCGGCATTCCTGGAAATCCAGCCCGACAGCACGGTACTTTTCCGCAGTGCCTTCATTGAAGGAGGCCAGGGGATCTTTACCGCCATGGCGCAGATCGTCGGCGAGGAACTGGACGTCGATCCGGCGAACTTCGTCGTGGAAGGCGCTCCCCCCGGCCCGGATTATCTCCTGACCGGTGGCGGGCGGTTCACGGGCGGCAGCATGTCGGTCCGCATGAGCTACGACACGATGCGCAAGCTCGGTGCATCCGCTCGGCATATGCTGCTGCAGGCGGCCGCGGCAAAGCTTGGCGTGCCTGCGCCCGAGCTTTCGACGGAACCGGGGAGGGTAGTCCACGCCGCTTCCGGTCGCGCAATCCCCTACGGCGATATTGCCGACGACGCCGCGAATTTGCCGTTGCCGGCTGATGTCACGCTCCGAGATCGGGCAAACTTCCGCTGGATTGGCAAACCTTTCGCGCGGCTTGACGCGCGCGACAAATCGACGGGCAAGGCGAAGTACTCGATCGACCAGACGATCGACGGCATGCTCTATGCGGCCGTCCAGCACAGCCCGCGCCTGGGCGGCGAGCCCGAGATGATGCAGAACGAAGCGGACGTGCGTGGCATGCCCGGCGTTCACTCCATCCATAAGCTACCCGGCGCTGTTGCAGTGGTCGCCAACAGTTGGTGGCGTGCGCGCCGCGCTGTCGAGGCTTTGCAGGTGAGTTGGACAGAGGCTGCTTCCGGGATGTCGCACCCCATGCCGGCGGACTTCTCTTCCGAAGCGCATATGGCGAAGTTGAAAGCCACATCCGGTGATGGCGTAGCCTTCGAAACGGAGGGCGATGCGGCTGGCACGCTTGCGGGAGCGGCGCGTGTGATCGAAGCGGTCTATGATGCACCCTATCTCGTGCATGGACAGCTTGAACCGCCATCGGCGCTCGCGCGCTGGAACGAGGACGGATCTCTCGAGCTATGGCTCCCCAACCAGGCACCGGAGATGTTTCAGGCCGATGCCGCGAAGGTCGCCGGCATCGCACCAGAGAAGGTCATTATCCACTCACCGATGCTGGGCGGTTTCTTCGGACGCCACTTTCTCTATCAGACGGCGAACCCGTATCCCCAGGCAATTCTGCTTGCCAAGGCGGTTGGACGCCCGATCAAGCTCCTCTGGAGCCGAGAGGAGGAATTCCTGCGCGATGCGCTCCGGCCGATGGCTGCAGTCCGTTTCCGCGGCGGAATTGATGCCAGCGGCACGCCGGTGGCACTCTCAGCCGTTGCGGTCGGAGAGGGGCCCACGGGCCGGTGGTTCGGTCGCCAACCCGACAAGGTCGACAGTTCCGCCGTCGAGGGGATAGCCGGCAAGGTCTATGCGATCCCTAATCGACGTGTCGGCCAGATCCATGTTGACGACCCCGCGATCATCGGCTTTTGGCGTTCTGTCGGTCATTCGATGAACGACTTCTTCTACGAGACGTTCCTCGATGAGATGGCGGATGCAGGTCAGCAGGATCCTTACGAACTGCGCCTCCGTCTCCTGGCTGGCAGTCCACGTCACAAGACGCTGCTTCAGGCCGTGGCTGATCTCTCCGGCGGGTGGAAGCGTGGACCGTTCGCTGCCGAAGACGGCACCCGGCGCGCCAGAGGCGTCGCTATGGCCTCGCCGTTTGGCAGCGAAGTGGCGACGATCGCCGAGGTGTCGTTGCGCGATGGTGAAATCGCCGTGCATGACGTTTGGGTGGCGATCGATCCCGGCAGCATCGTCAATCCTGCAATTATCGAAGCGCAGATGAACTCGGCCGTTGCCCTTGGACTTTCATCGGCTCTGCTTGAGGAAGTCGTCTACGTAGACGGCGTGCCGCAAGCACGAAACTACGACGGCTATCAGATCCTAACGCCAGACCGCATGCCGCGGGTTCATGTCCGGATCGTCGAGAGCGGTGCGCCCATGGGTGGTATTGGCGAGCCAGGTCTGCCCGGCGTTCCGCCGGCCGTAGCCAATGCCCTCTCAGTCCTGGCCGGCAAGCGTGTTCGAAGCCTGCCAATGTCCAAATTTGATCTCAAGGAGGGTGACGGTTGAAGACACTCGTTCTGGCCTCTTTGGCCTCTCTCATCGTGGCCGGTAGTGTTGCGCCTGCCTATTCCCAGGAGACGGATGCCGCGCCTGGAGCGCGGCTGTTCCAGCAACGCTGCGGCACATGCCATCAGATCGCCACCACTCGCAACGGCGTTGGGCCCCATCTGCAGGGGGTCGTCGGACGGACGGCCGGAAGTGATGAGGGCTTCAAGTATTCTCCCGCCCTCAAGGCATCGGGAGTGACCTGGACGACGGAAACGCTGGATACGTTCCTGACAAACCCGGGCGCGATGGTCCGGGGCGCGCGGATGACGCAACGCTTCAACAACGCGGAAGAGCGGCGTGCGATCATCGAGTTCCTCGGCTCGCGCTAGGCACAGGCAAGCATGCGGGGTGGCGGCGGCATTGCTCGGCGCCGCCACCCCGCACTTCGTTGGTTCGCGGATTTATGCGCCTCTTCGATTAATGCAAGTGAACGATGTCGGCTAATTCGATTTTTTCCACCGTGCTAATCAGTTTCGCACGGGAGAAAACTCGCTGAATTGAAGGGCGAAACGAATGACCCACATGACGTATGAAGAGACACTGACGAGACCCGCCGCGGCCTGGGGCGCCGTCGTCTCGATGGCACTTTGTGTCGCGGTACTGATCGCTTCAGAGTTCATGCCCGTCAGTCTCCTGACGCCGATTGCAAGCGATCTTGTCATGACGGAAGGCCAGGCAGGACAGGCAATTTCGATATCCGGGCTGTTCGCCGTGGTGACGAGCCTGTTCATTGCAGGGATCACCCGGAGCATCGATCGCAAGGTTGTCCTGTCATCGTTCTCGGTCTTGCTGGTCGCTTCAGGCCTCATCGTCACATTTGCCCCGAACTACACAGTCCTGATGATCGGTCGCGCACTGCTTGGGATAGCAATTGGCGGCTTCTGGTCGATGTCCACCGCAATTGTCATGCGCCTTTTGCCCGCCACCGCTGTGCCGAAGGGGCTTGCGATATTGAACGCTGGGAACGCGATTGCGGCGACGATATCCGCACCGCTGGGCAGCTTTCTGGGCGACTACATTGGATGGCGCGGAGCATTTTTCTTCGTGGTGCCTTTGGCGCTGATCGCGCTTGTCTGGCAGTGGCTGAGCATGCCCTCGCTGCCGCCGCGTCGACGGCGCGCCGCCGGCAATGTTTTCCGCCTGCTCAAGCGCAGACAAGTCGCGATCGGCATGACAGCAATCCTACTGCTGTTCATGGGGCAATTTGCGCTCTTCACCTATCTCAGACCCTTCCTCGAGTCCGTCTCCGGCTACTCCGTTTCCGCCTTGTCTCTGGTGCTCTTGTTAATGGGACTCGCCGGCGTGGTAGGAACCTGGAGCATCAGTTCGCTGCTTTCGACGCGCCTTTACCCGATCGTGATTGGTATTCCCCTTGTCATGGCAGCGATAGCTGCAATGCTGATTGCATTTGGCTCGGCGAAGATTGCCGTTGCGGCCCTCCTGATTGCCTGGGGCTTCTTTGGCACCGCCGCGCCCGTCGGCTGGGGAACCTGGTTGAGCAGGGTACTCCACGATGATGCAGAGGCAGGCGGGGGGCTGCAGGTCGCCGTCATCCAGTTTGCCATTACCATTGGCGCGGCTGCTGGCGGATTCCTGTTCGACTGGAGCGGATGGTGGAGTTCGTTCGCATTGGCAGCCATTCTCCTGCTTGGATCGTCGGCGGCAGCTTTTGCGGCGTGGATGGATTGGGAGCGTTCAAGATGAAACGGCAAGCCACCTCGATGACGCGCCGCACTCTGCTCGGCGCGGGTATCGTCGGCACGGCCTTGCCACATCTCGCATGGGCTGAGGAGCAGACACACATGAAGGCACGTTTCATCTTCGCTGATCACGACTTTACGGTGACACTAAATGACAATCCGTCTGCCCGTGACTTCGCCTCGATGCTTCCGCTGGATCTGGCGTTCTCGGATTTCTCCAACGAGAAAATCGCCTACCTGCCGCGCAAGCTCCATCTGGAAGCAAGAGGACCTTTCCCCAACGAGGCTGCAGGCGACCTCTGCTACTACATCCCGTGGGGCAATCTTGCCTTCTTCCACGGCGATTACATCTCAACGAGAGATCTCATTCGGCTCGGTCGCATTGATGGCGGCATCGAGCCGCTGCTCACGCGCGGCGAGTTTCCGCTTCGCGTCGAACGCCTGTCCTGACGCCATCGAAAGGGAGTGAAGCATGCTGGCTACGGTTCTGCACGGCAAAGGCGATATCCGTTGCGAGGAGGTCGCCGAACCAAAAATTCTCAAACCCACCGACGCCATCATCAAGTTGGCGGCGTCCTGTGTTTGCGGCTCCGACCTATGGCCCTACCGTGGGCTCCAGCCGGTGGGCGGGCCGACACACATGGGCCATGAATATTGCGGCGTCGTCGTCGAAGTCGGCGAAGACGTCAAGACGTTGAAGCCAGGCCAGTTCGTCGTGGGATCATTCTGCATTTCCGACAATACGTGCCCCCACTGCCGTTTCGGTTTTCCATCCTCCTGCGAACAGCGTGAGTTCATGTCTGGTGCGCAGGCGCCCTATGCCCGAATTCCGCTCGCTGATGGCACCTTGGTAGCGACCCCCGAAATACCGTCTGACGACCTTATCGCGAGCTTGCTGGCCGTTTCGGATGTCCTTGGTACCGGCTGGTATGCGGCCGATGCGGCGCGGGTACAGTCCGGGTCGACGGCCGTCGTCGTCGGCGACGGCGCGGTCGGTCTGATGGGCGTGCTCTCGGCCAAACAAATGGGGGCTGAAAAGATTATCGCCATGAGCCGGCACAAGACTCGTCAGAATCTCGCGCTCGAATACGGTGCCACGCATATCGTATCGGAACGAGGCGACGAAGGTGTCGCACGGGTCAAAGAGTTGACAGGCGGCGTCGGGGCTGAATCCGTTCTTGAATGCGTCGGAACGCAGGAGGCGATGACGCAGGCGATGAACTGCGCTCGTCCCGGGGGACACATCGGCTTTGTCGGCGTACCGCATGGTGTCCAGATCGATGGTCAGACCCTGTTCTTCGCCCAGAAGAGCCTGATGGGCGGCCCGGCTCCCGTCCGCCGCTATCTCCCCTATCTCATGGAACTTGTACTGAACTGTGAGATCAATCCGGGAAAGGTCTTCGATCTCGAGGTTCCTCTCGCTGACGTCGCCGAAGGTTACCGCGCGATGGATGAACGTCGCGCGATTAAGACCCTCCTACGAGTCTGAGAGCGAGGCATACAGCCGGGCGGGCTGCTCCGCCTGGCACTCTAACCTGGCGCCCAGGGGCGGTGGCCGTCCAATTCAGGGAACTGATGTGAACGACAATCCGCTTCTCATTTTGCCGACACCAGCCAGGGCGCTTCTAACGGACGACCCCATTGAACTCCTCAAGTTTGCCGCTGAAGCATTCAAGGACTCGCAGGTAGCGATCGCAACACTCGTTGAAATTCGGGGCGGTGCTGCGCGATCACTCGGCTCACAGGTGATTGTGCTCAGCGATGGTCGCTTTGCCGGGTACGTTTCTGGAGGGTGCGTCGAAGCTGCCGTCGCCGCTGAAGCACTGCTTGCCATGGCAGAGGGTCGCGATCGAACTGTGCGCTTCGGCGATGGATCCCCGTTCCTCGACGTTGTGCTTCCGTGCGGAGGAGGGATCACGGTCGCTATCCACGTCATGCGGAGGATGGAAGAAGTCGAAAGGGCGCTCGAATTCTTGAGGCTACGACAGGCGACCGCTCTCAGATACTCGCCCGCCAAACAAACGCTGGACCTGGTCGAACCGGTGCAGCGCGCGGGATGGCTCGGTGACGACTTCTTGATCATCTATCGCCCCTCTACGAAAGTCGTCATCTCAGGGCAGACGATCGAAGTGCGAAGCGTTGCGCGTCTGGCAGAATGTTCGGGGTTCGAGGTAACCGTTCTGGCGCCGGAGAGGGGATTGCGTTTGATCGAAGACGTGGTCGATCCGTTTTCCGCCATCCTGCTTCTACACCATGACCTCGAACAAGAGATGCCGGTTCTTGAGGCCGCGCTACGAACCTCATGCTTCTACCTTGGCACTCTAGGGAGCAGGCGGACACATCAACTGCGCCTCAATCGGTTGCTGAGGCTAGGACACGGTCAACCCGAACTGGCACGCATCAAAGCACCGATAGGTCTGTTCGGCCCCGCCCGCGATTCTACTTCCCTGGCACTTTCAATCCTCGCGGATGTGGCAGCGTCCCGCTCGGCGGCGTTCGGATGAGCCTTGAGTGTTACAAACTCCCCTGTCACCTGCCTCCAAATCCGAGTTCCTCACCTGAGAGTCATCGATAGCGCAGGGCGTCGACCACCAGTGTGAAGGCAGGCGATGCGAGACGGCGGCTCGGGTATTAGAGATGGTATCCGGGAAACGAAGGACACCAGTCGGCTAAAACCTGGATCAGCCGTCCTTCCTTCACGAGCGGATCTAAGTGATCGCAGGGCAGGCAGGCAACGCCCTGCCCATCGAGGGCGGTCGACGAGGATCATGGCGACGTCGTTGCAGACGAATTGACCTTGGACCCGGACGTTGATGGGGCGCCCGTCCTGCTCGAATTCCCAGGCGTAGAGTCCACCGAGCGTCGGGAGCCTCAGGTTGATGCAGTTGTGCTGCGTCAGGTCGTGCGGGGTCACCCGCCTCGGATGCCGCTCGAAATACCCTGGAGACCCTGCCACGACCATTCGCATTTCGGGACCGATCTACACTGCGATCATGTCCTTTTCGACACTTTCGCCGAGCCGCACTCCGGCGTCATAGCGCTCGGCAACCAGGTCCACGAACCTTTGGTCGATTGAGATTTCGATCTTGACCTCCGGATAGTCCGCCATCAGGCGTTGACGGCGGGCATGAGGATCGTTTCCGCGGCTTGCCGGCTGGATGTGACGCGGATCGACCCTCCTGGTTTTTGGCGCATTGCGCTCCAGCTCTTCGATCCGGCTCCGAGTAACGTTGAAGGCCGGCCGCAGCGTTTCCATCAACCGCTCTCCGGCCTCCGTCGCAACGACATTGCGCGTTGTTCTCGCGAGAAGACGAACGCCCATACTCTCCTCCAGCCGGCGCAGGCGTGGCTGCTGATGCCAACGGAAACGATGCTTGATCGGGGAACCCGCGCGGCACGTTGCTCCTCCCATCTCGGGAGTTCGACACTGTTGGGAAAGCTTCACGAGCATTGTGCTGTGTTTGTTTCCGATTTGTGCGTCCAGTATCGCATAATGTATCGACAGGACCTTATGAACCACGGGGCCTCCGGCCATAGGACCGATGTCTTCAAGCGTGGCCCTCTTCAATCCTCGGAAGGAACCACGCGAGAAGCCCTGCAAGCGGGAGGAAGGAGCAGACGTAGTAAACCGTTTCGACACCATAGCTGTCGGCCAGCAGCCCGAGAAGCGCTGCGGCTATACCGCCAAGGCCGAAATTCAGGCCGTAGAACAGCCCACCAATGAGTCCTATCCGGTGCGGCAGCAACTCGATTGCGTAGATCAGGATGGATGCGAAGGCGCTCGCCATGATCAGGTTGATCATCACCGTCAGCACGCCGGTCCAAAAGAGGTCGACGTGTGGCAGGATCAACGTCAGCGGAAGCGGCCCCAGAACCGAAATCCAGATGATACGATAACGCCCGATGCGATCACCGACGATGCCGCCGATCAGCGCGCCCGCGGCCGAAGCCAGCAGGAAGATGAACAACATCATCTGTGCGGAGGGGATCGAGAGGCCGAACTTCTCCATGAGATAGAAGGTGTAGAATGAGCGGAAGCTCTCACCATAGGCGTTCTTAGTAAACATCAGCAGCATCAGGACCACCAGGGCTACCCCGATCGTCGCTGGCGCGTGACGAAGGGCGCCGCCCGCCTTCTTGCCGTCTGCCCGCATCGCCATGAATGCGGCGCTGATCTCCCGCTGCTTGCTACCGATCCATACAAGAAGTGCCATGGCCATCAACGCGAGAACGGCAAACCAGGCGAGGCTCGGCTGTCCCCAGGGAACGATGATCAGCGCAGCGAAGACCGGGCCGAGCGCGCCCCCCGCCTGACCGCCGACCTGAAACAGTCCCTGCGCCAACCCCTGGCGCCCGCCGGCGGCATAGCGCGCCATGCGCGTCGCTTCCGGGTGAAAGATGGACGATCCAATGCCGATCAGCGCAACTGATACCAGAATCACCGCGTAGCTATGGGCGAAGGCAAGGCTAACCAGGCCAGAGAGTGTAAACATCATCCCCACGACCGGTGAATAGGGCGCGGGATGTTTGTCCGTCACCATGCCGATTACCGGCTGCAGCAGCGACCCGGCGATCTGGAAGGTCATGGTGATCAAGCCGATCTGCACGAAATCCAGCGCATAGGCGTCCTTCAGGATCGGATAGGCGGCCGGGATCAGCGACTGCATCAGGTCGTTGAGGAGATGGGTGAGACCCAGAATGACTAGCACAGCGAGATGCGTCTTGGGACGCGTCATGGTGGGAATGGCGACAGTCATGATTGTTGTTCTTGGCCCTTGGGAAATTCGGCGAGCGGTAGAACGCGGCGCGCCGCTATGGGAGCTTATGCATCGCTCGAGGGGCAGGCAACCGTTTTTTCGCGCTACGAGGGCAAGAGGAGACAATCCTAGCGCGATGGAGATGGCAGCGTTACATCACTGGGAGCCAGCTTCGAGATACCAAGTACCCCGGCCTGTAGATTTGCGCTAGCTATTGATCGTTTCTTGGAGCTTCTCGATTTTTGCAAGTATGACGTCGAAGGTGGGCGGACTGTCATCGAACATCATCGGCGCCATCGCACGATAGTCTGCACGCAGATCCCTGACCCGCGCCTCGCTCGGCATCAGGCGCAGCGTCCCTGGCCGCGCGGTGTCATAGCTGGCCCAGCCCGATCGGAAGAAGGTCGCCTTGTGCTTCGCCACCGTCGCCAGAAGGTCGAAATCGCTTGCTGCGGCTTTGCCCTCGTCGGTATCGAGAAGCATGGCGAGGTCGTAATAGTGTCGTGAAAAGTATTGCGGCGTCGCGGATTCAGCAGGGCGATGGACCTCCGCGTGCAACGCCGTGGCCTTCTCCCAAAAGGTCCGCTGCGCAGCGAGAACGGTGACAGCTGCGTCGGGATTTTCGAAGAAGTCGGGATAGTCCTCCGCCGCATAGGGGCGCATGACCTTCTGCTCCGTCGGCCAGGGATCGCCGCGCGCGCCGAGTTCGAGCTTCACCCGCGGCGTGATGTAGGCCATGCCCTCATATTCGGCGGCGGGTAGCGCGGTCGGATAGTGGAAGTTCACGTTCTGCGCGTCGCCGGCATCGATCTCCAGCGACCAGGCGCCATCGGTCGGTTCGCCGAGTTGCTCTGTGATGGCGGCGCGAAGCGCCGGAAGCAACTTCTCGGCGATATGCGCCTCGACGTCGCCCACGAGATCTTGGATGAGTTGAGCCGCTTTTTTTCGGCTAATTCCCTCTTTCTCGGGATCACGGTCGCCGACGTAGCCGAGGTCGGCACGATCAAAGGAAAGATCGATATCTTCGGAAAAGCGGCGGATCGCGCCGAAGGCCTTTGAGAGGGACGTGCCGCCCTTGAAGACCAAAGTGGCAGCGTCCTTCCCTTGCAGGCCGAAAAGCCGCTTCAAGGTCCAGCAGACCCAGAAGTCCTTTTCGATGATCGTGTCGGCGACCCCTCGGCCCGCGCCGGTCTCGCCAAACAGGGCCGCCCGATCGGTGGCTGGGAGAAGAGCGACCTTATCCATCTATGTCGTCCGACGCTGCGTTGGCGATCGAGACGAGCGTCGGCCGCATCCAAGCGGGGGCTTGGACCGCGGTGGAGGCAAGTGTCTTCTTGTCGCTGGCCGACAGACGCCGCGCTGCGATCTGTGCAACGTCGGCGGCGCGCACCTGCCCCACATGACGAAGGGCTTGGACGACCGTGCCGGCCGCGCTGCCCGGAGCAATCAGATGCTTGGGCGAGGCGTGACGCAGATCGACCACGCGCTTGCCCAGCACGACGCGGCGGGAGGGGCCATCAGTCAGATACGTGCTCTTCGCCGGAACCTGAGTCGAGAGGCCGAGCGCGTTCGCCGCGCGCGCGCCAGCGATCTGCACCTGCGAGCCGGTCTCGCGTGCAAGCGCCTGCGCAACGTCGTCGGGAGTTGGAGAAAGCGGGCCGAGCTTGGGATGGACCTTGGGGTAATCATACAGGCCACGCGCCAGGCGGCGGAGCTTTCCGGTCTTCGCCAGGCGGGAAAGGGCTTGATCGACCGCTGCGCGCGCCGCCACGTCCAGGAAGTCACGAGGCGTGAAGACGCCGCCACGCCCGCCTGCGCGGGCGCGTCGCATGATCCGATCCGGAACTGATGTGACGTCGACTTTCATGTGTCAGAAAATACTGTATCTTTTTCTGACATGCAAGGGCCGCGAAATACGGAGGCGAAAACGGTCGACTGGCGGCAAGCGGCGATCCGTGGTGTCTTACTTTACTGCCGAAAAGGCGGTCGGTGACAACAACTGGTTAGAGATATTGGAGAGGATTTGCCCGTCGCGCTCTGACTCGTCGCGGGCCTTAAGCCATGCGGGATCAGTGGTGAAAGCTTTCCATTTCACCTCGCGATCGGCTAGCGATTCCCAGGCGATGAGGTAGGTGAGACGCTGGCTGTTTTCGCCCACGATTGTGGTGAAGAAACCCGCCTGCTTGATGCCGTGCTTGTCCCATATTGCCAGCGTGTGTTCGGCAAAGCGGTTGAGCAGCGCGGGCAATCGGCCGGGCAGGCAGTCGTAAATTCTGAGCTCATAGATCAAAGTCTTGCTTCCTTATGTGCCTTGAGAAGGACATGTGTTTGGCGCTTGCTCCCTGCGCCCACGATGTCCTCAGAACTTGCAGCAACGTCATTTTCACTGTTAGAACGGGCCCTGCGGGTATGTCCGAACCGCTAATCTCCTGTCAAGCTGATCGCCTGCGTTTAGGCGCCGATTGGCCATGATGTTACGAACGTTGAGCACGGTGGCCAAGTTTGGAAGCTAATCGTGGGAATGTGCCGGTTAGAGCAGCCCTTGGCAGTTAATTTTGAGACGGGCGCCAGCAGCAACGCGTTGCCAATCTCCGACAGCAATCTCTCTTGGCTTGTGCAGCCTTCGAGGCTCACGATCTCTAGTGTACCCCAACACTGGAGCATGGCCATGGATCGAAGCGCGGCTGATATGCCGAAAGTATGAAACGAAATTCTTCCGCCGGACCGCGATGAGAAGTGTGCGTTGGATGCAACGGCATGTGCTTGCTGTCGAAGGTTTACGTCCGGCCTCGAACATGGGTGACGATGGCTGCGGGATCTGCGACGAATGCCTGGCACCATGACCGCCGACGGCAAGAAACCTCCATCGATCCAGGCGACATTCGAAGACGCGCTAGCGAATATGCCGGACGGCTATGCCGACGGATATTTTGGTAATCGACCATGGGGCGTGACCGTCAAGCGGTCGCGGGATTGCAAACGGACTTGGCTCTATGGCGAGGAGCTTAGCGGAAGTGATATCGTCAGCTTCAACCTCTATCGGCTGGCTGGACATGGACCTATACTGAAGCCGTGCGAAATGTCCTGCGCCAAGGTGATCGAATTCGTTCTCGGCTTTGAACCCAGCATAGAGAAGGCTGCGTCTCAACCATAATGGCCGAAGAATGAGCACACGGCCTATATTGCATTGCAACATGTGCATAACTGCACTGCGATTTAAGCGCTGGCGGTCGAGGCAGCCTCAGATATTTTGAGGTCAACGAAGCAATGCACCTCCTCCCGCAGAGCTTCGCGTTCAGGCGACCCACTCCTCCTCCCAAGGGGAGCCTGACAGAACAGCGGCACTCCTCCTCCCAGCCGTTGTTCAATCTTTCGAGAAGCCTGCCGCACCTCCTCCCGCGGCAGGCTTTTTTCGTTTCTCCGAGATATTCGAGCCCTGAATTCAGGCATCAAAGCAGACTGCTCTGTTCCACCGGCTCTCCGGATTTCGACACGATCGTGGACCCGTACGGTTCGCGAGACGAAATGATCAGCGCGTCATCCGGTAACGGCCGGGCAAGGTCCTTGGCTTCATCCCAGGGCGCCCGCATCCAGATGTCGGTCTCTTCCTTCGTCAGCAACAGAACCGGCATGGCCTTCTCATGGATCGGCTTCACCAGGGCGTTGGGATCCGTGGTCAAAAACCCATAAAGATCGTCGGTGGTCAGGCCGTCCCTGACCTTTCGGACACTCTGCCATTGCGGCACATGCAGACCGGCAAAGAACATCAGCGACTTCTGCTCATCGCGGGCGAACCAGGCATTTGGCACGTTTCCGCCAACCTCCTGGTTGGCCGGATCCGGTTCCGCGAAACTGGTGACCGGTACGAGGCATCGATTTTCGACACCAAACCATCGTTTCCAGTGCGGAAAACTGAGCTTGCGCACATTGGTCGTGCCGCGGTCGGCCTCCATGCGGATGAGCTCTTCGAGATCGAAAGCCTTGCCCTTGGCCGCAAGTTTCTCGGCCTTCGCTTTGGCCGCCTTCTCGAGCGCGAAACGCGGGGAAGGCAGTCCCCAGCGCGCATGGACCAGTTGCTTCTTTCCGTCGGCGGTGTTGCGGACGATCGGTCCCATCTGATCCGGGTTCATCTGGTAGGCTGGCATCAGATTGATCAGGCTTTCCGCGTCCTGGGCCCACTTTGCGACCCAGTCCTTGTCTTCCATGCGATAAAGGTTGCACATAGCAGACCATCTACTCCGATTGAGCTCGAATGGCGGACAATCTAGCGGACGGCGCTGATTTCGCTAGTCGAGCCGGAAGACCTCGGCATTGTCCTGGCGTTCTCGCAAGCCCTTGTAGGATGGGTGGCGGAGTTTCCCGTCCGCCGTCCAGGCGCGAAACTCGATCTCAGCAATCAAGGTCGGTTCGACCCAGATGACATCGGCACTTCCGGAATAGGGCAGGGGCGGCTGCTTTCGCTTCCAGCGGAGCGTGTCCAGCATCTTCCGTAACCTGCTCGCCTCGACTTCTTTGAATCCAGTGCCGACGCTTCCGACGTGGACGAGATCATCCCCACGATACGCAGCAAGCACCAACGAGCCGAAGCCGGCTGGGGACGCTGCCGACTTCTCATAACCGACGATGAAGAAGGCCTCGCCCTGAATGCATTTGACTTTTACCCAATCGCCGGTCCGGCCCGAGCGATAAGGCCGGTCGAGGTGCTTGCCGACGATGCCTTCCAGGCCGAGGCGGCAGACATGCTCCAGCAGGACGGCTGGTTCGGCATCGAGTGTTTCCGATAGCCTGACGGCGCCGGCTTGGTCGCTCTTTGGGCCGTTTAACGTGTCCTCGAGAAGGTGTCGGCGGGACCGGTATTCGATTCCGCGCAGATCGTGCCCGTCCAGATAAACAAGATCGAAAGCGTAGAGGACGGCTTCGGAGGCACGGTTGCCAGCTTGTTTGCCGGATGCGCCCAGCGATTGCTGCAGCAGCCCAAAATCCGGACGACCCTCTTCGTCGAGCACAACGGCCTCGCCATCGATGATCATCGTCGCCGGCCCGAGCGCTCGGGCGGCCTGCTCTATCGCTGGAAACCGGTGCGTCCAGTCATGGCCGCCACGCGTGAGGATCCGGATCCCCCGCGGTTCAATGTGAACGGCAAGGCGATAGCCATCCAATTTCAGCTCCCAGCTCCACTCGCTTCCCTTTGGGGGACGGGTCTTCAATTCCGCCAGCGCAGGCTCGACGCGCTCAGGCATGGGATCGAACAGGAGCTGTGGTTGGGCTGGATTTCGCTTGCCTCGCGGCCGGGAACGGATCGGGGCCTCGGTGTCACGAAGGAGGGGTTTTGATCTCGGAGGCTTCGTCATGCCGGAAGTTCAGCAGAAAAATCTTAAAGACACTGTGACGATCCCGACTTGTCCTCGCAATTCACACAAAGGGGTTAGCGCTCGCAGGCGCCCGGAAAAAATTCTCAGGACGCTATTGGGCTGATTCCCATAGGTATTCTGCTCATTTCTAATGATCAGGATAATATTCCCATCCCTCCGGTTGCTTGACTCTTTTATTGGGTCGGAACAGAAAGAGAACATCCGCATTTTGTTCGACATGATGTCGGCCACCTACACGACCTTGAAGGGAGCCGTGAACGATGACTGCTGCCCGTGAAAGGGTGATTTCCGATTTGCGCGAACGCATTGCATTGCTGGAAGGCGTATCAGCAAGGAAAGCCGGCTGTCTGTCCTTTGGGGTGCCGGAAATCGATGCAGTGCTCCCGGGAGGTGGTCTGGCCTATGGCGCCCTGCACGAATTTGCAGGCGGCGGGTCGGGGACGGTGGATGGTGCGGCAGCAGCCCTGTGTGCGGCGGGCATCGCGGCCCGCACCAAAGGCCCGATCGTCTGGTGCCTGACGCGCCCCGATCTGTTTTTTCCGGCGCTCGCCCAGGTCGGCCTCCATCCCGACCGGGTGATCTTTGTCGAATCCGATAGGGAGGAAGACGTTCTGGCAAATATGGAGGAAGGGCTTTCCTTTGGTGGGCTCGGCGCAGTCGTTGGCGAACTTGTTCGCCTGCCGATGGTCAGCTCGCGCCGGCTGCAGCTGGCGGCTGAGCGAACGGGCACGATGGCGCTTGCCGTGCGACGTTGGCGGCGACAGACGGAGGCGAATGATTTCGGGCAGCCGACAGCATCGACCACGCGGTGGAGGGTGAGCGTGATGCCGTCGGAGGAATTGCCAGTACCGGGCGTCGGAAGTGCCCAATGGTTGCTGGAGTTGATGCGCGTAAAAGCGGGTGAATGTGCTGAGTTTCTCGTGAGGGCGTGCGATGACAAGGGTTGTCTCGATCTATCTTCCGGATCTGCCGACGGATCGCATTCGTCGCGCCGATCCGTCTATTCCGCCTGAACAGGCGATCGCCGTGATCGCCAGGAGCGGCTCGAAACGCTGGGTCTCGGCGGCAGACGCCGCCGCCAGGAAAGCCGGCGTCCATGTCGGCATGCCGGCGGCAAAAGCGCAGGCGCTGTTTCGCGGCCTGATCCTGGTCGAGGCGGATCCTGCAATGGATGCCGCAGCACTCGAACGCATTACCCTCTGGGCGCTGACGCTCTATTCGCCGATCGTCGCGGTCGATGGGATCGATGGGATCGTCATGGATACCGAGGGTGCCGATCACCTCCAGGGCGGCGAGCTCGCCATGGTGACCAAGATCGCCAATCAGTTCCTGGCAAAAAAACTCACCCCCCGAGTCGCGGTCGCCGACACCTGGGGTGCGGCACACGCCTGCGCCCGCGCCATCAGCCGCGAGACGGTCATCGCGCCGACCGGCGAGACCGCGCGTGCCGTCGAAAAGCTGCCGATATCGTTGCTGCGCCTTCCCGGGAAAGTCGTCAGCGATCTGCGCACGCTCGGCTTCCAGGCGATCGGCGAATTGGCCAACACGCCGCGCGCGCCGCTGACGCTCCGTTTCGGTCCGGAGATTGGCCGGCGGCTGGACCAGATGTTCGGCCGCATCTGCGAACCGATCGATCCGATCCGCACCGCCGAGCTCGTCGAGGTGAGCCGCGCCTTCGCCGAACCGATCGGTGCTGCCGAAACCATCGACAAATATGTCGGCCGGCTGGTCGTGCAACTGATCGACGAGCTGCAAAGGCTTGGCCTTGGTGTTCGGCGCGCCGATCTGATCGTCGAAAAGGTCGACGGTTCGCGGCAGGCAATCCGCGCCGGCACGGTGAAGCCAGTGCGCGATGTCGCCTGGCTGACGAAACTGTTTCGCGATCGGACGGAGAAGATCGAGCCCGGTTTCGGGATCGAGAAGCTGACACTCGTCGCCGTCATGGCCGAGCCGCTGGAGGAGCGTCAGAAATCCTCATCGCTGGTCGAGGACGAGGTCACGGACGTGACGCCGCTGATCGATATCTACGGCAACCGTGGCCAGCTTGTTTATCGGGTGGCACCCGTTGCCTCCGACGTGCCCGAGCGCTCCGTCCATCGCATCAGCGCCGCGGCCAATCCGGTCGAGGTCACCTGGGTCAGCCATTGGCGCCGGCCGGTCCGGCTGCTGGCCCGTCCCGAGCTGATCGAGGCCATTGCCTTGCTGCCGGACCGTCCACCGGTCTCGATTACCTGGCGTGGCACGCGCCGGAAGGTCAAGCGCGCCGACGGTCCGGAACGGATCTTCGGCGAGTGGTGGCAGCGAGACGCCGAGATGGAGGCGGTGCGGGATTATTTCGTCATCGAAGACGAGGCCGGCGAGCGTCTCTGGGTGTTTCGCTCCGGTGATGGCATCGATCCTGAAACCGGAAGCCACCGCTGGTTCATGCACGGGATCTTCGCATGAGTTATGCCGAGCTGCAGGTCACGACCCATTTTTCCTTCCTGCGCGGTGCGAGTTCGGCGCAGGAACTGTTCGAAACCGCCAAGGCTCTCGGTATCGAAGCCGTCGGCGTTGTCGATCGCAATTCGCTTGCCGGAATTGTACGGGCGCTTGAAGCATCGCGCGCCACCGGTTTACGCCTCGTTGTCGGTTGCCGCCTCGATCTCGCCGACGGCATGTCGTTGCTGGTCTATCCGACCGACCGGACTGCCTATTCCCGGCTGACCCGCCTCATCACGCTCGGTAAGTCGCGCGGCGGCAAGAACAACTGCATCCTCCACTGGGACGATGTCATTGCCTACAACGACGGCATGATCTGCGTTCTTGTGCCGGATCTGCCGGATGACGCCTGCGCGATCCAGCTGCGCAAGATGGCCGAACTGTTTGGTGATCGGGCCTATGTATCGCTTTGTCTGCGGCGCCGGCAGAACGACCAGCTGCGGCTGCATGAGATTTCCAATCTTGCAGCGCGATTCAAGGTGCGAACGGTCGTCACCAATGATGTCCTCTTCCATGAGCCAAGCCGTCGGCAGTTGCAGGATATTGTCACCTGCATTCGCACTCGCACGACGATTGACGAGGTGGGGTTCGAGCGCGAGCGCCACGCTGATCGTTATCTGAAGCCGCCGGAAGAAATGGAGCGATTGTTTCCACGGTACCGGCAAGCCCTCGCGCGAACCATGGAGATCGTCCGTCGGTGCACTTTCTCGCTCGAGGAGCTCACCTACCAATATCCGGAGGAAGCGATCGTGCCGGGCAAGGATGCCCAGGCCTCGCTGGAGCACTATGTCTGGCAATGCGTGCCCGATCGCTATCCCGAAGGTCTGCCGCCCGATGTGTTGAAGGTCGTGCGGCACGAGCTCGATCTCATCCGCACCATGAAATACGCCCCGTATTTTCTGACCGTCTTCTCGATCGTGCGCTATGCCCGGTCCCAGGGCATTCTTTGCCAGGGCAGGGGTTCCGCCGCCAACAGTGCCGTCTGCTACATTCTCGGCATTACCAGCATCGACCCCTCGACCAACGATCTTTTGTTCGAACGCTTCGTCAGCCAGGAGCGCGACGAGCCGCCGGATATCGATGTGGATTTCGAGCATGAGCGGCGCGAAGAGGTGATCCAGTGGATCTATCGCACCTATTCCAGAGAAAAGGCAGCGCTCTGCGCCACCGTGACCCGCTACAGGGCGCGCGGCGCGATCCGCGATGTCGGCAAGGCGCTTGGCCTGCCGGAAGACGTGATCAAGGCGCTGTCGTCGGGCATGTGGTCCTGGTCGGAGGAGGTCTGCGATCGCAATGTCCGCGAGCTCAATCTCAATCCAGACGACCGGCGTCTTGTGCTGACTTTGAAGCTCGCCCAGCAATTGATGGGCGCGCCACGGCATCTCGGCCAGCATCCGGGCGGGTTCGTCCTTACCCATGATCGGCTCGACGATCTCGTGCCGATCGAACCGGCCGCGATGAAGGACCGTCAGATCATCGAATGGGACAAGGACGACGTCGAAGCCCTCAAATTCATGAAGGTGGACATCCTGGCCCTTGGAATGCTGACCTGCATGGCCAAGGCCTTCGATCTGATCCGCGAGCACAAGGATCGGGATCTCGACCTGTCGAAGATCGAGCAGGAGGATCCTGCGACCTATGCGATGATCCGCAAGGCCGATACGCTCGGCACGTTCCAGATCGAAAGCCGCGCCCAGATGGCGATGCTGCCGCGGCTGAAACCCCGAACCTTCTACGACCTCGTGGTGCAAGTTGCCATTGTCCGGCCCGGTCCGATCCAGGGCGACATGGTGCATCCCTATCTGCGCCGGCGCGAAGGCAAGGAGGCAGTCGAATATCCGACGCCCGAGCTTGAGGCGGTGCTGGGCAAGACGCTCGGCGTGCCGCTGTTTCAAGAGTCGGCGATGAGGGTGGCGATGGTCTGCGCCGGCTTTACCGGCGGCGAGGCCGATCAGCTGCGCAAGTCGATGGCGACCTTCAAGTTCACCGGCGGCGTTTCGCGGTTCAAGGACAAGCTCGTGTCCGGCATGGTGAGGAACGGCTACACGCCCGAATTCGCCGAAAAGACGTTCTCCCAGCTCGAAGGCTTTGGTTCGTATGGTTTCCCGGAGAGCCATGCTGCTTCGTTCGCGCTGATCGCCTATGCGTCGAGCTTTATCAAACGCCATTATCCGGAAGCGTTCTGTGCCGCCCTGATCAATTCGCAGCCGATGGGTTTTTACGCGCCGGCGCAGATCGTCGGCGACGCCAGAGCCCACGGCGTCGAGGTGCGGCCGGTCTGCATCAATCGGTCTCGGTGGGACTGTACGTTGGAGCGGATCGGCAATTCTGGCCGCCACGCCGTTCGGCTGGGTTTCCGGCAGGTGAAAGGGCTGGCGGTCGTTGATGCCGCGCGCATTGTCGCGGCACGCATGGACAATGCCTTTGTCTCGGTTGACGACATGTGGCGCCGATCCGGCGTGCCAGCGGAGGCGCTCGTCCAGCTTGCCAAGGCCGATGCATTTCTGCCCTCGCTGAAGCTTGAGCGCCGCGACGCGCTCTGGGCGATCAAGGCACTGCGCGATCAACCCCTTCCGCTGTTTGCGGCGGCTGCCGAACGGGAGATGGCTGTAATCGCCGAGCAGCAGGAGCCGGAGGTCGCGCTTCGGCAGATGACGGACGGCCAGAACGTCATCGAGGACTACAGCCATACAGGGCTGACATTGCGGCAGCATCCGATCGCCTTCTTGCGCAGGGATTTGTCAGTGCGCAACATTATCACCTGTGCCGAGGCGATGAATTCGAGGGACGGGCGATGGGTCTATACCGCCGGTCTTGTTCTGGTGCGGCAAAAGCCCGGATCGGCCAAAGGCGTCATGTTCATCACCATCGAGGACGAGACCGGGCCGGCCAATCTTGTTGTCTGGCCGACACTCTTTGAAAAACGCCGGCGGGTCGTTCTCGGCTCTTCGATGATGGCGATCAACGGTCGGATCCAGCGGGAAGGGGAGGTCGTCCATCTTGTCGCCCAGCAGCTGTTCGACTTGTCAGGCGACCTTGTGGGCCTTGCAGATCGCGATGAAGAGTTCAAACTTCCGGCCGGCCGCGGCGATGAATTCGCCAGAGGCGGCGCGCCCGATCCGCGGGATAAGCCGAAGCCGGTTGTAGCCGCGCGCGACATGTTCGTGCCTGACCTTCATATCGATACGTTGAAGGTGAAGAGCAGGAATTTTCACTGAAATTCAGTCTGAGAGCTGGTCGTTGGTCCTAATCGGTTCAAGGCGAACCATACAGGTGGGCCTGACACCCCTTCATTAGGAAAGACCGTACCAGGCGCCGCGGCCGGCACCGTGCAGGACGAGGTGCTCTTGATCCACGAGTGCCTTGAGATGATCCTTGATAGTGTGACGGCTGGCATCGGTGACCCGTGCAGCCTCCGCGACCGTGATCCGCCCGTGCTCGCGCGCCAACTCGAGCAATATAACGGATAATTCCGGCATGTCGGCGAGGATAATACGCTCGCGCTCCATTTTCTTCTCAAGCCGGGTCTTCTGCCGATGCAGGGCTCTCAAAAAGAACTCGATCCAGGGATTCCAGTCGGGCTCCGCGCTGCGGATCGTTCCCTGCGTGCGCCGAAGCGAGATGTAATAGCTCTCCTTGCTTTGCTCTATGATGCTTTCGAGCGAGCTGTAGGGGACGTAAGCGTAGCCGGCCCGCAGGAGCAGCAAGGTGGTCAGAATACGCGATAAGCGGCCATTGCCATCCTGGAATGGATGGATTTCGAGGAAAACAACAACGAAGATCGCGACGACCAAAAGTGGATGGAGCCGCTTTTCTCGCCCTTGCTCATCCAACCAGGAGATCAGTTCTTCCATTTGACGCGGCGTATCGAACGGCGATGCCGTTTCGAAAACGATGCCGAGGCTCTCGCCCTGTTCGTTAAACGCTTCCACGTTGTTGGAGAGGGTTTTGTAGGCGCCGCGATGCCGCTCGTCCTTTGTCGAATGCGCAAGAAGGTCGCGGTGGAGCTGACGGATATGATTCTCGGTGAACGAAATAGCTTCGTAAGCACTGAAGATGGTCTCCATCACCTCCGCATAGCCGGCAACCTCCTGCTCGTCGCGTGTCGTAAACGACCCTAGGCGAATGTTTGCCAGCAGCTTTCCGACCTCTCGGTCGGTGAGGCGTGCCCCTTCAATACGGGTGGAGGAACCGACGCTTTCGATCGTGGCGACACGCCGGAGGCTGGACAGCCGCTCAGGCGCGATCCGGCCGATCGCACGCCAAGCACCTTTAAATTCGTCGATTTCGGCGATCAGCGACAGGATTTCGGGCGTGATCCGGACGGTCGCCGTATTTAGAAATTCCATTTGGGCATCCATTCCCATCCAATTCCTGAGACGCTGTATGCACTATTTATCCATCCATTTCCATCCAATTTTCACGAGGGAGTTCGTCAGATCTGTCAGTCATGAGCTAGACGGCGGTCTTGCATCGGCTTTGCACCCGAATGGACACTGTATCTGCCTAACCGCAATTTCGAGCTTCAAGGTACAAAACATCTCTAAAAACCACCCAGACATTATCATTGATATCGCGCGGTCATTGGTCAGGGCGGGCAGCCAAGGTAAGGAGTGCTAACCGTCGATGACGACATCAAATTCACGACCGGTTTGACGACTGCTCAAGGCGTGCGGGTTGCGTTTCGCGGAACGCCTTTCGTCGAACGGACCGCTCCCCTGAACCAGAATGCGCTTTGGATGCGCTGGGACCGGAACATGGTCGTCGATGCCTATTCCGATATGGTCGAGGAGCTCTCGGCAATCCGTACGGCTGTCGCGATGGGCGACATGTCACCCTTATCCAAATACGTCATTGCGGGTCCCTATGATCTCGGTCTTGGCCGCCTGATCTGTCAAGGGCCGGTCAAGGGTGGTCCACAAACGGCTACCTCACTCGCGCTGCGACGAAACAGGCCATCTGGTACGATGGGCAGCAGCTTCTGAATTAACATTCGGTAATATTTTCGCGAATTGATGACTAGTCAGTATAACCAAATGATTTAATTATATTATTTCAAGATCATGTATTGACGCATCGCGAGCCTATTGGCTGGCGATGCGATTCAACGAGCTACGCGGCACTGTCTGCCAGACACTGTTTGCTGGGTCGTCGCGCCGCTGGGGTGGGGCGCCCACCCAATTCGCCGCGCTACAGGTTTTGATCAATCACTGGCGCTTGTCAGGCATCAGCGAGTTTGCCGTGAGGCACTCGCCAGTTTCGAAGCAAGGAGGGACGAGGGAGCGGGCACTTTAATAGCGAGCGCGCTGCCAGATGAAGTTGTCGGCCGCGAATTCTGGTAATATCTGCCCCACTTCCGCCCAATGGAGCCGCAACGATCTTGGCTTCCATGTTTGGAGATATAACGCCATGCCGACCCGGCGACATTTCCTTATCAGCTTCGTCGCAACGCCGATTGTGCTGCCGAGACTAGGCCATGCAGCCGGCGCTCCTGTGGAGCTGCCGCTTACGGCCAGTTGCGGGGATGACCACGAGCTGACGCCGGCACAGACCGAAGGCCCGTATTTTACGCCGGAGAGCCCTGAAAAACAGGACTTCGCGAGCGATGCACCGGGCGGTGAAAGGATGACGCTTGCTGGTTACGCACTAACCAGGGACTGCCAGCCCGTAGCAAAAGCGATGATCGAGTTATGGCATGCCGATGAGATGGGCGCCTACGACAATAGCGGATACAAGCTCCGCGGACATCAATTCACAGATGCAGAAGGCAAATGGTGGTTCGAGACGATCGTGCCCGGGATCTATCCTGGTCGCACTCGGCACTACCACGTAAAAGTCCAACGGCCCGGCGGGAAGGCGCTGACGACGCAGCTGTATTTTGCCGATGAGCCGGACAATGAGCGTGACCGCATGTTCAATGCAGACTTGTTGCTCGACATCAGAACGACGAGCGACGGAAAATTCGGCCGCTACAATTTCATAGTGGCGTAACCGGCGCTTTGCGTCTCTTGAGCTGCTTGGGCGCTGTCATCTTTAGGCGCTTCCGCCGGCGATCAATGCATCACGTGCGGCGCGAAACGCGTCTTGCAGCGCCGTGTAACCATCAAGTCCTTCAAGAGCGTAGCTATTGAGGAACTGACGCCCCGCGAACAGCTTGCGATCGACCGGGGTCAGCTCGGCTTCCGCGCAGACCTCTTGCCAGTGTGCGGCGATCCCCGTGATCTGCCGCTCGATCAGCGCGGCGGCTTCCGCCTCTTTCAGGTGATAATCCGGCGCGGCTGCAAGGCACGTTGCTAGAGTGCTGGTGCGGCCCTCGCCCTTGATCAGCATGGCCTGCGTGGCTTCGTTGCCCGTGCGGTTTTGCGGGCAGATGTCGTAGGCGGGCGTCAAGGTCAGCCTCTTGCCGTCCCAGAATGCGGCATGGTTGCGGGCATGGTCGTCGGTGTTGCCGCACAGGACGTTGAAGCAAATCCGTCCGTAGAGCTCCTTGAGCGTGTACTTGGGATCGGTGAAGCGGTGGCGGATCAGCTCGGCTAGGTCCTCGTAGGAGGCATAGCGGGCCATCATCTCATCAAGGCCCAGCATCGTGAGGGCCGAGACCATCGCGTGCCGCGTCCAGCCGGCCTTGGTATGCGTGCGGTCAAAGCGCTCGATCAGCAGCACGTCTTTTTGCGCGGCGCGGGTCATCGACACGGATGCCGCGTTGAGCCCGCAGGCGCTTGCCAGCTTCATCGCGATGAATTCCGCCTTTACGACGCTGTATGTGTCGTTGCTGGCCGAGAATTTGGCGATGAACTTTTTTGTCCCGTCATCGATCAGCGCCTTGGGGCGCGCTCCGCCGATCGAGGTGCCGTAATTGAGGGCCTGATCGAGCGCCGGGGTCAGAGGAACGCCCTTTTCGATGAGGTCAGCCGCTTCAAGGAGCTCGTCGAGCGATGCTTGCGCGGCAAGGCGGGGGATATATTCTGTGGCCGATGCCTGAAAATCGAGAGCGCCAATCCGGTCGGAGCCTGACTGGAGCAAATAGGTCAGCTCGCTGATCTCCGGCACACCGGCAGCGTCGGGCTTTTTGCCCGTCAGCCTGTTGATGATCACCCGACGGCCCCAGGCATCGGGCGAGCCGTCGCGGATACAGCTCGCCATCCGCAGGCCGTTGATGGGCGCGATTACGCCTTCCTGAAGGGGCAGTTCGGGCTCATAGATCGGTATGGCTTGCTTTCGACGCCGGTAGCTGGCGCCGTAGGTAAAGATCAGGCGCTCGCCATCCTGGTCGAGGCGTCCTGCAACCACCGGTTCCTTTGCCCCCAGCAACCACATCCAGACAAAGGCTTCAGTGGCGTCCGCCCTAGAAGTCATCATCGACTTCCTTCATCGTGTGGCGGACGCTCTTGGGCAGCAGGGAAAGTTTTTCATCAAGGCGGGCGTTGTGCATCTGCAGGGTGCGCTCATCATAGTCGAACAGACGCACGCCCACGAGGGAGGCGACCTCGAAGACGATGCCGATCTCAGGGCCGGGCGTGCCCTTTTCGATGCTGGACAGCGTCGTGCGGCTGATGCCGGCGCGGTCGGCCAGTTCTTGCGCCGTTAGGCGGCGCTCGGCTCGGCCGACGCGGATCAGTTTGCCAAGCATGGTGAGCGCTTCGCGCGTCACTCTTGAATAGCTTCTCTTGCGTGGCACGGTAGGCACCTCTTTTGTCCATCTAATTGTACGTGAAGGACGGTTGCGCCCAGAATTTTGTACATCCTGCCATGATGCGTACGGCTGAGTCAAAGGTTGTTCATTTGATTGGTCATAAGGGAGCAACCCCTTGATGGCGCCGCGACTTACGGATTCGCCAAGCCTCGTAGAAGGTCGTCTGGTCGTAGGACGCATCTTTGGTTTTCGTTTTAACCGTCTTCACGAAGAGGGCACCGCTGCGGCTCTACAAGGTAGTGTCACTTTTCCCCTCGCCTCCCTGGAACAAGCCGAAACCCTTATTGCGGATATCGGGGGAATCGATCGCCGGCGTGCCGAACTGTCCAATGTCCCGGCTTAGCTTCCCGACGGCAGGGCCATTGCTCGGATCATCTCAGCGCCCCTTGAGGCGGCCGGGCCCGATAGCGGAACAACGAGATCCTTGGTTCGTCTCGTTTCAAGACCGCGCTCTCGGTCAGGCCGATTGCTCATAAGCGCGCTCTTAACGCCAAGGCTTATGATCCGTCAGGTTTCTCGCGCTGCTTTCGCGATCAATAGCGCCAAAATATTTGCCGGGTCTGCCCGTCATGTACGGGCAGACCCGAGAGATCGTGTTCAGACGAGGTTTGTCACAACGTTGACGTTGCCATGCGTTGCTTTGGAGTACGGGCAAATGCTGTGCGCGGCGTCGAGCAGTTCGCGAGCGATGACAGGATCGATGCCGGGTACGCTGACATTGAAACGGGCGCTCAGGAAATAGTTGCCGTCATCGACATTGAGATCGATCTCGGCATCGACCGCGATCCCGGCCGCGAGCTTGATCTGCCTCTGGGAGGCGGCAACTTCGATCGCGCCCATGTAGCAGGCCGACCAGGCGGCACCGAAGAGGTTTTCAGCGGCCGGATGCGGCTGCTTCATCTTGACGTCGAGAAAGCCGTCGCTGCTGCGAGCGCCGCCATCGCGGCCGTTGGTGTTGTGCGTCTTGCCAGTGAAGAGAACCTTATGGGTCATAGCGAATTTCCTGTCCTAGGTTTTGATGGATTGATCGTCTGCACCTTGTGCTGATCCAAGAGTTACGCTGCTGGGACAGGAACCGCACGTTAGGCGTTGTTAGACGTCAATAGTCGCGATTAACGACATCGGGAGCGTTGTGAGCGGCAAGATGGGAACCGCACCTCAGGGCAGTGCACCGCGAGCGGTCGCTGGCGTCGTCTTCGATGACCATCACTATCATCATCTAACAACGCCTAACGTGTGCATTCGACGGCCTCGGCGTACCCCTTAAAGCAGCACAGGGGTGCAGACGATCCGATTTACCGAGGAGAATGCTAATGACCGTAATCAAGATTGACGTTATCGACGAAGACCGCCGCCGCCTGCTGGGTGCCGTCGCATCCGGGATCGCCGTCCTGGGCACTGCGAGTTTGCTTCCCTCATATGCCAAGGCGGCGACGGGATCTGACACCATCCGCCCGTTTCAGGTGAACATTCCGCAAGCGGATCTGGACGACCTTCGCGCCCGCCTCGCCCGCACGCGGCTACCGGAAAAAGAGACCGTCGGCGACTTTACCCAAGGCGTACCGCTGAAGACGACCAAGCAGTTGCTGGATCACTGGCAGAACAAATATGACTGGCGAAAGGTCGAGGCCCGGATTAACGCCGTACCCAACTTCATTACGGAGATCGACGGGCTGGACATCCATTTCATTCATGTCCGCAGCAGGCACGAAAACGCACTGCCGCTGATCGTGACGCACGGTTGGCCGGGTTCGATCATCGAGCAGTTGAAGATCATCGGCCCACTGACCGACCCGACTGCCCACGGCGGAAGCGCTTCGGATGCATTCCATATCGTCATCCCGTCGATGCCGGGCTACGGATTCTCTGGCAAGCCTGAAGCGACGGGATGGGGACCGGAACGCATTGCCAGCGCCTGGACTACCCTGATGCGCCGTCTGGGCTACACCCAGTTTGTCGCACAGGGCGGCGATTGGGGTGCTGTCGTAACCGACATGATCGGCGTGCAGGCTCCTCCGGAACTGCTCGGCATCCATACCAACATGCCGGGCGCAATACCCGATGCCATCAACGGTGCAGCATTTTCCGGAGCCCCGACCCCAGCAGGTCTCTCGGATGAAGAAAAGCATTCGTATGATCAACTTGTCTTTTTCTACAAGCATGTTTCCTACGCATTCCTGATGGGAACGCGGCCGCAGACCCTCACCGGATTGACGGACTCCCCGATCGCACTTGCGACCTACATGCTCGATCACGACGGGGCGAGCCTGGAAATGATCGCCCGCTCTTTCGACGGGCAGGATGAAGGCCTCAGCCCCGACGATGTCCTCGACAATGTGACGCTGTTCTGGCTGACAAACACGGGCGTATCGGCCGCGCGCCTTTACTGGGAGAACAAGCTCGCATTCTTCGCCGCGAAGGGGGTCAAGGTGCCGGTCGCGGTCAGCGTCTTTCCGGACGAACTCTACCAGACGCCGCGCACCTGGGCTGAACAGGCGTACCCAAATCTCGTGCACTACAACAAGCTTCCAAAGGGCGGACACTTCGCAGCCTGGGAGCAGCCGAAGCTTTTTACCGACGAGGTGCGCGCCGGCTTCCGCAGCCTTCGCAAATCCGGCTGAACTGAAGCCTCGGCGCGTGCACTGTACGCGCCGAGTTTTCCAACGGGCGCTTGCCGCCCAAGGAACACATCCATGAACAAGATTTACACCGCCACGACCGAAACGACCGGGGGGCGCAACAACGGCGTCGTCCGCAGCACGGACGGCGTGCTCGATATCAGGCTCTCGGATCCCGCTTCGACCCAGATCGGCACCAATCCCGAACAGCTCATGGCAGCGGCATGGTCCGCGAGCTTCGCAAGCTCCGTGGCACAGGTCGCTCGGAAGACCGGAATGCCCCTCTCCGCCAATGTCAGAATCCATGCCGAAGTGGATCTGTCCTCGGACGACGACGACGAATTTGTCATTGGTGTTCGAATGGTCATTCAGCTTCCGGGAATGGAAGGTGACATCGCCGCCATGTTGATAGACGAAGCCCGCCGCGTCTGCCCGTTTTCGAGGGCCACACGAGGCAATATTCAGGTCGACTTCAATATCGTGTGAAGCGGCAATTGTCTCAGTAGACGATCATCCTCGATAGCGCGTCCTGGCCCATTGGAGTATAAGCGGCCAATCGGGCGGCTGGGGCGAGCGACATGAACAGTTTCGGCGACGCCAATGCCGACGACCTGACTTTCGGTCCCTTCCGCTTGAGCATCGGCCAGCGCCTGCTTGCGAAAGACGGTGTTGCAGTCGACCTGGGCGCCCGTGCGCTCGACTTGCTGATAGCCCTGACCCTTGCGCCCAATGTCGTCGTTGCCAAGAAAGATCTGATGTCGTGCGTCTGGCCGGATGTGATCGTCGACGAAGGCAGCCTTCGTTTTCACATGACCGGATTGAGGAAAGCGCTGGGCGACGGACAGGACGGCGCGCGCTATATCACCACGGTTGCCGGAAGGGGCTATTGTTTCGTAGCACCGATCTCGCGATCCAGCCGCCTGCGACCATCGTCCACCACTCCCGATTTCCGTCATGCCCTGTTGCCAGGCCGACTTGATCGAATGATCGGACGAGAGCAGGACGTTCTGCGCCTCGCGGAAAGGGTGATGACGTCGCGAATGGTCACCATCGTAGGCGTCGGCGGCGTCGGGAAGACCACGGTCGCCACTGCAGTCGCGCATCATCTCTCACCGACCTTCAACGGAGCTGTCCTGTTCGCCGATTACGGCATGTTGAGCGATCCGGGTCTGGTCGCGGCGGGGATCGCCTCGATGCTCGGCCTGCCCGTTGGATCCGAAGATGTCCGCCCCAGCCTGATCGCCTATCTCCGCGACAAGCAGATCCTGCTGATCCTCGATACCTGTGAGCACCTGATAGATGCCATTGCGGATCTCGCGGCAGCGATTGTCGACGCCGCTCCGCAGGTGTTTCTCCTCGCAACGAGCCGTGAAGCACTGAGAATCGAAGCTGAAAGCGTTTACCGCCTCGACACCCTCGCCTGCCCTCCAGATGATCCGGAACTTCCCACCGAGACAGTTCTCTCCTTTCCGGCCACGCGGCTGTTCATCGAACGCGCTGCGGCAAGCGGGGCGTCTCTTGAGCTCAGCGACCAGGACGTTCGCGTCGTAGCAAGCATCTGCCGGAAGCTCGACGGCATGGCGCTCGCACTGGAACTCGCCGCGCGCCGCGTCGAGAGCTATGGTCTCACCCAGACCGCCACGCTTCTCGATCGGCATTTGACACTCGGATGGACGGGATCTCGAACAGCACCGCCGCGACAAAAAACGCTGCAGGCAACGCTCGACTGGAGCTTCGGGCTCCTCACGGAGGTGGAACGCCTCGTACTTCGGCGACTGGCAGTCTTTGTCGGTGACTTCACACTTGATGCCGCACTGGAAGTGATTTCCACCTGCGAGATGCATCCGCCGTCCGTCTTCGAAGCGATCGACAATCTCGTTGCCAAATCATTGCTCGCAACCCATCCCCTCGGCGCGACGATGCGTTACCGCCTATTGGACACGACACGGGCCTATGCCCTGCAATCCCAGACCCAAGAGGATCAAGCCGGATCAGGTGCGCGCCACGCGATCTATTATCAACGTTGGCTCGAGCAATTCGGCCCGGATTGGCCGACGTTGTCGACAGGGCCTGAGCGGCTGCCGTATTTCGTAAGCATCAACAATGTGCGCACGGCACTGGAGTGGTGCTTCGGGGAACACGGCGACATCAACGTTGGCGTTAGGCTTGCGGCCGCGGCCGCATCGGTCTTCCAGATCATGTCGCTGCTTCCCGAGTGCCAGCGATGGTCGGAACGTGCCCTTCTCGCGCTGGATGACAAGTCGAAAGGCAGCGTCGAGGAGATGCACCTGCAAGCGGGTCTTGGAATTTCCCGAATGTACCTTCAAGGCGGCCGCGAAACCTCACAAGCCGCCCTCGTTCGCAGCCTGCAAATCGCGGAAGAGCGAGGCAGTGCGCTCGATCAATTGCGTATCTTGGGCCCGTTAAGCATGTTGAGCCTGCGCATCGGCGATTTCAATGCCGCCCTTCACTACGCGCGCCGTTGCTCTGCAATCGCCATGACGGTGGACGATCCTGCCACGGTTGAATTGGGTCGCTTTTTTCTCGGAAACTCGCTACATTTCACGGGCGATTTGGCCAACGCCAGGATTGAGCTCGAGGCGGCAGCGAGAAGCCAACCGCGGTCGCAAAGAACCCCTGCCAGTTATGTTGGCTTCGAAGGAAAACACCTCGCAGGCGGGATTCTGGCTCGAAACCTATGGCTCCAAGGCTATCCGGAGCAGGCTGACCTTCGGGCGCGCGAGGCGATCAGCGATGCAGCCAAGCTGGATCATTCCCTGACCCTGTGCATCGCGCTTCTGGGCGGCATTGCTGTCTTCCTGTGGCGCGACGACCTACCCAGTGCCGAAGAGCATATTGAATGGTTGATCTCGCGGGCAGGACTGCATTTCCTCTCACCGTACGTGTCCGTAGCTCAAGGTTTCCAGGGCGAAGTAGCCGTCCGCCGTGGAGACGTGAAAGCCGGGATCGAGACGATTCGTCGATGCATCGAGAAGCTTCATCTGGCGACCTACGAGGTGTTCACAACCATGCTAGAGATCGCACTCGTCAAGGGATTGGTGGCGATCGGTGAGTTCGACGAAGGCTTGACCAGGATCAACCGAACTATCGAGTCTGTCGAGAAAAATGGAGACCTGTGTTACCTGCCCGAACTGCTGCGCGTTAAGGCGAGATTGTTGTCATCGACGCATTCTTCAGATGAAGACGTTGAGGCGTGCCTGACGTTGGCGATCGGAAAAAGTGCAACCATGGGCGCCCGTGCCTGGGAGTTGCGGGCCGCAACCGATCTCGCTGCTCTCTGGCTTGATGATGGCCGGCTGCGTGAGGCGCGAATATTGTTGCAGCCAATTTTCGAGCGGTTTGATGAAGGTTCGGATACGACGGATGTCACGGCGGCGAGAGTATTATTGCAGAGGCTGTTATAGGTCACAGTGCAGGCAAGGTTGTTGTCGGCACTGAGGTGGCCAACGCACCGGCTTCGCGTTTGCATTCCATCGGCTGGCGCTCTTGACCATTGGATATCGATGAAACCACAGCAGCGAAATTTTATCGTCGAAGTGAAGTCGGGCCGTCGGCGTTCGGCAGTCCGACCAGCCTCTATTTGGGGTGATACCGATCTGAAGGCGCTGGTGCGGCCGATAGCGCAGCGCCGCATCTCTTCGCAGCTGTCGGTCAAACCGTCGAGCCTGCGCCGCGGCAGAGCGCCGGAGGCTGCGATCAAATCGGGGGCACAGTCAGTGGAACTCTACCGGTCGCCGGACCTGCAGCCGTGGCAGAAGAGGCTGTTGTCCTGCCGGCTCACTCCGAAGAGGCTTCGGGCTCGCTCGTAAACGCGATACTTCCGATAAAGGCGCAGCAGGTTCCGAAGCGTCCTCGTCCAACGCGCTTCGTGCGCACCCCACGAAGCAAGAAGGTGGCGACTGCCGTTCCAGTCGCGGTGGACGAGCTCGCTGCGCTCGAGGAAAACCGCAGACTGAAAGGGTTTCTGGCTCGGCGGGTTCGACAGGAGAATGCTCTGCTTCGAAAGATGCTTGAGCGGTTTGGCGCAAACTAAGACGCGCGCGCCTTCGCGTCGCTTCATCTTCAGGAAGTGCGGTAGGCGGCTCTCGGTTGGCCAACAACAGGTGGCGGACGCTTCTTGATGGGGGTCTGTTCGCTAGTGCCTCGACAGTCGCATAATGTATCGACGGGTACTTGGGCGTGGCCTTGACCGTGACCGAGCCATAGAAGCCGGGCTGAAAGCCAACGCTCAAGAATCTCAAACTCCGAAACTCGCAGAATGACTGCAACGGAACTATATTGCAGTCAATGAAGGCGATTGCGAGGGTCTGACTATGGCTATCCTCACAGTACGAAATGTACCTGATGAAGTGCACCGGGCTTTACGCGTCCGAGCGGCCATTCACGGCCGTAGTACAGAGGCGGAAGTCCGCGAGATTTTGGAACGTGCGGTAAAGCCCGAACAGCGTGTTCGCATCGGCGATGCCTTGGCCGAGTTGAGCGGGCGGCTTGGATTGACCAATGATGATTTCGAAGTGTTCGACCAGATGCGAGAGAAAGCGCCGGCGGAGCCAATGAGGTTTGAATGATCGTCCTGGACACGAATGTCGTCTCAGCCCCGGATTTGGCTGTACGCAATTGGTTGAATGACCAGGTAGCCGAAACCTTGTATCTGTCCAGTGTAACGCTGCCGGAGCTACTGTTTGGCATCGCTGCGCTACCGGAGGGCCGGCGCAAAAAGGCGTTGGCCGACACGCTTGATGGCCTGCGCGAACTGTTCGACGATCGCGTGTTGTCATTCGACACTGCGGCCGCTCGGCACTATGCGGACCTTGCGGCAACCGCGCGAGCAGGGGGGAAGGGATTCCCGACACCTGATGGATATATTGCGGCTATTGCAGCCTCCAAGGGATTTACAATCGCGACACGCGATACGAGTCTTGAGGCGGCATGAGTCCCCGTCGTCAATCCTTGGAACCACCTATAGACTCGCGATGGGGCGGGTCACGGGTTCAAATGAGTTCAAGGCGAAGGATCGAAACTCACCTCAGAGACCGCAATGGGTGGTGAGAAGTCGGCCATGGCCAGCACAAGGGACCGCCGAAATGCGGACGAAACTCTCATTCGAGCGAGGTGTTACCGTGCTGAAAGGAAGGCCGAAAGATTTGAAGCGCGTCTGCCACGAGGTCGGCGTTGCCACCCGCTATTTCACCATTCGTAAGTTGGCACCCATCCTCCAATCCAACTCGCGTAGACCAGCGCCGTTGATGCGCGCGGTTGACGAAGTGCCAAACAGTCGCGTCGAACCCGTGTAGTAGGACTGGTCGTAGGGTATTCGCCCGCTCAAGAACTTGCGCTATCCCATCCGCGATCGCGTCAGCCTTTCCAAGGTCCTGTTCTTCGATCTCGATGAGGATGCGGAAAGCTCGATGGCAACCCGGAAGCGTAACAAATCGCTCGGCATCCGCGACCGTGGCCAATCCCGCTTCGACGCCGACACCCATGCGGTGCAGCAACGCGATAACCGCTGGAGCATCCCGCTCGGAGATATTGACGGAGGCGTAGTCGGGCAGCTGCCGCCAAGCAGAGATGCAGTCTCGCGTCTGCTTCTCGTCGCGTTCTATCCACGCGCCCGTTGACACCCCGACAAGACTTCCCGGACAAGCGCGCCGCACGGCGTATATCGCCTCATCGACCGCCAGGAGGCTCTCACGTCCGTCCGGGCCGCAGGGGTGTATGTGAAGTTCGGCAGCCCCCACGGAGACGCACGCCGCACCGTCGAGGGCAATGGCATCCGCCGTGAGCGGTAGCCGCGGGTGATAGTCGCCAGGACGTGCACCGTTTAGGCAGGCTTGGACGATCATGTTGGTCTCCAGCATTTGTGAGGCCATGTTAGCTGTAGAGAGAAGGTCTGCAATGGGCTCATTCGAGCCGCTCATTGCGCCCCTCGCTGGCGACCGCTTGCGGTCGAAGGGAGCCGTTCGTCACGAGCCCCGTGCACGGCTTGTTGCGAGGTCTTCACGTTCTAAGCCAAAATGTCACAGCTATTTAAAGATGATACAAAGTAGTCAACTTAGAAACGCGACATCATCCTACCGTTTATTACTACGGATTCAAGTAAACATATTTGCATAATACGCAGACGCAAGCCGCCGTCCGGGCGGAGAAGCGTCAGAAATTGCGCGAGATCGAAGAGGCACTCGCGGCATCGGCACGGGAGGACGCTGGGCGGAGAAGATCGCCGCTTGGCTCGGTGGTTCGTGCGTGAGATCGTCTCTGATCGACCGACCGAAACTAATCACCGAACAGGATGGCGCCATAGTAGGTGGCGCCATGCAGGACATGGACGATGACCACCTTCGCGGTTTCGACGCGGTAGAAGATCAGGTAATTGCCATGAACGCGCCGGCGGGTACCATGGTGCTCGTAGCGCGGGACGAGGCCTAAGCCGTTCGGCCTATCGACGAGATCCTCTCACTTGCTCCGCAGCTCCCGCACGAATGAAAGGGCGCGTCGGGGATCGTCCGCAGCGATATAATCGGCGATCTGCTCAAGATCGCTTTCCGCCTCGTTGGAAAACTCAAGGATCATTCCGATTTTTCGACCTGATCAGCCATCGCACTGTATTTGGCCTCGAGTCGCACGAAAACGTCGCTCGCCGGCTTCGTTCGGCCCGCGTCGGCATCGGCAATTCCGCGCATCACGGAGGCATCCAGCGCGGCAAGCCGGGTCTCGCGGTCCTGGACCAGTCGCACACCTTCCCGCAGGACTTCGCTTTTCGAGCCATAACGACCTGTGTCGACGAGTTGCTGGATATAGCTTTCGAGCTGCTTTCCCAGATCGGCACTTATCATGCTGTACTCCATTGAATGTGATGGAGGTCAAGTTAGGCTGTTTATCAACTATTATTAATCCGCTTGGCGATCACCCGCATTCCCAATGCGTGAGGTCCGGGAGTTGCGGATCATAGATACGATCGTCGTTGCCAGCCTTGTCGACGCGTACACGCGGTACGCCATCGATGCCGATGCTCCAATTTTCCGCTTTACCCCCATTTTTGGCGAGAAGTTGCTTTCCTCCTCCATCCGGCCGAACCGTGTAGAGATCGACGAGGGCGGGGGGCACGGTCTTTGGAGATAATGAGGCTGCGACCCTCGCTGGTGCGGGGCTGATCGCAATCGCGCAGATACGTGAGAACGGGACATATCAAAGAATTTCCAAGCGGTATTTCGGCTTCGACATTTATGGAGACTGAGATCTGACCGCATCAGCGTGAACGACCTCTACCTGCTGCGTTTCGCCGACGAAGGAACTCCTGCACGACCTGACGTTTGAATTCAGCGCTAACTGCGGTGTTTTGCCTTTCCGAAAACCCGGTAGGCGGTCGATCCCTCATCTCTACTCCAAGGCGCGCACTCAACTCAAGACTGGGCCCCCGTGGGTGTTCTCGTCGACAGGCTTAAGATCGGATAATGTATCGAGGGGAACCGTTAGCCGACAGCTCCGTCGCTGAGTATTTCCATGTAGGCGCGATAGACGAATACCCGGCCACGCCGTCGACCTGTTGCTTCTTCAACGATCCCGAGCCTCTGGAGTTGCTCGAGAGCCGCGTTGACGGTCGGCATTGTCAGGTCACTCCGCTTCATTGCCGTGGTGGCGGTCAGATAAGGACTTGTGCGCATGGTTTCGTGGATCTGGAGGACCGATCCCGTACGCTCAGATTCTCTTATGATGCGTTCGCGGTCGCCGTCGAATAGTCGTGCGATTTGGTTGGCGGTCTCAAACGCTTGTTCCGCTGTTTCGGCGATTCCGTCAAGAAAGAACTCGAGCCAAGCTTCCCAAGTACCGTATTCGCGGACTTCCTGCAGCAGGCGGTAATAATCGGCTCTGCGGGATTTAAAATAGAGGCTGAGGTAAAGCAGGGGTTGTCGAAGTACTCCCGTGGCGCAAAGGAACAGCGTGATCAGGAGTCGACCGAGACGGCCGTTGCCGTCCAGGAAAGGGTGGATGGTCTCAAACTGAACGTGAATGAGCCCCGCTTTGATCAGAGGTGGAATGTCTGGCGTGTCCGAATGAACGAACCTCTCCCATTCCCCGAGGCAGCTCATGACTTCATTGGGAGGTGGGGGCACAAACATGGCGTTTCCCGGCCGAGTTCCACCGATCCAGTTCTGGGACTTGCGGAATTCGCCAGGGCTCTTCGTCCCACCGCGGCCGCTGTCCAACAATCGCTGATGCATCTGCCGAATAAGGCGCAGGGATAATGGTAGTTGTTCCAGGCGCTCGAGGCCGAACATCATGGGTGCTGACGTCAAATAGCACGGCGTCTTAATAAACGAAATGGCATTTTTGTTAATTAACGCATTCGCTTAATTAACGATAGGGCAATCGAAGCTGGTTCGAATCCCTTCAAGGCTGGAGACACATCGGCCCTGGGGCGGCATGTTGCCGGCTGCCGGTCGTCTCAGTCGGGTGGAGAGTTCGCGTTACTGCTCTTGATCGGAACGCCCGAGAAGCGCTCAACCGCGGATACTTGGCCAGTAGACCCGACCGTCTGCGAGGACACCCAACACGAAAAAAGGACATTAGAGTTCTTGCCGCCTAGGTCTGGGATTGACCCGAAGCGGTCATTCGCCTTTTCGAGCGTGAGGTTGGGAAGCTAGTTGAAGGAGCCGATCCATCTCGCGATGCGAGTGGAGCACGGCTACCGGAACATTCGGCCCGTAACGAGCTATTTGCTTGATGAAAATAGGTGCGTATTTTTTCTCGAAGTTCCAGATATAGGAGAGGAACTCGCGATTTGGCAGTAGCTCAGGACAACCATCAGCCATCGCTGGCCGAACGGAGCCGTAGAAACGAGAAACCCTCTTCAATAAGCCGAGGAGCGCGACCCATCGGGGAACACGCACCCACAGAACTAGATCAGTTTGCGGCAATCTGATGTCGAAGGAAGACGCTCCACTGCCGTCCATAACCCATCGGCTCCGATGGACCATATCAGCGATGATTTTTCTCTGTTCCCGCCGATCACGCTCTACCCAGCCAGGAAGCCACCGCACATCTCGGTCGAGTGATTGAAATTCTAGGCCAAATGACTCTGCAATCTTGGCGGAGAACGTTGTCTTGCCGCCACCAGAACATCCAATGACAAGAACGCGCCCGACTGTCGCCAAAAGGTTAGCGGTTTCAGTCAACGATACATATCGAGGCATGCAAACTCGCCTTGCCGAAAGTTAGACCAACATGCGTGCGTGAGTCCGCTTATGCATTTTCTTTAGCCGCTGCAATCAACAGTTTATGGAAAACAGGTTTAATCCAGACACCTCGCTTTCGGCTCGACGGCGCCAAACGCGGCTTCCGCTTTCCGGCATGGCAACTCGACCGGGATGGACGGCCCTATGCTGTACTCCCGAAGTTGCATGCGATTCTGGGCAGCGCATGTGGATTTACCGTTTCCTGATTACGCCGCATGGCGCTCTGGATGAGCGGACGGGGCTCGATGCGCTGAAACGCGGCCATGACGACGACATCCTTGCAGCGGCCGAAAGCGTTGCCCGCGGTGATTTTCGCTAAATGGCTGCAATCAAGCCGCCGGCGGGTTTTGAGCATTTTCTGCTCGAAATCGAAATCGTACCCGCTGGTCGCCAATTCGGACGCATTATGGAAGCGCCTTCGCCTAATCGCATCTACCAGTGCCAGGTACTCATAAAGTCGCTCGTCTTTCAAAGCGGCCTCCGGCACGCTTTTGAAAAGGGGATCGACCGCTTGACCCATCTCTCGTCCAGCGGAGTAGGGCCAGACGTAGTTATAGNGCCTAATCGCATCTACCAGTGCCAGGTACTCATAAAGTCGCTCGTCTTTCAAAGCGGCCTCCGGCACGCTTTTGAAAAGGGGATCGACCGCTTGACCCATCTCTCGTCCAGCGGAGCAGGGCCAGACGTAGTTATAGGTCCCGCCGCTGACGAGAAGCTCTTGAAGCATTGACGCTGCAAACGCCGTGGGGACGCCGCGTTGTATCGGCCCTACCTGTGCGGGAAACACGAATCTGAGGCCATGGGTGATGAACTCGAAAAGGTTTCGCCGATGTGGCCGTGGTTCATTGGTGCGACTGTCTTTCCGCGCGATCCCGGAAGCGACGCTTCTCTTGATCGACTGCGCNAAGCTCTTGAAGCATCGGCGCAGCAAACGCCGTGGGGACGCCGCGTTGTATCGGCCCTACCTGTGCGGGAAACACGAACCTAAGGCCATGGGTGATGAACTCGAAAAGGTTTCGCCGATGTGGCCGTGGTTCATTGGTGCGACTGTCTTTCCGCGCGATCCCGGAAGCGACGCTTCTCTTGATCGACTGCGCAATTTCGGATTTGCTAATCCCGAGCAGAGCTTCAAGATTTCGCACCGAATAAGGGTCGCCCCCGAGGGATTCAGATCGCGGTTGATCTGTACCCTTTGTGAGTTCCTGGCCTCGCAGGCTCAGTAGCTTCAGCAGTTGGCTCTTCATGGTGACCGTCCTCTGTCCTAGGACTGAGGACACTAAGCGCGAACTTTCCCGCTTTGTCAAAGCCAGAGTGGTCGAGAGGCTTTAAGCATTGACAAACAGGGCGCGTCACCGCGTTGGCTAATCTCCTTCCGAGCTGCCGGATCGCTGCCGACTGGAAACGTCGATAGTCGGTCGAGCCGGAGATGATGACGCGGCGTACCCAATCAAGGATCTCTTCGCGCTTGCTGAAGGGCGAACTGTTGAAATCATCCGGCAGGCGCTAGGCGAGGCGCCGCCGCTCGGCAGGGCTAACGTCGCTCTCGAGTCCAGACGCTGATCGCGACTGATGTGGCAGTCGTTCTTTAAAATATCCAGCAGGAAGCTGATAGCGTCCCGTTGACCGCGGGACGCGCGTGCCGTTCGTCCAACTGAGTAGCGTCTTATTGTCGAAGGTCGGATGGTCGTCGGCGACTGCGCGGTGGAGATGCCAGTACGTGTTACCGTGCCGGCGCATGTGGTAGTTCAGCGCTTCACGGAAATCTGACGGATTTTCAGGCCAATTGAACAGAAGAGCCGGATGTTCCTCGATCGCCCGTAGTGGGACGCTTGCCCTCGGCTGCGTCGACGGTGTGGTCGCGGTGTGCTCGGAGATTTGCTCGCCTTCACGTCAGATTCGCGGGTCGCGAACGGGGGCTTTCGATCGGTGGTGTAGGCGTGGGCCGGTCATGCTCGACTGGTCGTTCCTCATCGATCCAGCGGATGATCGCTTCGAGCCCGGATTGCAGGCCATTTTTGAGCGCGGAGGACATCTCCTCTTTTGACGCCTGGGAGAGTTACCTCGGCATTGCCGAAAATGGTGGATGGTGTTTCGCAAGGGTGGCTTCGGGCCACTGCGCGCTCGAGGCCACGGCTGACATGGATCTTTGCCGCATAGAGGACTTTGGATAGCTGATCCAATTTATGCTCCTCTAGGTTACATTAGGGAAGACGCTCGGCGTTAGCCGAGCGAACGTGGGTAACAGTCGTTTATTCGGGAGTAACCGCACGGGCTCCTGCGGAGGCAATCGCCTGTAGGACCTCTTCTGTAGAGATGATGGCGTTCGCATAATTCGGCATATTGATCTCTAAGGCGGCGCGCATCATCTCATCCGAATAATCGGCTACCGCGTCGTTTATGACAGTCACATCATATCCTAGCTCAGCCGCAAACCTGACGGTTGCCTCGATACATGTGTGCGCGATAAGCCCTATCACGATCACGCGCTGTATTCCGCGGCGCTTGAGCAGATTGTCGAGGTCGGTGTTTGCAAATCCGCTCGAGCACCAATGTTCCTGCGCGACGCTCTCGCCAGCGGCAGGCACGAATTCCGCCCTGAACTCACCGCCCCAGGTGCCGTATGAAAAGCTCTTTCGGTGCCAGGCGGCACGTTGGATGGGCGCGATGTATTTCCAGTCCTCGTAGTCGCCCTCGCGATAGCGATGATGCATGGCGAAGAAGACGGGCATCTTTACCTCGCGCGCCGCCTGCAGGATCTGCGCCATATGCTCGACGCAGTTGTTGGCTTCTGCGACGGACTGGATCCGGGGCCAGATCTTGCCGCCTTCGGAGATGAAGTCGTTGTAAGGGTCGACCACCAGCAGCCCTGTGTTGGTGACATCGAAGGGAACGGTCAGATGGGTCATTACGGGACTCCAGGATTCAGGCTGCCTTCGCGGGGGTCTGGCGAAGTGCGAAACGCTCGATGCTTGCTGCGAAAAGGGGGGTCTCGCCCTTGTTGTGCGCGATGGACATCGGCTGGCGCTGGGTCTTGAAGATTTCGAACGGAATGCCCTGGCGATCCAGCCCAGCGAGCATCTCGTCGGTAGCGAAGGACTGAACCCGGTTCGTGAATTCGCAGCGGTTCTTGTCCAGTGCCTTGACGCTAAGCTCCCAGGTCACATGAATGACAACGCGGCCCGTCGGGGTGAAAACGTCGGAGTCCGAGTCTAGGATCAGATGGGTCTTCTCGCCAAGTGTCTCGTGATAGTGTTGAACCATGAGGCTGCCGCCGATCGTCTCGACGTTGATGGACATCCGGGTGCCGTCCGGCGCAGTCGTGAAGCCAGCAGCGATATGAGCGGGCGAACATCCCTGGTATTCCTTTTCGGGCAGCGAAAAGCACCATGCCGGGATGTCGATCTTCTCGATCGGCGCGTTGATGATGGCGGTGAAGCTAGAGTCCACGATCTGATTTTCACGCATAGTCATTCTCCTTGTTCAGTTGGCGAGGATGAGAGGTCGGCGCGGAGCGCTTCGCGCCGCTTTTGAGATTCAAATCTGGTCGCGAAGCGACTTGAATGACGCACGGAGTTCCGAGGTGAAAAGCGCAGGCTGCTCCCAGGCTGCGAAGTGGCCGCCCTTCGGCAGGCGGTTGTAGTGGATGAGCTTCGGATAAGCCTTCTCTGCCCAGCTCTGCGGCGCCTGGTAGATTTCGTCCGGAAAGGCACTGACAGCGACCGGGATCTTGATGCCGCGGGGGTCGAAGAAGCCGCCGCTTGGATGATGGGCATTGTCCCAATAAAGACGCGCGGAAGAAATTGCCGTGTTTGTCAGCCAGTATAGGGAAACGTTGTCGAGAACGTCGTCAGGGCTCAGGCCCTCTTTTTCTCCGTCAATCGACCTGGCGATCATGCGGTAGCTGCGGATGTCGTGGTCGAGCATCCACGCCGCAAGACCGATCGGCGAGTCCACGATGCCGTAGAGTGTCTGCGGCCTGTTGTTCATCTCGATCGCGTAGCCGAGGCCATTCTTGTTGAAATCGTCGAGCTGATCCCACGCCCGCCTTTCGTCGGCGGACAAGCCTTCCGGGGGCGTTCCTGCGGCCAAGGACTTCGAAATCTCGGCCGGAACGGTGGCGGCCATGTTCGTGTGTATGCCGAGGAGGCCAGGGGGCTGCTGGACGGCCATGAGTTCAGTCACCGCGTTACCCCAGTCGCCGCCCTGGGCGACGTACTTCGTATATCCCAGACGCTCCATGAGCACGGCCCAGGCCTTCGCGATCCGCGGCGGGTTCCACCCGGTCTCCCGAGGTTTGCCGGAAAAGCCGTAGCCGGGGAGGGACGGAATGACGACATGGAAGGCTTCTGCTTCGGTGCCGCCATAGGCGGTCGGATCGGTCAGGGGCTTGATGATCTTCAGCTGCTCGATCACGGAGCCTGGCCACCCATGGGTGATGATGATTGGTAGCGCGTCTTCATGCTTCGACTTCACATGGATGAAGTGAATGTCGAGACCGTCGATCTCCGTAGTGAACTGCGGAAACGCGTTGAGGCGGGCCTCGACGTTGCGCCAGTCATGGTGTTTCCAGTGCTTCGCGAGCTTCTTTATCGTTTCGAGACGCACCCCTTGGGAGTCGTCTGCTACGTTTTCCTCGTCCGGCCAACGGGTGGCTGCCACCCGGCGATGGAGATCAATCAGCTGTTCATCGGTAGCCCTGAACTTGAACGGCTTGATCACCGGAGCCTCGGTGGCGGCAAAAGCTTGGGGAATCATCCCCACCGCGCCCGCGGTCGCGGCCGCAGCAAGAAGAGTTCGACGGGTCACCTGTGCCTGTATCTGCGACATGGTATCCTCCTGGATGTTGCTCGTTTTAGCCAGGAGGAGCGTCACATCCCTGAAGCGTTGCCACTATTGCACGATGGTATGGACGACACTTTGGTATCGGTATTCTTCCCAATGCCCGTTAACGAAATCAACGCGTCCGTTTGCGCCGACGGTGAAGACGATGCTTGGAATTGCATTCAAGCCGTCTCCGAAATCCGGTTCCAAGATCGATCCGCGCCCATCTCGATACCTGAACTTACATCATTCCGAAGCAGGAGGCCCCCCGCTGAACCTTTCGCGGCTATCACTCCGACACTTGGCGAACGTAACAACTTAGTCTATCGCGGCCAGTGCCACTTGAAGCTCCTCATCGCCAAAAGGTTTGAACAGGCACTCTACTGCGCCGTCCTTCATCAGGCGGGTTCGCAGGATCTCATCCTTGAGCGCAGTGATGAATATCGTCGGAACCGGGTTTCCCCGTCTCGTAAGCTCCTTGAACAGCTCGGGTCCGGTCATGCCGGGCATGGCAATGTCGAGTATCATTCCATCGCTGAATGCGAAGGCACCCGCATGCAGGAAGGCTTCGGCCGAGTCGAAGGTATGGACATCAAATCCGAACGAACGGAGAAGGTCTGGCAGCGCCTCTCGAACGGACTCGTCGTCATCGACCACGGAGATTTGTTTCCGCTTCGTCATCGCTCCCCCTTTCTGGGCTTTATCTTGGTGCCACCGCGCCATTCGTCTCAAGAGTTTCAGCTTGCCCGGGCGGGTGGATTGGCACGGAGAAACCGACTGTTGCTCCGTGCAAGGCATTGCTCTGCGCCCAAAGGCGACCACTGTGACTTTCAATAATCGAGCGGCTTACGGACAGCCCGATGCCCATTCCATCGGGCTTGGTTGTGTAGAAGGCGTCAAAGATCCGGTTTGTACCATCCATCCCGAAGCCGATCCCGGTATCTTCGATGATCAATCGGACCTCTGCGTCTCTGGCCTCCGTTCTGATGACGATACGGCCCGGGCGCCCTTCGACGGCTGATGTTGCCTCGATAGCGTTGCGAAGCACGTTCATGATCACCTGTTGTAGCTGTACGCGCGCACCTGCGACGGAGGGGAGTGCTGCGCCGAATTCTGATACGACCGAAACGCGAGCTCGCTGGATCTCACCGAACGCGAGGGCAATCACCTCTGTGGCGACCTCGTTCATGTCTATGGGTTCGATCAACGGCGGCTTACGACTGAAGAGTGCCCGCAACCGTACGATGACATCGGCTGCACGGTTGGCGTCGCGGATCATGCGGCGAGCTGTCTCCCTAGCCACTTCGAGGTTGGGCGGCTCGGTGTCGAGAACACGAAGACATGTGCTTGCGTTAGTCACAATTCCAGCCAGAGGCTGGTTGACTTCGTGGGCAATGGATGCGGTCAGTATCCCAAGGCTGGTTATACGTGTCACATATGAGAGTTCAGAACGGACTTTGTTTAGTGCTTCCTCCGCCTCGTGACGCTCCGTGACATCCTGAACCGCTCCGGCTAACTCTTGCTCGCCATCCTTGTTTTTTTTACTGTATGCAAGCACGCGAACATGCTTGACGGACTGATCCGTCATAACAAGCCGAATATCGTAGTCAAAGTCGCCATTTCCTGCGCGAGCAGTTTCGATCACGTTGCAAACTTTGAGCACGCTCTCAGGATCCAGTCGCGAGAGTACAGTCTGGATGGTCACGGGACTGCTCGGATCGACGTCGAATATTCTGTAGGTCTCGGCGGACCAGACAATCTCGCCAGTTTCCAGTCGCAGCGAAAAGCCGCCAGTCTTGCTTAATCGCTGTGCATCAGCCAGGAATGCTTCGCTTCGCCTAAGTTGTTCCTCCGTTCGCTTGCGATCATCGATATCGGTCAACAATCCATACCAGCGGATAATCTCACCGTCGGTATTGCGGAGCGGAAGACCTCTGAGTTGGAACCATCTCCAAACCCCGTCATGGCGCAGGAATCGGGTTTCATAATCGTATGGCTCGCCAGTCGCGATCGAACCCATGAAGCTGTCGATGCATAGCTGTAGGTCGTCTGGATGAGTGATCCCGTTGGTTGCCCAGTTGTCGAGTTCATCAATTGGACGCCGGAAGTAGTCGATTATCTGTTGGTTGCCGCCGATTAGCTTCGCATCAGGCGAGAAAATGGCAATCATTCCGGCAATGCCATCAATGATGAACCTTGATTCCCGCTCGCGCTCCGCAAGTGCCTCCTCGGCGCGCTTGCGGTCGTCGATGTCAACGTGCAAGGCGTACCAGCGGACGATTTTTCCCTCGTCGTCGATCAGCGGCGAACCCGTGACCTGGAACCAGTGATGGACCCCGTCTGCTCTTCGGAGCCGAACCTCAAGATCGTATGGTTGTCCGAGTGTTACGGCACGATCGACTGCATCGATCATCCTGGGCATATCATCGGGATGAACAACGTCCGTGCTACCCCAATCCCGAAGCTCTTCGAGCGTTCGTCCGTAGTAGCGCAGAAGCGGACCGTTTATCGCCTCTACCTCTCCACCGATGGCGATAACGCCGATGCCAGCGGGGATGCTTTCGAGGACCACTCGTGCTTCGCGCTCGCGCGCTGCTAGCTCCAGTTCCGCGCGCTTGCGATCGTCGACGTCAACCAGGAGATGAAACCATCTCAAAATCGTGCCGTCCACATCTCTCAGGGGGAGACCGAGAACATTGTGCCAGCGATACATTCCATCGTGCCGCAGATGTCGGCTTTCGACGTTGTAAAACGTCCCAGCGAGATGCGCGTTAAGTTGGTCCTCAATGGTCGCTTGGAGGTCCTCCGGATGAACAACCTCCGTCGCTTTCCAGTCCTTCAGCTCCTCCAGTGTCATGCCAAAGTATTCGAGAGCCGGATTGTTGAGAGCCTCGACATCGCCACTCGGTGTTGTTACCGCCACCGGCACCGGAATGCTGTCCACGATACGTTGAAAGTCGTTTTTGTCACGGGGACGGCTATCCACGGTAGACTCAGTAGCGATGCCGTACCATCGACGTTCGGCCGCGCCATCATCCATCGGGTTGCAGCGCAGAAGAAGCGAACGGCTAACCCCATCTGGGAGGCTGAGGGGAATCTCCATCTGGAACGGCTGGCTCTGTTCCAACATCGATCGAAGTGTCGAGTGGAATGTCGCGCCATCGGGACGCTCGATGGCGATCGGCCAGCTCCAGTCCCTGTCGCTTTGAAATTGAATGCCAACGTAATCCGCGAGGGCCCGATTGACAAAGTCGATGACGCCACCGGGGTTGATGCTGAACACCATACCCGGCAAAGTGTCGAGAACTCGAACGAGCCCCGCTTCCATGACTGTCCTTTCGAGCTCGGCTTGCTCGGACAGCGTACGTTCTCGACAATCATTCGTATATTATTCTAAGGTGTTGGATGTGGTGGCGGGCGCCGAGCAACCTGCGGCGTTAGCGCAATGCTCGATCGAGTGCGTCTTGAAGTGCAACGTCGCTGAACGGTTTGAAGAGGCAGTCTATAGCGCCGCTCTGAAGCAGCGGAATGCGCTCGCTCTCATCCTTGTGCGCGGTGATGAAGACTATGGGAATCTTCTCGCCTCGCCGGGCAAGTTCTTCCTGCAATTCCGGGCCGGACATGCCAGGCATGGCGACGTCCAGAACGAGGCAGTCGGTCTTCTTCAACCATTCGGACGCAAGGAACTCATTAGCTGACGAAAACGCACGGACGTCGAAGCCAAATATGCGGATCAGGTCGGGGAGGGCTTCTCGGACCGACTCGTCATCATCCACGACTGAAACGAGCGGCTCTTGCGTCTTCATCATGTCTTCATTTCCGGGGGCGATGGTCTGTCGACCGAGTCCTTATCGAACGGCAAAGCGAAGCCGAATATGGCGCCACCAGAAGGTCTGGGCTCCGCCCATATTTTCCCTTTGTGTGCCTCGATGATCGAGCGGCTCACCGACAGCCCTATTCCCATACCGTGCGGTTTCGTCGTGTGGAATGCGTCGAACAGCCGCTCCACGTCCGTTCCTTCGAGACCGACCCCATGGTCCTCGACCACAACTCTGACCTCGCCAAGGCCCACGACCGTGCGAACGAATATCTTCTTCTGCGTTTGGGCAGTATCGGTCATCGCATCGATCGAGTTACGAAGGAGGTTCATTATTACTTGCTGGAGTTGCACCCTGTCTCCGAGGATAAAGGGCGGCGGATCGGAAAGTTCCTCAATTAATAGAATCCTTCCTCTTTGCAGGTCGCTTGCGGCCAGCCCTATCAACTCTCGAATGGCGTCGTTGAGATCCAACCACTCGACGGTCGCCACACCCTGTTTGAACAGGTTCCTCAGTCGCAGTATGACGTCCGATGCTCGATTGCCGTCTCGGATAGTTCTTTTTGCCGTCTCGACGGCCCCAGTAATATTCGGAGGATTTGCGCACAACATACGCAGTGAAGCGCTCGCGTTCATGATTATGCCAGCCAACGGCTGATTAACTTCGTGCGCTATGGATGCTGCCATTGTGCTGAGGCTCGTCACCCTGGCCAACTGGCTCAGTTCGGAGCGCAGCTTGTCGCGACCCAGTTCTGCTATCCGCTGGGCCGAGACATCTTGGACTGCCCCTATGCACTCCATCGTGCCATCGAGGTGCCTGATTATCCGTCCAACCACCCGGACATGTTTGATTTGGCCATCGACGAACAGTCGTATCTCGTAGTCGGGATTGTCGCCTCCCTGCCGAACATCGGCCATTTTAATTGCAAGAAGCGGCAAATCCTCCTCGTAGACTCTCTGACCAATTGCGTCGAAATCGACCACGCGGCCACTTTCGAAGCCGAAGATCCGATTCAGTTCTTCCGAGAAGGCTATTTCGTCAGTCTCCACGTTCCAGGAAAACGTACCTGTTTGGCTAATTCGCTGCCCTTCGCGTAACAGGACGTCACTCCGGCGCAGTTGCTCCTCAGCGAGCTTCCTCTCGGTGATATCTGCGACCGCGCCGATGAACTCCGGATCGGCGGGATTATTGCCGATGTTTTGAAGGACGACATGGACATACTTTACAGCACCATCCGTCATCAAAAGCCGATGCTCTACATCGACATTCTCTCCGTGGTTCATCGCATTTGAGATCAGTTTTTGGATTCTGGGTAGGTCCTCGGGATGGCAGCGATCCAGCATCATCTCCACGGAGGGGGTAATCCCCACGTCCCGCCCCGCCACACGGTATGCCTCATCGGACCAGTATATGTCGTTGGTTGCTGGCCTCCACCAGACACTGCCTGTCACTGTCAGGCGCTGGGCCTGGGCCATCAGCGCCGCACTACGGCGCATTTCTTCTTCAAACCGTTTTCGGTCGTCTATGTCGGTGTTGGTCCCGTACCACCGAAAAACCGCTCCTTCGTCGCTGTAGACTGGGTTGGCCCGGAACAAAAACCACCTGTATTGCCCGTCCCATCGTCGAAGCCTCGCTTCGGTTTCACCCGGCATCCCGGAGGCGAGTAGCTCCATCCATACGCTTTGTAGCGCCCGAGAGTCGTCCGGGTGGATCGATGCAGCCCATCCCCATCCCGCCGCTTGCTCGCTCGTTATCCCGAGAAAAGTCAGGAAGTGTTCGTTGAAAAAATCGGCTCGGCCGTCGGGAAGTGTCGACCAGGCCATGACCGGCATGGCGTCCGCGATTTTACTAAGTTCGCGTTCCGCAAGGGCGCGTGTGTCGTCCCGAAAGCGGATTGCTTCCGTGATCGCAAGGGCAGCCTGACTCGCTGCGACGTGCAGGAGGATGCGGTCCTCTTCGGTGGGAAAGGAGGATACCGTCGATCCGGCAACGAGAACGCCCACTTTTCCATTCACGCCAAGCTTCTCGATCAGCACCCGCAGGTCGGATTCACCGTGCTCGACGTTGGTTTCGCGGGGCCAGACAGCTATGTTGGACCCCAGCGTCCTCACCAAGTCGCTGATGACTACGGCACCTGCGTCGACGAAGTCCGTCCTGGAACGCTCCTTGAGCACTTCGGCTTGATCGCCGCTCCCAGCAACGTTGACGACCAAGAAGTCAACGTCAAGGATCGATCTCAATGCAGCAAGCAGGGCACTGCAAATCCCGTCGACAGTCCCGCCAGTCCAAGCTGCCGGAAGAGCCGTGACACTCAGGATATCGTTCAAGCAGCGCCGAAGTCTTTCGTTCTCCGACGCGACCATGATCATGTCGGGCATGTCGTTATTCAGCAACTGCCGACTGCTCCTCTCGCCCAGAACGCCTCCCATGCAGTTCCGCTAGAAACTGCGCTGGCGGGATGTAAAATGGATTTTCCCGGAGGATTCCGCCAATCACCACGACCGGGTGCGTCCTTAAAATGTCAACGATCGTGTCGCCACCAAACCTCGTCAGATCATAGACGCAGATCACAACGTCGTCGTGCTGGTCCCATAGGTCGTTAATCCGGGATTCGAATTGAATGAGATCTTGAAGATGCTGTTGGCTTTCGGCGGCCCAATCCATGTCACAGACAATACGGCTGAGGGGAAAGCCATGCCTGTTGCCGCTCGCCATAGCCGAGAACTCTTCCACCATTCGATCTTGGTCGAAGACGCCGTTCTTCAGGTAGGCGTCGACCGTAGTTCGAACTTCAAGCTGGCCGGAGCCCTGCAAATCTTCGGTGTCGATTCCTTCGCAGCGCAAACGGGCGACGTGAGCTTCGCGCTTGTCTGCGCCGACCAAGTGGATCGCCCTATGGCCGCACAGAAAGCCATCATGGATGAAAGGGTCGAGAACCTCCGACGCGCCGCGGGTGCCGTCGAAGAACGCGCAAACATGCCGATGGCGCCCAAGTTTCACGCCAGCAAAGCGAATGTCATCGGGGCGCATCTCCATCATGCGACACCGCTTTTCAGACCTGCCGATGCTATCTGGCTATAACCTTTTTCCATCCGCACGTCATTCCGAGCCCATGCAGTAGACGCTGCATGAAGAGCATTCTGTCGTCTATTGTCCAATGGTATTGGGTAGAGACTTGTTGCGGCAGCTGGCTTTGCAGCGGCTTGTGCTGCAAGCATAAGGCCGAAGACATCACTGGAGCTTGGCTATGGATCGCATTGATGCGATGAAGGTCTTTGTCACTGCCGTGGAGGAGGGGAGCCTAGCCGCTGCCGCCAGGAAGTTGAAGCGTTCGCCCACTGCGATTAGCCGGGCGCTCGGTCCTCTCGAAGAGCGCGTGGGTGTCGAACTTCTCCACGCACGACGCGAAGACTGAAGCTCAGCGAGGCGGGGCAGCGTTACGTGGAAGTGTGCCGCAGGGTTCTCGTGGACCTCGAAGAAGCAGATATCATTGCCGGAGGCGAGCGGTTGTCGCCACGCGGCGTGCTGACAATCTCGGCGCCTCCCATCCTCGGGGAGGAGGTGCTTCGGCCGATTCTCGACAAGTTCCTGAAACAGCATTCCAGTGTGTCCGTCCGACTGTTGATGTTCGACCGATTTGTCAATCTGATCGACGAGGGGGTTGATATTGCGCTCCGGATAGGCAACCTCACGGACTCAACGCATATTACAACCCGGATCGGCGGCGACGTCCGACGTGTCGTTGTAGCGTCACCTGACTATCTCGCAAATCGTAATGCAATTCGAGAACCAGGTGATCTCCTGCAGCACGACATTATCGCATTCTCGAATTTTGGGATCGATTCCTGGGCCTTCAACCCCGTCGGCGAAGGTACAATCCCCAGAACCGTGCATTTTTCACCGAGGTATGTCGTGAATAGCGTGCGTGCGGCCGCGGCGTAGGCCGCTGGGGGATGGGCATAACGCGACTCTATTCATATCACAATTCATATCACATCGCTGAACTTGTCCGAGATGGAGCCTTGACGATAATACTCTCGGAGTATGAGCCGTCAGCGCTTCCCGTCCACCTTCTGACACCGCAGGCAAGAATTTCCGTACCGAAGGTTCGGGCCTTCATCGATTTTGCAGGTCCGAAACTAAAGGCAGCGCTTGCGAAGATTGCGGCACAGTCAGGGGCCTTAGCGCAATTATGCCGAACATCGGTTGATTGTCGTTTTTGCGGTGACAATTCTCCCGAACACCGACTGCATCTAAATCTAACCCATCGACGCCGAGAGCGTAGGCACGGCCAGAAAAGCGGCCGAGTACTTGGAAAGGATGCGGATTATGAGCAGTCAACAAAAGGTCACCATTATCATTGGTGCCTCCCAAGGCATTAGCGAAGGCTTGGTAAAGGCATATCGCGAGCGCGGCTACAACATCGTCGCCACATCCCGCTCGTAGGTATCAGGTCGGCAGCTCTGAGCCGGACTGCTCTGCGATCATGTACTGCGAGTACCAATCTGGCCAGTTCTCGTCGTGGTTCCCGCCAGTTCGCTGCTCATGTTCGCCATGAGCGGCGGCGGCACGGCGAAGTGCGCTCGCGAGATCAGCAGACGAGACGTAGGCAGCCCCCTTTGCGTCTATACGGCCGGGAAGACGGTTCGTGACTTCCTGGAATATCCAGCCGTTCCCGTCCGGATCACTGAATGAGGCAAAGGAACCGTAGCTGGCACGTGACGGGTGCAGGCCAGGGAGGCGGTTTTCCGTTTCGCGACGGTGAAACACACCGCCAGCGTCATGGAAGACGCCGCTCATTTCGGCGCCGCGGGAGGCAAGCGCCGCATGCGCCAACTCGATGTCGGATACGATCAGGTGAAGTCCCTGAGCCGAGCCAGGCTGTGCGGACGTGATCCTGGATCCGAAGATGACGGAGCAGGGCGATCCGGGTGGCGTCACCTGAACCACCCGGAAGCCGTCGCTACCGGAAACGTCCGCATCTAGCCGCCAACCGAGACCCGTATAGAAGGACTTGGCGCGGTCGACGTCGGAGACTGGAATAACGACTACCTCGAGCTTCATGTCGAGATCACTCGCTGCCTCGATCGTTGGCATGATGCTTTCCTGAATGGTCATGTTGCTCTCCCTCGGTTGCTTCGTGGCGCGGGAGACGATGAGCCTGCGGTTGACGCATGTCCATTATCCGATGGTGTCGGCTTCTGGACGAGTTCAGCCGATCCATAGGTATTGCCGATACCATGGTGCAATAGCGCCTGAGCGGCGACCGGCGAACCCTAGACGCAGCTGATAGCTGTGAAAACAACGGAGCACGTCATGTCCGAAAATGTTGAAGCCAATTCCATTTCTCTCGCGCCGACCCGGCGGGAACTTCTCGCTGCTACTGCGGCGACAGCCGCACTCAGCCTTCTGCCGGGGCACCTTAGAGCCGCGGTTTCTGGAGACGCGATTCGGCCCTTCAAAGCGGCCATTCCGCAGAAGGATGTTGATGAGCTGCGTCGTCGCGTTCGTGCAGCTCGCTGGCCCGGAATGGAAACCGTCTCTGATCGTTCGCAGGGCGCGCAGCTCAAGAAGTTCAAGCCGCTCGTAGAATACTGGGGCACGGACTACGACTGGCGCAAAGGCGAGAAAAAGCTAAATACGTTTCCGCAGTTCATGACCAAGATCGACGGGCTCGACATTCATTTCATCCATGTCAAGTCGAAGCACGAGAACGCGCTGCCTCTGATTATGACACACGGTTGGCCGGGCTCGGTCCTTGAACTGATCAAGACGATCGGACCGCTGACGGATCCGACCGCACACGGCGGCGCATCGGAGGACGCGTTCCACGTCGTCATGCCGTCGATGCCGGGATACGGTTTCTCGGAAATTCCCTCGGAAACCGGGTGGGGTCCCGATCGTATCGGCCGGGCATGGCACGTGCTGATGACGCGCCTCGGCTATGACCGCTACGTGTCCCAAGGTGGTGACTGGGGCGCCGTCATTTCCGATGCGATGGCCCGGCAGGCCCCGGCGGGACTGCTCGGCATCCATACCAGTATGCCTGCTACTGTGCCTCCAGATATCGCCAAGGCGCTGACCAATGGCGAACCCGCTCCGGCGGGGCTGTCTACCGAGGAGAAGATCGCCTACGAACAGATGAACGCGCTCTACACCAAGGGTGCGGGATACGCCTGGATGATGGTCACCCGTCCCCAGACCCTCGGCTATGCCTTGACGGACTCTCCGGTCGGCCTGGCCGCATGGTACTACGACAAGTTCGCCGACTGGACCTACAGTGGCGGCGATCCGGAGAAATCGCTCACGCGCGACGAGATGCTGGACGACATCTCCCTATACTGGTTCACCGGAACCGCCACTTCGAGCGCGCGGCTCTATTGGGAGAACAATGCCAACAACTTCAACGCGGTTGATATCAAGATCCCGGCCGCCATCACCGTCTTTCCGGGCGAGATCTACCAGGCCCCGAGGAGCTGGAGCGAGAAGGCCTACCACAACCTCATCTACTACAACAAAGTCGACAAGGGCGGTCATTTCGCCGCGTGGGAAGAGCCGGACCTTTTCAGCTCCGAACTGCGGGCTGCGTTCAAGTCACTCCGCTCGGTGTAGCAGCACGGCCCCACGAGCCTCGGAGCGGGATCCGGCCAACCCGGATCCCGTCGCAACATATCCTCAAACATCAGGAGACCTGAAATGACCATCATTGGAAAAGGAACGGCGCTCATCACTGGTGCGTCGTCTGGCCTCGGAGCAATTTACGCCGACCGCCTCGCAAGTCGTGGCTATGATCTCGTGCTGGTGGCGCGAAATCAGGATGCCCTCAGCAGGGTCGCGAAGGACCTTTCGAGCTCGACCGGACGCAACGTGACCACAATCCGCGCCGACCTTGCGCAGCGGGATGATTTGCTGAAGGTCGAAGGGATTCTGCGGAGCGATCCTACGATAACGATGCTCGTCAACAATGCAGGTGTCGGCGCCGTCGAACCTCTCCTGAAGTCCGACGTTGAGGCAATGGAACGGATGATCAAGGTCAATGTCACGGCACTGACGCGCCTCGTATACGCGGCGGCACCATCGTTTGCCGCTCGCGACAACGGAACCATCATCAACATGGCATCGGCGCTCGGGATCGCGCCCGAAATTCTCAACGGCGTCTACGGGGCAACCAAGGCATTCGTGATCGCTTTGACCTTCTCTCTGCAGAAGGAGTTCGCGGACAAGAACATCAGGATCCAGGCTGTGCTTCCTGGCGCCGTGGAGACGCCTTTCTGGGATGCCTCGGGCGGGTCGTTGGATCGGCTCCCGACCGACATCGTCATGAAACCCGAGGATACTGTCGATGCAGCATTGGCCGGGCTGGACATGGGTGAGCTTATCACGTTGCCGTCGGTGCCCGACGAAAATGACTGGAACGCTTACGAGGCGGCCCGGCAGAAACTGATGCCGAACCTGTCTCGCAGTATTCCCGCTTCGCGCTACCACGTCCCCGCTGCGGCGCACTAGCGGCGGTCAGAAAATGGGCTGCCGTGGTGCGAGCTAACCCACGACGCGGCAGCCGCACTGGCGATAACATTTGAGGGGTGACGAGGATGACCGACCGAGATCCTTGGCAGAGCTTTCCCCGTGAGCGACTGATGAAAGGTCCAACGCCAATCCAGCGCTTGGCGCGTCTCGAAGAAGTTCTGGGCGAACGGAGTAGGGGCGTATCGATCTGGGCCAAAAGAGATGATCTCATGGAACTCGGCGGCGGCGGCAACAAGCTCCGCAAGCTTGAATTCCTCCTCGGGCAGGCGAAAGCGGAGGGATGTGACACCCTCGTCGTAACGGGAGGAGTTCAATCCAACTTCGCACGGTTGGCCGCCGCAGCGTGCGCCAGGTCGGGGCTCGCCTGCGAGCTCGTTCTTGCCCAGATGGTACCTCGGACGACCGAAATTTATCAGGCCAACGGCAATGTGCTTCTCGACCATCTGTTTGGCGCCAGCGTTCATATACTGGACCCGGGTGACGATGTTGGCGCGTATGCGAGGCGTCGGGTCGATGAGATCGCCGAAACTCGCAGGAAAGCTCTTCTAGTGCCTCTCGGCGGCTCAACGACAATCGGTTGCCTCGGTTACGTGGATTGCGCTTTCGAACTCGCCCGGCAATCGGCTGAAACGGGTGTCGCGTTCGAGCAGATCATCATCCCCAACGGCAGCGGCGGCATGCATGCGGGTTTGGCTGCTGGCGTGGTCGTTGCGGGGTCTCACCCTTCTCGAATCGCCGCATACACCGTGCTCTCGCCTGCAGACAAGTGTCTCCCCGCAACGGCGGACAAGGTCAACGCGGTTCTTGAGCGACTGGCCAGCGACGCTCGCGTGACCGCGGACGATCTCCGGATAAGCAGTGCTCAACTGGGCGAAGGATACGGCATGCCGACTTCCGGCATGATCGCCGCGGTCGAACTTCTCGCGAGATCAGAAGGGCTTCTCGTCGATCCGGTTTATGGCGGCAAGGCTTTGGCAGGGTTGCTGTCCGACGTTGAAAGTGGAGCAATCGCACCGCAGTCTAACGTGCTCTTCATCATGACCGGGGGTTCGCCCGGACTTTATGCATACGCCGACGTTCTCACTTCCAAGTAGTTCTGACCTGATCCAAAAACCAGGCAAAGAGGTTACCATGTCAAAGAAGCCTAAAATCGCGCTCATAATCGGCTCCACCCGTCCGACACGGTTCGCGGACAAGCCTGCCCAGTGGATGCTGAAGCAGGCCAAGAAACGCAGCGATATCGATATCGAAGTCGTCGATCTGCGCGATCATCCGCTGCCGTTCTTCGATGAAGTGGCGTCGAACGCATGGGCGCCCAGCAAGAGCGCCGATGCTATTCGGTGGCAGGGAACCGTACGCGGCTACGACGGGTACATATTCGTCGTTTCCGAATACAATCATTCGATTACCGGGGTCCTGAAGAATGCGCTCGACCAGGCTTACATCGAGTGGGGACGCAAGCCGTTCACTGCAATCGCGTACGGAAGCATGGGCGGTTCGCGCGCACTCGAACATCTCCGCGGAATCGGTGTGGAGCTGCAGATGGTTTCGACCCATGCCGCCGTTCACATCGGCGCCGGCGATTTCTTTGCTACTTCACCGCTCGGCGGCAATAAGCCGATCGAAGAAATCGAGGCCAACCTCTTGCCGTCGGCCAACACCGCGCTCGACGAGTTGGCCTGGTGGGCGAAGGCCACGATGGCCGCGAAGGCTTCCCAACAGTAACCAGCAGGAACCATCGAGCGTCAAGGAAATGCAAGTTTCGTTGACGCTTTCGATTCTCGGTCAGCCTTGTAGCCGTCAGAAGCTTTGCCGTTCGTGGCGATTGCATACTCTTGCTCTTGCTGCAGGTCCTCGGCCGGAGAAGATTACGGGCGGCGCAGACACCACGATTCGGTGTCGTCGACGCCGCGGACCCGGCGGTGACCTGTCGAGGGTTCAGTTTCCGTTTGGACGTCTGTGCAACCGTTGAATTCGAACGAGCGCAGAAGCATTGATGGTTAGCCCCAGACGCCATAAAGCAGATAGAAGGCATACGCACGAGATTTGGCGCCGATCAGAATTTCATCAAACTAATGAGTAATCAGGACAAGCACCGACTGCTCCTTCCCGTTTCTGTCAGGCAAGTGCCAATGAGGCTGCAAATCACGTGGCCGAAAGCACGGCCTCGATCGATGATGACATCGCTGGCGCTGTGGAGGTCTGGACACGAGAGATCAAAAACCGCGATCAGCTTGCCATGCCTCACATGCTGGAACTGGGAGTTGGTGTTATTGTCGAGAGCGAGGCGATGCCGGTTCCGTGGAAAGATATTGAGCGGGTCAGCCTCTCCGTCTGGAGGGCGTTTATGGCTCTCATAGAGCGCTCTTCGTTGGCGCAATAATCTCGCACGACGTATCCGGTGGCTCCTTCGAGGTCGTTTGCATCCGCCAGGCTCGAACCTATTGACTGGCGTCTATTGAGCAGCGCTTGGGCACCATGGTGCATCTGATGGTTTCAATTCCGGCCATTCCATTCCTGGCGCGGCCGTCCAGCTGAAGCGAAGGTGACATGATGGCGAACGTCGGCACCCACGCAACCCTGCCGGGCTCATGCGCGGGTGCCGGTTGGCCTACTTTTCGGCCAAGGTTCCGGTGTAGTGCCCCAGACGGGCTTCGATGTCCGTGTTCGTCTGCAGCCCCATCTCCATCAGGCGGCCGATATTCTTCTGGGCAACCGGGCGCTGAACAGAGGAAATGAAGGCGTCCCATCCAGCGCCGATTTCCGGGTCGCCGGGAAGGCTGGCGAAATCAACTAGGCGCTTGGTGTCGGCGATCGCCTGCCTGTCGAAACCGGAGATGCGGGTGGCGAGTGCGTCGACGAAATGATCGAGCTTATCGTCATCGAATGAACGGTTGACGTAGCCGTACCTCTCGGCGAGATCGCCATCGACGTCGTCGGAGCCGAGAAGAACCTCGAGCGCGCGCCCGCGTCCCATCAGCCTCGGCAGACGAGCCATAGGCCCGCCGCCCGGTACGAAACCTGCGCCAACTTCCCACTGAGAGAGGATCGCTTTCTCGCGGCTGGCGAAACGCATGTCACTCGCCAGGGCGAGCTCGCTGCCGACGCCTGTGGCTCTACCGCGGATGAGTGCGATTGAGACGATCGGTGCCTTGCTGATGCGGACGAGCATGTCGGGCAGGGGATGCAGGCCAGTCTGCCCCGCAGGGAGGCTGGTCGACTCGGCGAAAGGCGGCGTGAAGTTGTAGTGTGTCAGGAAGAAGCCGGGGACAGCACTGTCGAAAACGACCACCCGGAGCTTGGGATCCGCCTCGATTTCAGCGACCACCTTTTCCATCTGCGGGATCGTTTCCGGGCCGAAGATGTTGAAGGGCGGGTTATCGAAGGTCACGCGCCAGTAGGCGGGCGTGCGCTTCTCGACACGGATCTGCGGCCGTTCGCTGCCGGGTGTGGCTGTGATGTCTCCAGGCTTACTGCGCGTCTCGGCGACCATGGTCTCGCCGGAAAGCGCCAGCTCTGGGAGCATGAGCAGGGCGGCGGCAGTCAGGAATTTCGACGACATCGCGATCCCAATGGATCGATTTGAGTTCGGTTTCATTGCGGTCTCCATTGCTGTTGAGGGGATTGCTATCGGGCGATGTCGAGAACGAGCTCGACCTCGAGCGGCATCCCCAGCGGAATACTGGAGACGCCGAGCACGATGCGCGGCGGAAGGCGCATGTGGCCGAAGACCGAAAGCAGCAGCTCGGAAGCTCCGTCTGCGACCTTGGGGTGTTCGCGAAAGTCGTCTGGGGCGGCTATGTACACGCCCAGCTTCGCCACGGTGCGTATGCGATCAAGGGATCCGAGATGCGCTCGCGCGGCCGCCAACCCACTCAGGCACGCGGTCCTCGCGGCGTCGTAACCTTCGGCAACGGACAGCTCCCTGCCAACCCGTCCAATGTACTGTGGCGCGTGTCCGACGACGGGGAGCATGCCACTCAGGAAGAGAAGGCAGCCGACCTGAACAGCTTCGACATACGCCCCGAACGGAGTCGGCGGCGGTGGCAGTGCCAGTGAGGTCTCCAGGATTCGCGCCTCAGCGCTCACCGTTACCATTTGCCGAGATGTGCGCCGTTGTCGACGTGCAGCACCTCCCCAGTGATATTGGACGCTTCCGTGAGATAGATCACGCCGTCCACGATTTCCTGCACCGCCGTGATGGTGCCCATCGGCGACAAGGATCGAAGATAGTCCCGTGAACCCGTAGCATGGAGCGGTGTGTCAACAACACCAGGCGAAACCGCGTTTACTCGGATGTTGTCGCTGGCGAACTCCAGCGCCAGGCTCTTGGTGATCGCATTCAGCCCGCCCTTGGTAATTATCGGCAGGGATGCCTTGACGCCAGCGATCGGATGGTCGGTCAGCGACGACGTAATCGTGACGACGCTTCCACCGGATTTCTGCCGAAGCATCTGTCTGACAGCGTGTTTCGTGAAATGGAAGAAGCCTTCGAGATTTGTTGCCGAGAGGCGCCGGAAGTCCTCGATCGTGTATTCGAGAAATGGCTTGGTGAAGAAAACGCCTGCGTTATTCACGAGGGCGTCGATGGAGCCGAACTGTTCGACAGCTACCTGAGAGACGCGCTCCGCCGTCTTGGGATCGCCAACGTCGCCATCGATAAGCTCAAGCCTTCCCGCACGATCGAACGATGTCGCCTCACTGATCCGCCGAGACGTCGCGACGACGCTCCAGCCTTTGTCCAGGAACGTCTTCACGAGCCCGGCGCCGATGCCCTGTGATGCACCGGTAATCACAACCGTCTTGTGCACACTCATTTTGTGCTACCTCCATTTTTTCTTTTCCGAGCGACAGCGGCCGACGAACGGGCGCCGGAGTATCGCAGCTGTCAAATTTCAGGGGCTGCCCCTTGGGACACTGGTGGCGACTTTCGCGCCAAAGAATGTGCAGACGCTATTGTACGAAGGTGTCTCCGATACCTTTGGATTGGTTAGGGCTGTTGGAGGACACCAAGGTCCAATAGACCGCTATTGCCTATTCAAATAATTCTTGGAGCGCAGCGCATCGAACGGAGCCTTAAATGAGAACGTGGCATGATCGCCGGATCCTCGACCTTCTGGAAATCGAGCTTCCCGTCATACAGGCGCCGATGGCAGGAGCGACGACGGCAGAAATGGTGATTGCCGCTTCTGAAGCTGGCGGCTTAGGTTCGTTGCCGAGCGCGCAGTATTCGGCTCAGAAACTACATGAGGCGCTCACGCAGATCACTGCGAGAACAGCCAAGTCAATCAATGTGAATTTCTTCAGCCACGTGACGCCCGAGGCCGATCCTGTTGGTCAGATGAAGTGGCGAGCACTCTTGGCGCCGTATTTCGTCGAACTTGGCCTTGACCCCGCTGCCCCGATCAGCGGCCCCGGACGTGCGCCCTTCGGCAACGAGTTCTGCGAGGTCGTCGAAGAGTTCCGCCCCAAGGTGGTGAGCTTCCATTTCGGTCTTCCCGATCGAAGACTCGTTGATAGGGTAAAGGCCGCGGAGGCCAAAGTGCTATCGTCCGCGACGACCGTCGCGGAGGCCGTCTGGCTCGAGGCACATGGTGTTGATGCAGTGATCGCAATGGGTTTCGAGGCTGGCGGGCATCGCGGAAACTTTCTTACGCAGGACATGACAACCCAAGTAGGAACGATGGCGCTCGTTCCGCAGGTCGTGGACGCGGTTAAGGTTCCGGTCATTGCTGCCGGGGGAATCGCAGATGGCCGCGGAGTTGCGGCGGCGTTAATGCTTGGAGCGTCAGCGGTGCAGATCGGTTCTGCTTACCTTATAACTCCAGAGGCCAAAATTCCGGATCTGCACGCCGATGCTCTGGGTCGTGCCGGCGACGCCAGTACCGCCATCACCAATGTCTTTACAGGAAGGCCCGCGAGAGGCGTCGTGAACCGACTGATGCGAGAACTGGGTCCGCTTTCGGACGTGGCGCCCGCCTTTCCGACCGCCGGAGTGGCGCTCGCCGCGATCCGCGCGAGGGCGGAGGAGGAGGGACGCGATGACTTCACCAACCTCTGGGCGGGGCAGGCCCTTGGTTTGGCGAAGTGGCTTCCCTCAGCGGAACTTACCGTGAAGTTGTTCGAGGACGCAATGGCAGCCCTGGAGGCGGGTTTGGCGATCAGGCGACTGTAGCCGTGCGCGGCAAACTGCCCCCCGCAGCGCGTCGTACGGCATAGACGCCAAACCTGCGGAGCCTTTCAAGGAGCTCCCTACAAGTCACATCAATTTAACAATCAGACCGTCTAACGCCGGAGGAATCCGCATGTCGCGACGAGTGGCCGATCAACTCACAATCGTTCTCGCAGGATCCGCTTCTCTCGCAATCGCGATGGGTGTTGGTCGTTTTGCATTCACCCCGATTTTGCCGATGATGCTGCACGATGGAACGGTCGATCTCGCTTTTGCAGGAAGGCTCGCAACAGCAAACTACGTCGGCTATCTCGTCGGGGCGCTGGCGGCGATGCTTATACCCAAGGCGTGGTCGCAGACGGCGATCATCAAATCCGCTCTCGTCCTCACCATTGTGCTGACTGCACTGATGGCGCTTCCGCTTCCGTCGACATGGATAGGACTGAGATTTCTCGCAGGTGTCGCGTCGGCGATCGGCTTCGTGTTTACGTCGGGCTGGTGCTTGGCGGAGCTCTCCGGGGCACCCGGCTCGATCGGCAGTGCAATCTTCACCGGGCCGGGAGCTGGGATTGCGATATCGGGTCTGGCGGCCAGCGCTATGACAACATTGAGTTTCACTGGGCAGTGGGGCTGGACGGCATTTGCCGTCATGTCGGCGGTGATAAGCGCAGTTATCTGGCGTGTCTTTCGAAAGTCCGGCAGAGACGTGGAGCCATTTTATGTCGGCAGCGCGGGGAGTTCGGGTCGGGTCCCGCGAACCGAAATGCCTGTGTTCGCAGTCGCCTACGGGCTCGCTGGTTTCGGCTACATCGTGACTGCGACATACCTGCCTGTTATCGCGAAGAACGCAATACCGGATTCCCCTTTGCTCACGGTCTTCTGGCCGCTGTTCGGCGTTTCAGCCGTAGTGGGTTCACTTCTGGCATCGCGTGTGCGGAAGAACGCCGACGCTCGACTGTACCTCGTCGGTTCGTATCTCGTGCAGGCGGCAGGCGTAGCAGTGTCTGTCGTTTGGGAGGACGCAGTCGGTCTTGCCCTAAGCAGCATTCTGTTCCGTGTCCCGTTCACCGCGATCAGCTACTTTGCCATGAACGAGGTCAGAAGGATCCGATCAAGTCATCACGCCCGCTACATGGGGCTGCTGACGGCGATGTTCGCAGTCGGCCAGATCTTGGGGCCGCCAGTCGTAGGCGCAATATTTGCCCGCCAGCGAAACTCCGAGGGTGCGTTTGCTCTCGCCCTAGGCATTGCAAGCATAACGTTGGTCGTAGGGGCCGTGATGCTGGTGGCGATGATCGTGATGTTCCCGGCCAGGGTTCATCACAGGCCTCAGGATCGCTAGTGGATCTCTCGACCGTCGTCGATCCTGAGCTTTGCCGCCATATTCACGAGATCCGGTAGGGACCGGGCGCTCATTTTTCGCATAACCTGGCCGCGGTGCGCCTTGACTGTGATCTCGCTGATATCGAGCTCGAACGCGACCTGCTTGTTCAATAGACCCTTCACCACCCCCGACATGACCTCACGTTCCCGCGGGGTCAGGGCATCGTAGCACACTTGAAGGCGCATCAGCTCTTCCTCATCGCGAATGAGTGCCTCGCTCTTTGAGAGAGCTGACTGTATAGCGGCAAGGAGTGCCTCCGCGTCGATCGGTTTCGTCAGGAAATCGAGAGCGCCACCCTTCAGAGCCTTTACGGTCATGGGGACATCGCCGAAGCCCGACACAAATATAATCGGGGTTCGATTGCCGCTCTTCGTGATCAAGGACTGGAGATCCAGGCCATTGAGCCCGGGCATGTTCACATCCAAAACGAGGCAGCTCGGTCCTGCATTTGGTGTGGCGCTCAGAAATGCCTGAGCAGAATCAAAAAGAATTGGCCGCCACCCTGCCGACCCGATCAAGAGTTCCAGAGATTCCCGCACAGAAATGTCGTCGTCAACCACAAACACCGTCGATCCACTCAGAGCGTTCAGAGGCGCGGTAGTCGCATGATTCATCGCCGAGGTCATCCGGTACATGTGCTGCCTCCTTAAGTGGGCGCAAGCTCATCGAGTGCAAACACTATATCATGTGTGGGCGCGGGCACTATTGCCCTGATCGATATCCCGCTGCCCCTCGACGCAGAGCATGCGAGTTTCCTGGCGAAAATCCATTGTACGATGGTATCGACATCCGTTTTCGACCTGTTTCCACGACACCATCGTACAATGGCATACGCCCCGTCACTTGAGCATGCTCATGAGGTCGATTGAGCGCGGCAGCTCAGTTTAGCGAGCTGGCCTCTGTTCGCCAGACCGGACAAGACGCCGAACGTCTTAACTTTTGTAAGGAGATAACGATGAGCAACATCCTGATGGTTCTCACTTCGCATGATCGGCTTGGCAATACGGGCCTAAAGACCGGGTTCTGGTTGGAGGAATTTACGGCTCCCTACTATGTCTTCAAGGATGCAGGCGCCAGCATTACCGTCGCCTCTCCGCGGGGCGGGCAGCCGCCGATCGATCCCAAGAGCGACGAGCCAGGCAATCAGACAGCTTCCATGACCCGGTTCAAGGGCGACAAGGATGCTCAGTCCGTCCTTGCAAACACGGTGCGCCTCGCGACCGTAGATGCCAAGGATTTCGACACGATCTTCTATTCGGGCGGGCACGGGCCCATGTGGGATCTCGTCGAGGACCGGAAGTCGATCTCGCTGATCGAGGAATTCTATGGCTCCGGAAAACCCGTTGCAGCGGTTTGCCACGCGCCTGCCGTCTTCCACCACGTGACGTTCCAGGGCAACCCGCTGGTGAAGGGCAAGCGGGTGACCGGATTCACGAACTCTGAGGAAGAGGCGGTACAGCTCACCAAGGTCGTCCCGTTCCTGGTCGAAGATGATCTCAAGTCGCTGGGGGCGCATTATGAGAAGGCGGGCGATTGGGAAAGCTTCGCGATCGTGGATGGCCACCTTGTCACGGGCCAGAACCCCGCCTCGTCGACTGCAGCGGCGAGATCGCTGCTCGGCCTTCTCTGATCGGCGAGGTCTGTCATGAAGACCCAACTTTCGGAGATTGAAGGCGTCGAGCTCAAATCCGGAGACGGCGGCCCCCTCGATGTCCTGATCGATTTCTACCGGGCCTTCAACGCCGGCGATCTTCGGGGCCTGGAATCCGTGTGGCTTGCAGGCGAGGCCCCGAGCATGGACAACCCGATCGGCGGCATCCGTCGGGGCTGGATTGCGATCGAGGAGGGTTATTCCAAGCTCTTCAGCGGACCTGCGGAGGTCCACGTCACCTTTCATGACTTTACGAGTCAGGGAGGACCCGATTGGCATCTCTTTGTCGGAAGAGAGCGTGGCAAGTGCGTTACCGCGGACAAAGAGCTGGAGATCGCATTTCGAACGACGCGTTGGCTCGTCAGACTTGATGGTTTCTGGCGGCAGCTCCATCACCATGGCTCGGTTGAGGACGCGGATATGCTTCGCGACTACCAGCGCCTGATTTTTGGCCGATAGGCAGAGCGAGCGGCGGTGTAGATTGCCGCTTCTTGCGCCGCGTCCGGTCAGGCCCGCTCAAGATAAATGGACGATAATTTCGCCACGATGAATCGTACCGAATTATATTGAATCTCATCGCTCACAGGAGATTTTGATGACCGTCGTTGCCGACGCCTCGCCGCTTTCCCAGATGCTGAACAAGGCTTTCGCCAAATTCGACAGGGACGGGAACAACAAGCTGACGGGGGACGAACTCAATAACTTTGATCAGATTCTCAGACCGGGCGTAGCACTCGATGATAACGGCCGCCCCACGGTCGACATGAAGCAGAAGCTCGACCACAACGGAGACGGCGATGTCGACCTGGACGAAATGAATTCGACCGGAATTCTTATGCCCGCAAATATGTGCGCCACGGACTTTTCCTCTCTTCTCGGATATCTGCGCGCCAAGTCAGACGATCCGGCGGCGCTGCAAGCCGCGGCCATTCTGGGACTGAACGACAACAAGGAGGCGTAGGCGCTATCTGCCGTGATCTCGCGGAATTTCAAGGCTGCCGTAGGATGGGAATAGGACAGCCTTGGTCTCGAGAAATGCGGCGAGCCCCTCTGGCCCACCCTCGCGGCCAATCAATGACTCCTTGGAACATCGGAAAGGTGCGGACGGTGCGAGCTCCATTCCATTGATGTGCACCTGGCCCATCCGAATCCTGCGGGCGACATCGAAAGCTGTTGCCGGATTTCCGAATATCGAGCCGCTCAGTCCGAAGTCCGTGTCATTGGTAATCGCGATGGCCTCGTCGATGTCCTCGAAAGTGTGAATGGTGACCACAGGTCCGAAGATTTCCTCCCTGGCGATTGACATGTCTCTTGAAAGCGGGCGCTTCCTTCCGCATCTGCGAGAAATACATTTATGACGCCCGGTGGAATGCCCGCTTCCATTGCGCACTGAACGACCAGATATGCGTCCGGTGGACTTTCAGCGGAAAGGCTTGATAACGCACGTGCATCCGGCGGCAAGGGCAGCACTCAGCTTGGTCATCAGGATCGGAAAGGCCGCGTATGATCGCTGCCGGACCAACTGGCTCGGAAGGATCGGCGCAAAGCCAAGCGTCGTGTTACGCTCCTTTTCGAACTCGTAGGTGAGGGCGAGGCCTGCGAAGTACCGCAACCGAGCTACAGCGAGCGGTGTCAGCCGACTTGCCAGAGCGACGGCAGTCCAAAGCTTCGCGAAAAGGGACATGCGTCGTTCGAGCGCTTCGGCGAACGTGGGCATCATTGCTGCGCGCTCGCTTGGGTGGGTCCTGGGCCATGTCCCATGCTCGAAGGCGTTTGCCGCGGACGCGATTGCCAGACCGATTTCGTCTGCCGTTGCTATCGGCACGTCGGCAAGCGTTTTGCAATCAGCGGGACTGACAAGCTTCTTAGATTTCGATCCAGTAGCTCTCACCCGATAAAAAAAGCTGTCGAGGATGCGTTTCGGGTATTCGTGGGCCAGATCTATCATTGTGGTGTCCACTTCTTCAGCTAGGACCACGCATCCACGTCGATGACCGCTTGGGCAAAGGCAGCAGGTGCCTCCTGGGGAAGATTGTGACCGATACCGCCCGAGATCAGGCGGTGCTCATATTTTCCGATGAACTTGCCTGCATAGGCCTTCGGATGGGGATGCGGCGCGCCGTTGGCATCGCCTTCCATAGTGATCGTGGGGACGGACAATTCCGGTCCCGTCGCGAGCTTTGCCTCGTATTTGTCGAACCGCTTTTCTCCCGAAGTCAGCCCGAGGCGCCATCGATAGTTATGGGCGACGATTTCGACATGGTCCGGGTTTGTGAACGCGGTCGCCGTCCGGTCGAAAGTAGCGTCGTCGAATTGCCATTGAGGGGAGGCGAGCTTCCAGATCAGCTTGGCGAAATCGTTCGTGTACTTCGCGTAACCCTCGCGCCCACGTTCAGTTGCGAAATAGTACTGATACCACCACTGGAGCTCGGCGGACGGGGGTAAGGGAACTTTTCCGGCAGCCTGGCTGCCGATGAGATAACCGCTGACCGAGACCAGTGCCTTGCAGCGCTCGGGCCACAGCGCGGCCACAATATCGGCGGTGCGAGCGCCCCAGTCGAACCCGGCGATGGTGGCGCGATCGATCTTGAGGGCATCCATCAATTTGATGGCGTCGATGGCGAGCGCCGACTGCTGTCCGTTTCGTTTCGTCTCCTTCGAAAGAAACGTGGTGCCGCCATATCCGCGCAGGAACGGGACAATTACCCTGTGGCCCCGTGCAGCTAGGATCGGAGCAACTTCTGCGAAACTGTTGATGTCATACGGCCACCCATGAAGCAGAATCACGGGTGATCCATCCTGCGGGCCGACCGCTGAGTAGGCTACCTTGAGGTCGCCAGCATCGACTGTTTCGCTGGCGGTGAGAGGAAGTGCCGTCGGTTTCGGGCCGCTGGTCTGATCCGCGCGTGCAGTACCCACGATGGCGCCGAGGATTCCCGTGGCAGTCAAGCCAAGAGCAGCGCCACTGAATGAACGGCGGGTCAGGATAGCAAGCTCGGTGGTGCTCATGATTGTCTTCTCCTCGATATGGCGTAGGACCCATCCGTTATCGGGGGGTGTCCAAGAACGAAGTCGATTAGGACTTTGGAGAGATGAATCGCTTGCGGCTACTAAACGAAGGTGTTGGTCATACCAAGGTATCGGCGATACCTATGTTCAATCCCGCCCAAGACGGGATTCGACATACTCGTTCTCCATGACGGCGTTCAGACGACCGAAAGGAGAAGATTATGTCGCAAGACTACCGCCCCCCGGGATCCGCCTTTCCGGTCTTCGTTATCCTGGTGGCCATCGCCGCCTTAATTGTCGCGTTGGTGTCCGTGAGGCAGCCGACGCAGGCCGCACGGGTTTGGGTACCTGCCTCGACAGGCGCTAGCAACTCGATTCGGAATGCCGGCGAGACCTGTGCACCACAGTGCAGATCGACCGACCCGGCGTAAGAGTGGTCAGCGGCGCGGATCCACGAAAGCTTTTCGATAGGTGGGCGGCCGCTTGGCGCCGAAGAAATCGCGATGATGCGCAGTCTGCTGAGGGAATACTGCTCTCAGCAGCGATGCGACAGACAAGGAGACGTTGCCGAGGAGGCCGCCAGGTACTTGGTCACTCTATATCAGAACGGCCTGAGCACCGAGGAGGAGCTCAGACGGCGACTTTATGAAAAGCGGAATTGGGGTGGCCAATTGATTTTGGTCAGCACCCACAGGATAGCGTCTTACCGCAGGGGCTCGGGAAGCAGTATAATAGGGAAGTCCTGATACGAAACTGGTCTCAGAAACCTGTAGATCGCGAGCGTGCCTACGGAGGTCGATCTTCCGTCGGAAGTCGCCGGGTAGGGACCGCCGTGGACCATCGCAGGGGAGAGTTCCACCCCCGTGCCGAACCCGTTCACGAGCAGTCGTCCAGCAAGCAATTCAAGCTTCGGTATGAGGGAAGTCACTGCCTCCTGATCGCCGTTAGCGATGTGAAGCGCGACAGTGAGCTGTCCTTCCAACGCATCCACGACTTCATTCAGCTGAGCCAAATTCCTGCAGCGCACGATCAGGCCAGCGGCGCCGAACACTTCGTCCTGCAGTTCGTGGTGGGCAAGGAAAGCTTCGGCCGAGGTTTCGAAGAGTGCGGCCGCACCTTCGTACGCCGATCCGGTTTTCCCCGACGCGATGGATCGGACTTCCGGGTGCCGCTCGAGCTTTGCCACTCCATCACAATAGGCCCTCGCAATCGACGGTGTCAGCATCGGCTGCGCGCTAATCTCGGGAAGCAGCTCCGCAGCCGTTTGGGTGAACGTGTCGAGGTCTGCTCCATCGATAGCCAGAAGCAAGCCGGGGTTCGTGCAGAACTGCCCAGCTCCAAGGACAAGAGAAGCAACGAACGCCGAGGCGATATCACGCGCGCGGTTTTTTAAGGCATCTGGAAAGAGGATGACTGGATTGATGCTGCTCATCTCGGCGTAGACCGGGATCGGCTGTTTCCGACGCGAGGCTATCTCCATCAGAGCAGTTCCTCCTCGGCGGGATCCGGTGAAGCCGACTGCGCGAATTCGCGGATCTGCGACCAAGTTCTGCCCAGCCTCGAATCCGGTATCGAAAATCAGGGAGAATGTGCCGGGATGCAGGTTCGCTCGCGCCACGGCGCGTTGCACCGCCCGACCAACGAGTTCGGAAGTTCCCGGATGCGCCGAGTGGGCCTTCACGATAACTGGGCAACCAGCTGCTAGAGCCGAGGCCGTATCGCCGCCGGCGACGGAGAAGGCGAGGGGAAAGTTGGAGGCACCGAATACCGCCACCGGGCCAAGTGGGACGTTTCGCAACCGAAGATCTGGTTTCGGCGCTGGTTTGCGAGACGGATCGGCACCATCGAAACGCAGCTCCTGGAAGCGCCCATCGCGAACCTCCTTGGCGAACAGTCGAAGCTGGCCGAGAGTGCGCGCACGCTCGCCTTCAAGCCTTCCACGCGGCAGACCAGTCTCTGCCATCGCTCTGACGATAAGACTGTCGCCAATGCTCTCGACCTCTTCCGCAATTGTCTCTAGGAAAGCTGCCCGGGATCCGAGATCGGTCTCCCGATAGAGCTGGAAAGCCGCCCAGGCTTTGCTTGCAGCACGTTCGACATCCTCGGGCGTTGCTCCGCCGAAGGACACCGGAAGCGGGTTGCCAGTGGCTGCCTCGATTCCGTGGAACTCGCCGTTGGTGCCGCGTTTTTCCGATCCCGCGATAAGCAGGTTTCCAATGATCGTCATGCTCGAATTTCCTTATTGAACTACCGAGCTTGATATAGGAATTCCGGCGGCTCGTGTCACCGTAACAGGTACCCCTTTATATGAGGGTGTGCCCGATTGCGGATCGAAATGAGATAGACATCACCAGGTTCAATTCCGGATAAATAGCCTGCGATGGAGCCGCGTGGGATGTCATACGCCACGGCAGTAAGGCCGGCGATCGAGTGCGATTCTTCATCGCCATGAAGCCCGCAGATTTCGATTTGATCTCCGTCGGCGAGCCCACGATTGACCAAGTCCTCCTGGTTCATGAAGACAACGTCGCGTCGACCAAAAACTCCTCGGCAGCGATCATCAAGGCATAGACGGTGGTGTTGTACTGATCGGGGCTACGGATCGTCGTCAGGACGAGCGCTTCTTTCGTTGCGAGCGCTCTTCGCGGAGGGCGCGATCAGGAAGGTAATCTTTGCCGTTGACGGTATTCCAGCGACGGAAGGAGGCCGCAACGTCCAATCGGAAACCACCCGGATTGCGAACCGCGCATTGAAGTCGAAGAAATCGGAGAAGACCGCCTCGAGCTTGTCGCGGATGCGATCGTAATCTCCAACAAGGCCGTCCCAGTCGATGCCGTGACGATCACCAAGCCTAGCCTTCGCTATTCCAGCTATAATCGCAGTTCGGATCTGACCATGTCGCCAGGCGGCTTCAGGAACCCTCGGGATAGTGACCGCTGGGGCCTAGCGCTTGAGTATCGAGATCCGTTCGACCAAGTCAGGACAGGATAAGGGATGTCCTCGCGACGAGGAGGTGGGAGCGGTTCAGCTTCGTTGCGATGTGGACAGCAAGATCGAGCCTTCGCATTCCCGCAAACGTAGCCTTATGATCCGACATCGCGACCGGAAGATTTCCGACGAGGCGGATCAAAGCCTTTGACTCGCGCGCGATGATGGCCTCCATGGTCCCTACGGCGTTGTGCCCTTGGCCGCGTGGGGCTGGAAACCGAAAGCCCGTTCCATGCCTTTGAGGAGTGCCTTGCCTGGGATCTCGGTGATGCCGACTGTATCGGCGGATTGTTGAATGTCGCCCGAACCGAGCCAGGAGCGGCAAACTTAAGTTCGATTTGCTTGCTCATATGGATTACCTCTCGTCGCTGCTAGGCAACCACCTAGTCGCGCCTAAGGCTTGAATCCTATTGCACAATGGTATCGCCCGCTGTCACGGGTAACGTGCGCCCGAACGAAGGCCGCCTCCGGGCGGGTGGAGACGGCCTTCAGCGGACCGGGAGGATCCGCACGCTCCGGCGGAGGGGAGGACGCGGGAGCGCTGTTGCTGCATCAGCGTATCGCCATAGGAGGAGGAGGCGATCATCAGAGAATAGCCATCTTCGAGCCGTTGCAAAACCAGACTTAGGTATCGGCCATCTGGCGCGCCCTTCACGTTGCCGATCGGTCTGTCGGCTTGCCAGGGCTCGGAAGAGAGAAGGCAAAGGTTGCGCCTGGTCCGTCATTCGACATCGCCCACATTCGGCCGCCATGATTTTCAACTATCGAGCGGCTGATGGAGAGGCCTATGCCCATCCCGTGGCGCTTCGTCGTGAAGAACGGTTCGAACATCTTGTCCGCAGCGTCAGCGGCGATTCCGACGCCCGCATCCGAGATGGACAACGTGAGCATAACCTCGCTCACCAGTGCAGTTCGCACGAGCAGACGGCGAGGCCGCTCCTCGGTCTCCGCCATGGCTTCGATCCCGTTCAATACCATATTGAGAATGACCTGCTGAAGCTGAATGTGATCGCCTGTGACAGGCGGCAACTCTGGCGCCAGCCGGACCTCCAGGACGATAAATTTTTCACGCATGTCTCGCGCCGACAATGCAATGACCTCGCGAGCTATCTCATTAAGGTCGATCTTCTCCATGGCTGGAGACTGTCGACTGAACATAGCCCGAAGTCGCTTGATAACTTCGGTCGCACGCATCGTGTCTCGGATCGTCCGCCGGGCAGTGTCTGTTGCGGAGGCGATGTCCGGCGGATCGAGCGCCAAAAGACGGACACATGCATTGGCGTTCGCGAGAATGCCCGAAAGTGGTTGGCTCACCTCGTGCGCTATGGACGTCGTCAGAGCACTTATTGTCATCACGCGGGACACATACGCGAGTTCTTCTCGGGCTTTCGCAAGTGCTTCCTCGCCGCGTCGCAGAGCGTCTTCCGCTCGTCTTATCTCGGTGATGTCCTGTACCGTTCCCATGAACACTGGGTGATCGCCAATGTAATGTGTAACCCTCGCAAGTCCTCGAATGAACCTGAGGGTCCCATCTGTCCTGATGATCCGGAAGACGAAATCGGCATCCTCGCCAGCAAACCCTCTCTTCATCTCGAAGTCAAAGAGATCCAGGTCTTGTGGATGAATCCGTTCCCTGACCGCATCGATGCTGGGCTCTAGCTTCGGGTCGAGGTCAAAAATTCGATAGAACTCTTCGGACCAGATGTTCTCATCCCGCTGGATATCAGATGTAAAGCTGCCTGTTGAACTAATCCGTTGAGCGGCGACGAGCTGCGCCTGGCTCCGTTCGACCTGCGTCTCTCGCCTGACTAGAGCTTCCTCGTGACGAGTCCGGTCTATCGAGATAGCTGCGATGTGCTTGGCTCGATCGACTATTTGCTGCTCGCGAGGTCCGAGGTCTGCTTGCTGATGCCTTAGGATTGCAAGTATCCCGGCCGTGTTCCCATACGGGGACAGAATGGGAATGGCCTTGCAGTAATTCAGACCGTTGGCCAACATGATCTCGCCCATCAAGGTCTCGCGCTGGTCGCTTTCGGCCATATTCGCGATCTCGACAGTCCTTTTTGTCAGAGCGGCCGTGGAGCAGGGGTTCTTGTCCGAAATCACGCTCCTGCCGTCGAAGATCTCCCTGAACTCTCCTGCCAGCCTGGTAGCCGCGCCCATGCGGAAGAGCTTGCGGTCAAGCGAAAGCTCGAGGAACCCGCAAACGAGGTCCGGAACCAGATCCGCGACAACGTCGCAGAGCCGTTGAAGAACACTTGCCGACGGTGCGCCTCGCGCGACCATTTCGAGTATCTCCATTTCCTGCCCGAGCAGGTGGGAGGAATCCCGGCTGTCCTGAACGTCGGTCTGAAGGACGCAATAGCCCGCCAACTCTCCGTTCTGCATTCGAATTTGTACGACTTGTGCCTCCAGCCAGCGCAGCGTTCCGTCCGCAGAGAGCGCTTGATACGACACGACAGCTGAGTTATTTCGGCCCTGCCCGGCCTGCAAATGAAAAGCGATTTCTTTCAGTTTGCTAGGATTGAAGTGGACTGATCTGTCTTGCACGTGGGCGCTTGGTGACAAGCCGTACCACCGCAATGCTGCCTGATTTGCAAACTCAAGTTCCAGGGAAGGCGTTAGTAGAAGCGCCTGGAGTGACAGGGAATCTAGGAAACTCCGAAAGTCACGATCGGCGTTGCCAACCTGGTTGTCGATCCTCTCAAGACGCTCTGTCGCAAGCCAACAGGTCTCCCCTCCGAACCCTTTCATTGGCGAAGCAGAAAGATTGAACCATTCGAATTGTCCGTCCCGTCGCCGCAAACGGGCAGCGAAGGGTTGAGCTCCACCCTTCTGCGCCGGAACGACGAGGAGATGATCGTCCGGATGGAGATAGCTTGCCCACTGCCGCGAGCCACCCTGATCGATCATCAGTCCAGTGAACTCTGTGAAGCGCGAGTTCGCGTAGCACAGGGCGCCTGTTTCGTCCGTTGTCCAGACCAGGCCGGGAAGGCTGTTCAAGATTCCTTGGCCGTCGTTGGACCCATACGTGATTGCGTCCTCGTCAAGTGACATTGACATCAACGGTCGTTCCGTTCACTTCGTCGCCCCGCAGTCAGGGCAGGGGCCGTCGCTAGTTCGGCGCCGCCACTGAGGCGCGTCTCGGTCAACCGTCGCCCAATGATGAAGTCCTTCGAGAGAATTGCGGCCAGCGCGCAAGCGAGCATCCATATCGAAGCGGTCAGGGCAAACGTGACAGAAGTCCAACCGAGCGTCGCCGAGGCTAGGATAGTTCCCAATGAAGTCGAAATTTTCAGCACGGAGAAAACCTCAGCCCTCATCTCTGGCGTCACCAGTCTGTTGAGCTGCAATGAGTAGTGGATGCCGAGCGAGGGGGCGCATATCCCGACAAGCGCGCAGCCGAGTATCGATAAACCGAAGGAATTCTGAAGTATCAGCGCTATGCCGATAATGATCGAGAGGAACATCGCCGCGACATGCTGTTTCGAGTAGGCTTTGTTGAGCAGGCCGTTTCCCACTGATCCGACAAGCGACGCCGCACACAGGGTTCCAGTGAATATCGCGCCGTACCCTGCTTGCAGGTCGAACCCCATCGCAAGCGAGACCGCGCCAACTTCGATGCCGCTGATCGCGGCGGAACTGGCACAGGCGCATCCGAGCCAGAGAAGGACTTCAGGCGTGAGCGATCTTGTTCGGGTTTCCACCGCTTGCGGCTCCACATTGCCATTTGCGGACGGCAAGATCATTGCAGGCACCGCGCCGAGTATCGCGATTACAGCTATCGAGAAGGATGCGGACACCGATCCAAGACTGGCTGCCAAAATCGGGGTGACGAGGAAGGTGAGGTCCGATGCAAAAGCTGCCAAGGCAAGGGCCCTTGTCATCTGTGACTGCACAACAAGATAGTTTGCGCTGTCACGCAGATAGCCGAAGGCCGCACCTTGCACGAGGCCGGCGGCCACTGCCGCAGCGATGAAAACCGCGTACGGCGCACCCACTCCACATGCAGTAGCGCAAGCGAACAGTGCTACCGTCCGAATAAAGATGAGAGCCTTGAAGAATGCGATTGAGTTCGCACCCCGCCCCAACCGGGCAATTGGCAAGGCTCCGACAAGTTGCGCGGTTGTCATGGCCGCGAGCGCCGTTGCCCCACTGGCGGGGTTGCCCGTGATCGAGAGTGCTGCCAAGGCGAAGGCTATCGACGCTCCTGAGCGGGGCGCGCCGAACAAGCCGTAGGCGACCGCCCAGCGGATAGTCTGATGACTTTGTAGACCGCCCCAGTTCATTTTTCCGTCAATTCTGGCCGTATCGTCCCCAGATAAACCTTTTCGAAGTAATTTCAGCACAGTTGGTGGGATGCGCCCCGCGTGCGGTGACTTGGAAGCATGGGTGGCATCCACCATCAGGCTGAGTTTATCGCAAACTTGCACCAAGCACACTATACTAAGGTATTGGCTCTGATCTCTGTTGGAAGAACGTCGGACGAGTTACACCATGGTGCAATGGACGGCGTCGAGGGCGACTGACAGAAGTCAGCTATCCGGAATGTACCCAAGAAATCTTGACGGATATCCGATCGAAGCTTCTGAATTTCCCCCTGCTGGCGTCAGTCGCTTCGAATCCTCTGATTCGGGGAGGGGTTGGCAAATGACCTCGTACACCGAAAGTACTGGCCGATGACCGGGAAGCCCGGCGAACGACGTCCCGATGCCACGGCGTCCAGGGCAACGATGGCCCCCTGGGAAACGCCAACGAACGCGACCCGGTCATGCGTGTCCTCGGAGCGTTCGCGCCCCACGACGTCGCCGATGATCGAGTCCAAGGCATTACGGGCTGCGAGGGTCGGGGCAGGATCGAGCGGATTTCCTTCCGTTGAGAACCATTGATGACCATACCGGTGTGAATACGCGCGTCCGGCGCCGCGAAGCGCGCTGCCGGCAGCCCAGACCGCCATGACGACGCCAGTGGCATGAGCTTGTGCTCCGGACGCGCCCGTGCCGTGCAGGAAGATGACGAGCGACTTTTCTGGCATTGGAAACCTGTCGTTGGACACACAGAGGGCGCTCGACGTCGTCATGACGGAGCGCCCTCGTCACCGGATGGCCGCGACCTGCGACGATCATGTTCCTGCCGCTGCAGCCTCGCAAAGCGATAATCGGAATTCGATAGAGCTATGGCGGCGTTCGATTGCAGTTTTATGAAGCCCGAAAGCTACGTTGTTATCGAGCGGCGGGCGTAAGAAATTTGAACCGACCGCGGCGGCTAACGGTTGCGAGTCGTTCCGCCGGTTACAGGCGGTTGATTGAACCCCAAACCATAGAAAGCCTCTGATGCCCGGTCGAAGTGCGCCCAGCCGTTCGCCTTCTGCAGGTGCAGCGCTTTCGAGAGTTCCCAGGCATGCATCAAGGACGCGCCGAGATAGCGGACTTTGTCGGCCTTGACGATGTCATGGAGTGCTTCGAACGTTTCAATATTGAGTATGGATTGCACCATTGAGCTCGCTTTTAAGACGCGGCACCTGCAGTCCGAATGACTAGCAGCCCCTGTCAGCCGCGCGAGATCATCTCGACGACCAAACCTCCGAGGCGGCCGAAAGGGTCTGCAAGATCCAGGACGACGCTCATATGGTTGAGACATGGCACCGACATTAGTTTCACGGCACGGTCATCTATGCTCAGCTTCTTGCTCAGCGCCAGTGCCTGTTCATGAAACGGGGACGTCTCTTCCGCGCCAAATGCGATTATCCGCCGGGGCGAAGGCAACTGGTTTGCCGTCAGAGGGGACCATGCGGCGGCCTCCGCCGGGGTCATCCTAGCTTCATCGCGCAGGAAACTATCGGGAATCTCAGACAGATCGTATATGCCGCTCACCAGCAACATCTCCTGCAGAACGGGCAGGTCAGGGCGTTCCGTTTCTCCCGGGGCTATCGCGGCTAGAAAGGAAGCAAGATGCGCGCCCGCCGAGTGGCCGCTAACGGTCATCTTGTGAGGGTCTGCGCCAAAGTTAGTCGCATGTTTCTGAAGCCAGAGCACCGACCCCCGCACCTGATTCACCAAGACATGCAGGCGTTGACCGGGCATCAGGTCATATTCGACGATAGCGGCGATACCCCCGGCTTCAAGGACGGGAGCGGCGACCAAGCGATAGTTTTCCTTCTCACCGGATCGCCAGTAGCCGCCATGAACGAAGACATGCAGTGGAGCGCCAGCCTTGACGTTGTCGGGCAGGATGACGTCCAGGACCTCCCTGTCACGCGCGCCATACCGGATATCGGCAATCAGTTTGGACCTGGCTGAGAGCTGCCGGCTGCGTTCTGTAAATTCGGCAGCGATAGTGTCGAAATCGGGTACGAAATCGCGAATTCGGTAGAGATCTTGTGACGTCATCGGGCTCCTCCAGTTTCAGTAGTCTACTGCGTAGTACTTTGCCTCCATAAACTCCAGAATGCCGGTGACGCCGCCCTCACGGCCAAGACCACTCTGTTTGACGCCGCCAAAGGGTGCGGCCGGATCGGACATCAGTCCCCTATTGATCCCGAGCATGCCTGTCTCAAGCCGTTTGCCGACCTTCATCGCCCGTTTCAGATCCTGGGTGTAGACGTAGGCGGCAAGGCCGTATTCGGTGTTGTTCGCCAGTTGAACAGCTTCGTCTTCGGTAACGAATTTATAGACCGGCGCGACCGGACCAAAGATCTCCTCACGCGCGATTGCGGCGTCTGCAGGCACGTTTTCGAGAACGGTTGGCGGATAGAAATAGCCGTTTTCCGAAAGCGGCTTGCCGCCGGTCGTCGCGCGTGCGCCGGACGCAATGGCGTCCGTGACCAGCCTGTCGATCTTGCGCACGGCATTGGTGGTGATCATCGGGCCGCACTGGGTTGCGGGATCGTAGCCCGGACCGATCGTCAGCGCGGCCATGCGCGCCGTGAGGCGGCCGACGAAGGCATCGTGGATGCCGGCCTGGACATAGAAACGGTTGGCGGCGGTGCAGGCCTCGCCAGCGTTGCGCATCTTTGCGATCATCGCGCCGTCCAGAGCAGCCTCCAGGTCTGCGTCGTCGAAGATGATGAAGGGTGCATTGCCGCCGAGTTCCATCGAGCAACTGACCACGGATTTCGAAGCTTCGGCAAGTAGCGTCCGGCCGACGCCGGTCGAGCCGGTAAAGGACAGTTTGCGCACGCGGGGGTCCGCCAGCATGGCGTTGGTCACCGCGCCCGGATTGCTTGTCGTCAGAACGTTGACGACACCCGCCGGCACGCCGGCCTCTTCGCCAAGGCGTGCCATGGCATAGGCCGTCAGCGGCGTTTCAGAGGCCGGTTTCAGAATGACCGTGCAGCCTGCCGCAAGAGCCGGACCAATCTTTCGGGTCGCCATGGCGGCCGGGAAGTTCCAGGGCGTGATCAGGACTGCGATACCGATCGGTTCGTGATCGACAATGATATGATGCGAACCTGAGGGCGTATGGCGATATTCGCCAGGAATACGCGTCGCTTCTTCCGCATACCAGCGAAAGAATTCGGCGGCGTAAGCGACTTCACCGCGCGCGTCAGGCAGCGCCTTGCCGTTTTCCAGTGCGATGAGCGTGGCAAGCTCTTCGGCGTGTTGCGTCATGAGCTGGAACCAGCGCCGGAGGATTTCCGAGCGTTGGCGGGCTGGCGTGGCGCGCCATGCGGCGGCAGCGGCATGCGCCGCATCAACGGCTTGCAGCGCATCTTCAACAGAAGCATCCGCGACTTCTGCCAGTTTTTCGCCTGTGGATGGGTCCATGACGGCTATTCCGCCGCCCTTTCTCCATGTGCCGCCGATGTAAAGGCCTTCCGCATGAAGAGCAGGATTGGCATATCCGTCGATCTTGGCATGAAACGTCATGATGAAAATCCTTTTCAGTTCAGGCGCGACCGGTCGCCATGATAGGCGGCGGCGATGAGGTTCTGCATGTCGTCGAGGTTCAGGGGCCGCGGATTGTTCTGGACGAGGCGGGCAATGCCGATGCTTTGCTCGGCAACCCAGCCGATCCGGCTCTCTTCAAGCCCAAGTTCACGGAGCGTCGAGGGAATCCCTATGTGCGCGAAAAGGGAAATGAGGGCGGGAACGACATCGTCCGGCCCTTTAAGACCCGCCGCCTGGGCTATGGTCCCAAGCTCGTCCTGGATGACCGGCGCGTTCCATGTCATGACGTAAGGCATGAGGCAGGCAACCCCGAGGCCGTGCGCGGTATGGGTGAGCGCGCCGACGGGATACTGTATGGCATGGGCCGCTGCGGTTCCGGCCACACCGAAGGCAAGTCCTGCCAGCGTGGCGCCGAGCATGACCTTTTCGCGCGCGGCTCGATCCGTGCCGTCCTTGCAGGCAGCCTCCAAACCCTGCCAGAGCAAGGAGATGGCACGCAGCGCAAAATGGTCGGACATTTCGTTCTTGCCGACAAAGACACGCTGTTGCGCGATGCCGGGCACGGGCTCTCGGCGAATTGCGGTGAAGGCTTCCAGCGCATGGGTCAAAGCGTCCGACCCCGCAATTGCCGTCAGGGAAGGTGGGCAGGTGAGGGTGAGGTCCGGATCGCATATGGATACGGTCGGAATGAGGTGAGGGCTGGAAATGCCGACCTTCAGGCTCCGCTCGGCGTCGGAAAGCACGGCGACGGGCGTGACTTCGGAGCCCGTTCCAGCGGTGGTCGGAATTGCTATGAGAGGCATCACGGGGCCCGGAACGGTATGTTCCCCGTAATAATCCTGCGGTCGCCCGCCATGGGTCAGGAGCAGAGCCACGCATTTGGCCATGTCTAAGCACGAGCCGCCACCGACGCCAATAACGAAGTCCGGAGCGAAGTTGCGGGCGCCCTCTGCGCTTTTTGCCGCGGAGTCGACCGGTACATCCGGCAGAGTGGAACTGTCGATCATGACCGCGATGCCGGCATCTTCGAGCTGCTGGACGAGCGCGAGAAAATCGGCATCCGCGGAAAGGCGCATATCGGTGACGATCAGCGCGCGCCGGCCCAGCCGGGCGGCAATATTCCCGAGAGCATGCCGTTGTCCCGAGCCGAAGAGCAGTTCGCGCGGCGCCCTCAGTGTGCCGAAAAGGTTCATTTCCACATCTCCTCCGATGGTTCAGGCGGCCTCGAGCGCCAAAAGACTTTCCAAAAGTTGTTGCGGCAGCTCTATCCCTGCGTTCTCCGCCGCGATGCGGCGCCTGCGTGCGCCATCGCCCGGTACCGCAACCGGTTTTTCGGGGTCGGATGCCGGGGATCGGCGCAGGTGGTCGAGATAGGCTGCAAGCGAGCGGGCGTTCCCGTGTCCGGATGCCGCATCGATGAGAATGAGAAGGTCACCCTTGTTGGCAGCATGGATATCGTCGAGCGTCCCGTGCACATCGGGCGCGAGATCGGAGCCGGCAAGCGCGGCAACGAGAAGTTCGATCGCAAGACCGAGGCCGTACCCTTTGGCGCCGCCGAACGGGGCGATTGCCCCCGACTTGGCCGCGTGTGGATCCGTGGTCGGGAAACCTTGCGCATCCACCGCCCAGTCTGATGGAATAGGCGCACCGCGCATCGCGTGGTTGTTGATTTTCCCCATCGAGACGATGCTTGTCGCAAGGTCCAGCACAAAGGGGCGATCGCTGGCGGGAATGCCTATGGCGACGGGATTGGTGCCCAACAGGGCCTGGGTTCCGCCGAAGGGATGAACCAGGGCCTCACTGGTCGACATGACGATGCCGATCAGGCCGCTCCTTGCTGCAGCCTCTGCGTAATAGGCCAGCATACCCATATGGTTGGCGTCGCGGATCGCAGCGATGGCGATCCCCGTCTCGCTCAAGACCGGCCGGATCGTATCCATTGCACGCATCATGACGACCGGTCCAAGGCCGCGCTCGCCGTCGATGCTGAGAAAAGACCGTCTGCGCCATGTCCCCGTTCCATATGTGCGCCCGTCGGCGAGCCCCTTTTCCAACCGGGAGAGAAGCAGGGGCAATCGCTGAAGGCCATGCGACGGCAAACCTCGCAATTCGGCTTCCAGCAGGAGATCGGCCTGGAGGTGAGCATTGGCAGGCGACGCTCCTCTTGCTTCCAGAAGAGCGGTCGCCAGTCGTCGAAGCCGTTCAAGTGATATCCTCATTTTAAATCCTATATCGGATCATATACGATATTGTATTTGACATACGATATCTTATTTGCAACAAATGTCGGCGTGTCAAGAAGCAAGCCGGAGATTGAAGGTGGCATTTGCAGCGGAACGAGAAATCAAAGGGACGAGCCTGCGTCCGAGCAGCGTGGTCGAGGGGGTCTATGACAACATCTATCACCGCCTCATGTCCCTGGAGATCACGCCCGGCGCCCGCATACCGATAGACGTTCTTGCTCGGGAAATCGGTGTATCACAGACGCCGATCCGTGAGGCTCTCAGTCGTCTGGAGCGCGAAGGTCTTGTGCGTAAGGAGCATCTTGTCGGCTATAGCGCAGCACCTCAATGGACGAAAAAGCAATTCCAGGATCTCTATGCTTTCCGACTTCTGGTCGAGCCGGAGGGTGCCAGGCTTGCGGCAATCAATATGACTCCTGAGGCTTTGCAGCAGCTTGAAAATTCTGCGGCAGACATGGGCAATGGCGGTACGCCCGTCGATCGCAACACGCGATATTCACGCTTTGCTCGGGCGGATGCGCATTTTCACGATGCAATCCTCAAGATTGCCGGAAACGATGTGATCCGGAACACGCTTTCGAACCAGCATGTGCATCTCCATATCTTCCGGCTGATGTTTCATACGCGCGTGACACAGGAGGCGCTCGAGGAGCACGAGAACCTGCTCATCGCTTTACGATCAGGAGATCCACAGGCTGCTTTCGATGCCATGCGCATCCATATCGAGCGCTCGCGTGATCGGCTGCTGTCGGCCTTCGAATGAACGCGGTCCTTTCCCCTCAACCCCTGGCCCCGCCGGAAAGTTCGGCGGTCGCGGTTCTCCGGGCCGATTGCCTGGGTAAGGCGTACGGCCCCATTACCGTCCTGTCGGATGTGGCGCTCGATGTCCGTGCGGGAGAGGTTCATGCCATCATCGGTGAAAACGGCGCCGGCAAATCGACGCTGATGAAGTTGCTGTCCGGATACGTCGCGCCGACGGACGGTCGGTTGCTGATGGATGGCGAGCCGACGGAATTTCGAAACGCCGTGGAAGCGGAAGACGCCGGCATCGTGCTGGTGCATCAGGAAATCCTGCTTGCCCCGGACCTTACGGTAGCGGAAAACCTGTTTCTGGGTCGGGAAATCGGCCGGGGCCTGATGGTGGATGACCGGGCCATGAACCGGCGTACCGCGGAACTTCTCGCGCGGGTCGGCTCGACGGCGCGCCCGCGTGATCGTGCAGGAAATCTGCCGCTTGCCCAGCGCCAGCTGGTGCAGATCGCGCGTGCGCTTCTCGACGATCGAAAGGTCGTCATCTTTGACGAGCCGACGGCGGTTCTGGCGAATGACGAAGTTGCGGCACTTCTCGATATCGTCAGGATGCTGCGCGATCACGGCGTGGCAGTCCTTTATATTTCCCATCGTCTTGATGAGGTGCAGACGCTTGCCGACCGCATAACCGTCCTGCGTGACGGTCGTATGATCGGCACCTGGCCTGCCGCCGGTCTCAGCCAGCGTGAAATGGCCGAGCTCATGGTCGGTCGCGAACTGGAGATGCTTTATCCCCATAAACGCCCGCCCGCAGAAGCAGCGCCTATCCTTTCGGTAATGGATCTGGCGGTCGATCATGGTGCCGAGAGTGCCAGCTTCAGCGTCCGGCCGGGTGAGGTGCTCGGTATCGGCGGCATGATCGGCGCGGGGCGGACCGAACTGATCGAAGGGTTGATGGGTCTTCGCCCCTCGCATGCCCGCAGCGTCGTGCTCAACGGCAAGGACATCAAACACCGATCGGTGCGCACGATGATGGAGGCCGGTCTCGTCTATCTGACAGAGGACCGAAAGGGGAAGGGCCTGCTTCTGGAGGAGAAGCTTGGCCCAAACCTGACGCTTCAGGCTCTTGATACGGTCAATCCAGGTGGCGTGCTCGATAAGCGGGAGGAGCGCTCCCGGCTGGAGAAAGTGGTCGCCGATTACGATATCCGTGTCCGTTCCCTTCGGCTTGACGCCGGAAAGCTTTCCGGCGGCAACCAGCAGAAACTGCTGCTTGCCAAGGTCATGCTGGCGGAACCTTCGGTGGTGATCATCGATGAGCCGACGCGCGGCATCGATATCGGCAACAAGAGCCAGATCTACGACTTCATCGACGCCATGGTGCGAGCGGGCAAGGCCTGCATCGTCATCTCGTCGGAAATGCCGGAACTGGTGGGGCTCGCCGATCGCGTCCTCGTGATGCGGGGAGGCAGGATCGCCGCCGAACTGAACGGCGCTGAAATCAATGAGAAAAACATCGTCTACGCCGCCACGGTCGGCGGGCGCGACGACGTCGGGGAGGACGAAAATGACCGCAGCAACCGCAACAATCATACCCTCTGACGAAGGAGGCCGCATCCGCTGGGCGGACTTTGCGCCCTTCATCGCGCTTGCGGTGATCGTGTTGCTGGGCGCGTTGGTAAACTCCAACTTTGTCGCCTCCGCAAACCTGATCAACGTCGTGACCCGCAGCGCCTTCATTGCGATCATCGCTGTCGGAGCGACCTTCGTCATCGCGTCCGGCGGCCTCGATCTTTCGGTCGGCTCGATGATGGCCTTCGTCACCGGCATCATGATCATGGTGATGAACTATCTGGCCCCTTCATTCGGTGCCTGGGCCATTCCGATGGGAGCAGCGCTTGCTCTCGTGGTCGGGGCTCTGTGCGGTCTGTTCAACGGGCTCATCGTCACGATCGGGAAAATCGAACCCTTCATCGTCACGCTCGGCACGATGGGCATTTTCCGGGCTTTCATCACCTTCATGACCGATGGCGGGTCCCTGCCGATCGACCGGGCCCTGCGGGAGGCATACCGACCGGTCTATTTCGGCAGCCTTTTCGGCATACCCTATCCCGTCCTGATAACCTTCGTCGTGGTCATGCTGGGTGCGTTCCTGCTGTACAAGACCAAGTTCGGCCGCCGGCTGACCTCTGCGGGATCCAATGTCGAAGTCGCCCGCTTCTCTGGCGTCAACGTCGCCGCTGTGCGGACCCTCGCCTACGTCATTCAGGGCATCTGCGTCGCCGTTGCGGCCATCTGTTATGTGCCGCGCCTTGGCGCGGCGACGCCGACGACCGGTCAGCTCTGGGAATTGCAGGTCATTACTGCCGTCGTCATTGGCGGAACCCTTCTGCGTGGCGGACGCGGGCGCATTGGTGGCACCGTCGCCGGCGCACTCATTCTCGAGGTCATCGCCAACGTCATGGTCCTTTCGGACATGGTCTCTGAATACCTCGTTGCCGCCGTCCAGGGCGCGATCATCATCATCGCCATGCTGGCGCACCGCTTTACCGCCAACCGCTGAAAATCGCACTGACTTCAAAGGAGGAGAAAATGAAGTCGATGATCCAGAAAGCCGGTCTTTTGTTATCGACCGCAGCATTGGCCCTCGTTCTGCCACTCGGCAGCGCGCAGGCCGAAGACAAGGTGACGATCGCCGTCTCCATTCCGGCAGCCACGCATGGATGGACCGGAGGCGTCGTTTATCACGCCGAGCAGGCGGAAAAGGAGCTGGAGGCTGCGTTTCCGAACATTGACGTCGTTCTGTCCACGGCATCCTCGGCAACCGCACAGGTGTCTGCGCTCGAAGATTTGGCTGCGAGCCGCAAACTCGACGCCCTCGTGATCCTGCCGTTTACCTCTGAGGAACTGACGGGGCCTGTCGAACAGATCAAGCAGAACGGCACTTTCATTTCCGTGGTCGATCGCGGCCTGACCGATCCGAGCGTTCAGGATCTTTATGTCGCCGGCGACAATATCGCCGTCGGCGCCAACACGGCGCATTGGCTCGTGGACAAGCTTGGAGGCGAGGGCCAGGTCGTCGTGCTTCGCGGCATTCCCACGGTCATCGATGACGAACGCATCAAGGGTTTCTCCGATGTCGTCGCCAAGTCGAACATCAAGATCCTCGATATCCAGTATGCCAACTGGAACCAGGACGAAGCCTTCAAGCTGATGCAGGATTATCTCGCCAAATATCCCAAGATCGACGCCGTCTGGGCCAACGACGATGACATGCTGCTCGGCGTGCTCGAAGCAGTCGATAATGCCGGTCGCAAGGACATCAAATACGCGCTCGGCGGCAACGGAATGAAGCAGGTTATCGAGATGGTGAAGGAGAAGAACGAGCGCACGCCGATCTCGACGCCTTATCCGCCGTCGATGATCAAGTCTGCGATGTACATGACGGCCGCGCAGTTCACCGGGCAGGCTCCGGTGCGCGGGTCGTTCCTGCTCGGTGCGCCGCTGATCACGCCGGAAAATGCCGACCAGTTCTACTTCCCGGATTCCCCCTTCTGATACGTAACGGCGCCCGGCCACTCCGGGCGCCGATCATTCAATTCCAACAGGAGATACATTATGAGCGGCAAGAAAATCCTCATGCTGACCGGCGAGTTCACCGAGGAATATGAGATCTTTGTATTCCAGCAGGGGATGGAAGCTGTGGGCCATACGGTCCACGTCATATGTCCCGACAAGAAGGCCGGCGATCGCATCAAGACATCGCTGCATGATTTCGAGGGCGATCAGACCTACACGGAAAAACTCGGCCATTATGCCGACATCAACATGACATTCTCCGAAGTGCGCGTCGAGGAATATGATGCCGTCTACGCGGCGGGTGGCCGCGGACCGGAATACATCCGCACGGACAAGCGCATCCAGGACATGGTCCGCCATTTCCATGAGACCGGCAAGCCGATCTTCACGATCTGCCATGGCGTGCAGATCCTGATGGCAGTGCCAGGTGTCTTGAAGGGCCGCAAGGTCGCGGGCCTCGGTGCCTGCGAGCCGGAAGTTACGGCCGTTGGCGGCACCTATATCGACGTCAAGCCCACGGAGGCTTATGTCGACGGCAACATGGTGTCGGCCAAGGGCTGGACGGGGCTTGCCGCTTTCATGCGAGAGTGCCTCAACGTGCTCGGAACAAAAATCACGCATACCTGAAACGGGAAAGCGTGAACCGTCCGCCCCGTCTTCTTCGGGGCGGGCTGGTGTTCAAAAGGCGTTATCTTGATCACCTCGGGGCAACGATCGTTTATTTGCGTTCAATGATTATGCCGGGGTGGCACCTTAGCGATCTGGCGGAACGTGTCCGCATGTCTGATGGTGGCGCCGTCGGCCAATTGCGTCACTGTCTGGCGGTAAAGCATCTGCCAGGGGGTGGCGTCGGCCGGAACGTGCGGGATGCCATCGCTGTGCCTCCGCTTGATTTCCGCGTCATCGACCAGCATGTCGCATCGGCCCGCATTGAAATCGATCCGAATGACATCGCCGGTCCGGACGTAGGCAAGCCCGCCGCCCGCCGCACTTTCCGGCGAGGCATTGAGGATCGACGGGCTGTCCGCAGTTCCTGATTGCCGGCCATCGCCAATCGTCGGGAGGCTCATGATGCCGCGCTTCAGCAGGTGGTCGGGCGGCTGCATGTTGACGACTTCGGCCGAGCCGGGCCAGCCGAGCGGGCCAGCGCCGCGGATCACCAGGATCGAACGCTCATCGATCGCGAGCGACGGATCGTTGATCCGTCTGTGATAGTCCTCGGATCCATCGAACACCACTGCCTTGCCCTCGAACACGCCCTCATGGCCGGGATCGCTCAGGTAACGCCGGCGAAAATCCTCCGATACGACGCTCATCTTCATGATGGCAAAGTCGAACAGGTTACCCTTCAGCACCAGGAAGCCGGCGCGTTCGCGAAGCGGGTCCGCATAGGGCCTGATCACCTCACGGTCATCGGACTGACGCCCTTCCAGGTTCCCGGCCATCGTCCTGCCGGTGACTGTCGGACACTCCCCGTCCAGCTTACCCGCCTGAAGCAGTTCCCACATGATCGCAGGCACGCCACCGGCGCGATGGAACCGCTCGCCGAGATAGGCGCCCGCCGGCTGGACGTTGGCGAGCAGGGGGATATCGAAGCCGTGAACCTGCCAGTCGTCTGGGCTGAGGTCGACGCCGGCATGCTTGGCCATCGCCATCAGATGCGGTTGGGCATTGGTCGATCCGCCGATCGCCGAATTCACCCTGATTGCGTTGAGGAAGGCGGCGCGTGTCAGAATATCCGACGGACGAATGTCCTGCAGTACCAGTTCGACCGCGCGGCGGCCGGTGCGATAGGCCATCTGGCCGCGTTCGCGATAGGCGGCCGGAATGGCCGCGCAACCGGTCAGCGACATGCCGAGCGCCTCGGCCATGGCGTTCATCGTGGATGCGGTGCCCATCGTGTTACAGTGGCCGATAGACGGCGCCGAACTCAGCGCAGCCTCGAGAAACTGTTCGCGGTCAATTTCGCCGGCGGCGTACTTGCGGCGCGAGCGCCAGATCACTGTGCCGGAGCCGACCAGGTCCCCATCATGGTGGCCGTCCAGCATCGGGCCACCGGAGAAAACGATCGCTGGAATATCGACGGTCGAGGCTGCCATGAGCGCCGATGGCGTGGTCTTGTCGCAGCCGGTCGTCAGGACGACCCCGTCCAGCGGATAGCCGTAGAGGATTTCGACCAGCCCGAGATAGGCGAGATTGCGATCGAGTGCCGCGGTCGGGCGCTTGCAGTTTTCAAACAGCGGGTGGGTTGGAAACTCGATGGGAATGCCGCCGGCGTCGCGAATGCCGTCTCGCAGCCGTTTGGCGAGGTCGAGGTGGTGGCGGTTGCAAGGGTTCAGGTCGCTGCCCGACTGGGCGATACCGATGATCGGCTTGCCGCTGCGCAGTTCCTCCGGTGTCGTGCCATAGTTCATGAACCGCTCGAGGTAGAGCGCGGTCAGGTCGAGATGATCCGGGTTGTCGAACCAGTCCTGCGAACGCAGCCGGTGATTTTCCTTCTGGTCTTTGCTCACCGGACCTTCTCCCCCTCGTGGCCGTTGATCTTTTCGAGATGCAGCAGCAGGCCGCTATGATCGGTCTCTCCGTGCCCATCGGCGACGAAAGCGCGGAACGCGTCACGTATCATGGAGGTCAACGGCAGGTCGAGCGAGTACACGTCCGACATTGCCGCGACGGCATCGAGATCCTTCAGTTGCAACCGCGACGACCCTCCCGGCTGGAAGGCTCGATCCACCATCCGCTTGCCGTGAAGCTCCAGGATGCGGCTTTCGGCAAACCCGCCCCGGATCGCATCACGGAATTTGCCGCGATCCGCACCACCGGCCTTAACCAGCATCATCGCCTCCGCAACGGCGCCGATGGTGATGGCGACGATCTGCTGATTGGCAAGCTTGCAGATCTGGCCGGCGCCAGAGGGGCCGACATGGGTGACGCGGCCGAGGGGCGCGAATATGTCGTGCAGCCGCTCGATGACGGCGCCGTCGCCTCCGGCCATGATCGCAAGCGTTCCCGCTTCAGCACCGACCGTACCGCCGGAAACCGGGGCATCGACGTGATGCACCTGCCGCCTGGCCAGCATTTCGGCATGCGCGCGCGCGACCGGCGGCGCGATTGACGACGTGTCGATGACAACGGCGCCGGCCTTGAGCACCTCCGCCACGCCCTGGTCGATCAGGACATTGCCGACCGCGCTGCCGTCGCTCAGCATGGTGAAGACGACATCGGCATCGCGCGCGGCATCGGCGGCTGTGGTCGCGACGACGGCGCCTTGCGCAGCCAAAGCCTCCGCCTTGGAGCGATCGCGGTTCCAGACCGTGACGGCATACTCAGCGCTCAAGAGGCGGCGCACCATCGGTGCGCCCATGAGGCCGGTTCCGAGAAAGGCGATGCCTCGCCCCTTTTGTCCCGTTCCGGTTGTCATTGCAGACTGCCTCCAAGTTCGTCTTCGATATGAACCCTGATGATGTCGTCGAAGGATTTTTCGGCGGTAAAACCGAGCGCAGTTGCCCGCTTCGCCTCAAATCCCGGCGCCCAGCCGGCGCACATGCGCATGATCACCTCATCAGGCTCCCGCCGGATCAGCGCCACTGCCTTTTCGCCGGCGACGCGGCGCAGCGCCTCGATCTGCTCCCCGACAGTCGCGCTGACCCCGGGCATGGACAGGTTGCGCCGGGGGCCCAACTTCTCGACGTCGATCGTCGCGCCGTGGCTGAGAAAGCCGACGGCGGAGCGGGGCGATGCATGCCAGTGGCGCACTTCTTCCGGCACGGGCAGAACGGCTTCCTGCCCGATGAGGGGCTCGCGCAGGATGTTCGAAAAGAAGCCGGAAGCCGCCTTGTTAGGCATTCCGGGACGAATGCAGATGGTCGGCAGGCGAATTCCGATGCCTTCGAAGAAGCCACGTCTGGAATAGTCCGAAATCAACAGCTCGCAGATCGCTTTCTGCGTGCCGTAGCTGGTCAGCGGTGTGGTATGGAATTCGTCAGGGATTGGATAGGGCAGGGGCGCGCCGAACACGGCAATCGAGGAGGTGAACACGACGCGGGGCTTGTAGCCATCCTCGCCATTGGCAAGGCGGATCGCGTCGAACAGGAAACGCGTGCCGTCGAGATTGATGCGATACCCCTTGTCGAAGTCGAGTTCGGCTTCTCCCGACACGATGGCGGCGAGATGAAAGATGACGTCAGGGCGTCCGGCGACGAGCCGCGCCGCTTCGCCCGGAGCCGAGAGGTCTGCCGTTTCCAACGTCACCTTGCCGGCGAAGCCCAGTGGCGGCTCTGGCGTGACGACATCGACGAGTGTCATGCTTTCGATCGGCCGGTTGTCCAGCGTGCCGTCTTTGGCCAGGCTCTGCGCGAGCTTGCGCCCGACCATGCCGGCGGCGCCAATAATGAAAATGTGCACCTGTTCTTCCTCCCGTTTTCTGCACGCCGATCCGAGGTAATACGACGGCATCGTATATATTCTGTTGTAAGGTTGTCTGATAACCTTATATCATTCGTTAGAAAGCAGAATATTTAATTGCGGCGCCATCACGGCTCGATCAGTGCCGAGCACGGTATTGGACGTCTGAAGAAACAGACTATGAGAGATGTGTATCGCTCCGGTCAGACGGGGATTGGTTGCGGCATTGAAAAAGGCTGTCGATCCGCTAGGCGTGATGAATCCGGGTTGCCAACTGGATTTCGAGCGGCATTCATAGGCAGCAATTTTTTGAGGCGAAAAGGCATGTCACTGGATTTTGGACAGATCAGGCGCAATGAGCATCTTCCGGCGCGAATTGCCGCCCAGATTGCGCGCGAGATCACGGACGGCCGTATTCCGCCGGGAAGCAAGCTGCCGACCGAACACTTTCTCGCCAGCAGTTTCGGCGTCAGCCGCTCGGTGGTGCGCGAGGCGATTGCTCAGTTGCGCAACGAGGGTCTTGTTGAGACCAGACAAGGCGTCGGCGCCTTCGCAACCGAGATCAAGGCGCGCCAGTCGATCCGCATCGAGCAGGATGATCTTTATGACCGCGCGAGCTTCCGGGATCTGTTTCAGTTGCGCATGCCGCTGGAAATCGAAGCCGCCGGCCTTGCGGCAACTCATCATGTCGATAGTGATCTGGCTAAGCTCGACGAGGCTTTGGCAAGCATGATGGGGGCGGACAAATGGACGGATCAAGGGATCGTTGCTGACCTAATCTTTCATCGTGTCATCGCGGCTTCGACCGGCAATGAATATTTCGCTTTGTTCGTCGGCTTCATAGCGGAGCGTATCAGTCTTGCCATCAACGCTGCGCGGGCCGCGGCGGTTCTTGAGGAGATTGTGGAACTGACGATTGCCGAGCATGTGGCGATCCGCGACGCGATTGCCAGCCGCGACCCGAAACGCGCGCGCGAAGCGATGAAGCGGCATCTGCTCGCTGCTGCCAGTCGGCTGGATCTGACCCTTGAAACGGGCTGAAATCTTCCGGCGCTGGCCGCTTGCCGTTTTTGCGGAGAGTGCCACCTTCCCCAAGGCGCCGTTTGTCCGGGTATGATTTTCGGCGCTAGACAGCGCAAGGGAGTATGACTACAAAGCAGGTCCACTATTGTCAGACATCCTGACAATCTGGCAAGATGGCGGGAGGCCATCGTGTCGTGGATGTGAGGAGGTTTTGCTTGAGTTCGACCAGAACACTTCGAGCTGCGGATATTTTACCTGCAGATGCCACAGATGCGCTGCTTGTTGGCCGCGTCTGGTCGAATTCGGCTGACGGCCCTTGCCCCGTCGCGGTCCGCGGCGAGCGGGTTCTGGACGTGTCGTCGGTTTCCGCAACCGTTTCCCAGCTTCTTGAGCTTGAGGATTTCGCTTGCAAGCTGCATGCGTCGGGTGAGCTTCCCGATCTCGGCTCGATCGATGATTTCCTGTCGGGCCAGGCTGGCCAATTGCTGGCTCCAATCGATCTGCAGGCGATCAAGGCGGCCGGGGTTACGTTTGCCGACAGCATGCTCGAACGTGTGATCGAAGAGCAGGCAAAGGGAGATGCGTCTCGGGCGTCCGATATCCGCAAGCGTTTGGCGCCGGTTCTGGGGGGCAGCCTTCGTGGTGTCGTCGCCGGTTCCGAGCAGGCTGCACGGGTGAAGGAACTTCTGCAGGAGATGAACCTATGGTCGCAGTACCTTGAGGTGGGCATCGGGCCGGATGCCGAAATCTTCACCAAGTCGCAACCCATGTCGGCGGTCGGCTGCGGTTCGCTGGTCGGCATTCATCCGATCTCGGAGTGGAACAATCCCGAGCCGGAAGTGGTCCTGGTCCTGCGGTCTTCCGGCGAAATCGTCGGCGCCACGCTCGGCAACGATGTCAACCTTCGCGATGTCGAAGGGCGTTCGGCGCTGTTGCTCGGCAAGGCGAAGGACAACAACGCATCGTGTTCGATCGGCCCTTTCATTCGCGTCTTCGATGACAAGTTCACGCTGGAGGAACTCGGGAAGGTCCGCGTTGCCTTGTCCGTCGAGGGACAGGACGGTTTCCGGATGACGGGCGAGAGCCCGATGGAAGCGATAAGCCGCAAGCCCTCCCACCTTGCCCGCCAGTTGCTCAATCGCAATCATCAATATCCCGATGGCGCCGTACTTTTCCTCGGCACCATGTTCGCCCCCGTGAAGGACCGGCGCGGGGCGGGCCAGGGATTTACGCATGAAATCGGCGACCGGGTGGAAATTTCGACACCCCTACTTGGCCGTCTGGTGAACTGGGTCGATCGCAGTGACGCTTGCCCCGAATGGACCTTCGGCCTCGGTGCGCTGATGAGAAACCTGGCCAAGCGCGGCCTGTTGTAACGCAGACTGGAAGGAAAGCGTGCAAAAGGTAGTCGACCACTTTTACAAGGCTCTCGAATTCCTGCTGATCGTCCTTCTTTCGGGAATGGCGATCATGGTCTTCGTGAACGTCATCCTGCGGTATGCGATCAATTCCGGCCTAACGGTCTCGGACGAGCTCGCACGCTACTTTTTCATCTGGCTGACCTTCATCGGCGCCGTCGTGACGTTTCGGGAGCATGGGCATCTCGGCGTGGAAACCCTCGTTGCTCTGCTCGGCCGCAAGGGTCGCATCCTTTGCATGATCCTGAGCAATCTGATGATCATCGCCTGCTCGGCCATTTTTTTCTGGGGCACCTGGAAGCAACTGCCGATCAACTGGAGCATGAAGGCCCCGGTGACCGGCCTCTCCATGGGTTTCGTCTACGGCAGTGGCTTCTTCACCGGCTTCTGTTGCGCGGTCATCGCGCTGGAGCGCCTTTTCCGCCTGCTCACCGGTCGGGTAACGCAGGAGGAAATTGAAGCGTTTGCGGGCGAGAATCTCACGATCGAACAGATGGCGGAGCGGACCTGATGACGCTTTTCGTTTTCGTCGCTTCACTGATTGGCGCCATGGCAATCGGGGTGCCGGTCGCATTCTCGCTGATGTTCTGCGGTGTCGTTCTCATGTGGTACATGGGAATGTTCAATACCCAGATCATCGCGCAGAACATGATTGCCGGCGCCGATACGTTCACGCTGCTCGCCATCCCGTTCTTCATTCTGGCCGGAGAGCTGATGAATGCCGGCGGCCTGTCGCGGCGCATTATCGATTTCGCCATTGCCTGCGTGGGACATATCCGCGGGGGCCTGGGCATCGTCGCGATCGTCGCGGCCCTGATCATGGCCAGCATTTCCGGTTCGGCGGCGGCCGATACTGCTGCGCTTGCGGCCATTCTCATCCCGATGATGGCCAAGGCAGGCTATAACGTACCGCGCTCGGCCGGCCTCATTGCCGCAGGTGGCGTCATCGCGCCAGTCATCCCGCCGTCGATGGCTTTCATCGTTTTCGGTGTTGCTGCCAACGTCTCGATCACGCAGCTCTTCATGGCCGGTATCGTACCGGGCCTGATGATGGGACTTGCCTTGGTCGTGACATGGCTGATTGTCGTGCGCAAAGACAATGTCCAGCCGTTGCCGCGTGCGTCGGGTGCGGAGCAACTTCGGGTGACCGGTCGCGCTCTGTGGGCTCTCGGAATGCCTGTCATCATCCTTGGCGGCATCAAGGCGGGCGTTGTGACGCCGACGGAAGCTGCCGTGATCGCCGCGGCCTATGCGCTGTTCGTCGGCATGGTAATCTACCGGGAGCTCGCGCCGAGGGAGCTTCCACGGGTTATCCTCCAGGCGGCCAAGACGACCTCCGTCATCATGTTCCTGGTCTGCGCAGCGCTCGTTTCCGCCTGGTTGATCACCGCCGCCAACATCCCCGCGGAAATTACCGGCCTCATCGAACCGTTGATCGATCGTCCGACCTTGTTGATGTTCGTTATCATGATCCTGGTGCTGATCGTCGGGACGGCCTTGGACCTGACGCCGACCATCCTGATCCTGACGCCGGTCCTGATGCCGATCATCAAGCAGGCAGGCATCGATCCGGTTTATTTCGGCGTCCTGTTCATCATGAACAACTGCATTGGCCTTCTGACCCCGCCTGTCGGCGTCGTTCTCAACGTTGTCAGTGGCGTCGGCCGCGTTCCCTTGGGCAAGGTAACGGTAGGTGTCTGGCCGTTCCTACTGGCCCAAACGCTCGTACTTCTGCTCCTGGTCCTGTTTCCGGACCTGGTTATCGTACCGGCTCGCTGGCTGCACTGAGGTCGGAAAGCCACTTCTGTTTCAACATCCATGGGAGGATATCATGCGAAAACTGCTACTTGCCACGACTGCCATCGCCTTCAGCCTGTCTGCCTCCGCGCCGGCATTCGCCGAATTCACCGAGCGCAACATACGCGTGTCCAACGGCATCAATGCCGATCACCCCGTCGGCAACGGCATTGCGGCGATGCAGAAATGCCTTGATGAAAAGTCAGGCGGGAAGCTGAAGCTGACGGCATTCTGGGGTGGTGCTCTGGGAGGTGACCTGCAGGCGACCCAGGCGCTCCGATCCGGCGTTCAGGAAGCCGTGGTGACGTCCTCTTCGCCGCTCGTTGGTATCGAGCCGGCACTCGGCGTCTTCGATCTGCCGTTCCTCTTCTCGACCTCGGAGGAAGCCTATAAGGTGCTCGACGGCAAGTTCGGCGATATGATGAACGAGAAGCTGCTGGCCGTGGGTCTCGTCAATCTCGCCTATTGGGAAAACGGCTTCCGTAACCTTTCAAACTCGGTTCGTCCGGTGAACAAATGGGAAGACCTGGAAGGCATGAAGGTTCGCGTCATGCAAAACAACGTGTTCCTCGATACCTTCCAGAACCTTGGCGCTAACGCGACGCCCATGGCATTCGGCGAAGTCTTCTCGGCTCTTGAAACCAAGACGATCGACGCCCAGGAAAATCCCTATGTGACCATCGACACGTCGAAGTTCTTCGAGGTGCAGAAATATGTCACCCAGACCAACCACGCCTACACGCCGTTCCTCTTCCTCTTTTCCAAGGCGATCTTCGATACCTACGCGCCCGAGGAGCAGGCCGCTTTGCGGGAGTGCGCTGTCGTCGGGCGTGACGTCGAGCGCCAGGTAATCGGCGATCTGAACAAGAAGTCGCTGGAGAAGATCAAGGCCGCTGGTCTTGAGGTGAATGTGCTTTCGCCAGAAGAGCAGGCCCGCATTCGCGAGAAGTCCATGGTCGTCTATGAAAAGCACAAGGCCGAGATCGGCGCCGATGTCGTCGATGGCATCCTGGCCGAGCTTGCCGCAATCCGCAAGTAAACCGCGGACAGGCCAGATTTCGCCACTATCGTCATGGGAGTCCGCTGCGTCAGCGGGCTCTTCGCGTTCAGGACAAGCCGCGACGCCAGAAGGGATGGCGACTGATTGCGCCGTCAATCGCAGCCCAGGCCTCCGTCCATCAGACAACGGCGCGTCTGTTGCCCGGGTCGACCTTGTCAAACAAACTGAAGCGCTGGTGGCGCGCTAGAAGACCGAGGCGGTTCCGCAAGGCACGGGACGAGCCGTTGGACCAGCATGTCCGCTTTCCCAACCTATCTTATTAAGCGAACGGCAGCTTTCAGAAAGAAAGCCGCGGCCGGAGTGCGGGGTGTGACGTCATCTGGTCGCTGCACATGCCCGCGGAATCGCATGGTAACCCTGGGATAACGAGAATATTGCTGTCTTTCGCTGATAAAGGCCATGTATCGTTTGGAATAAGCACCTCGGCGGCGCTTTGAACATTTCGAGAATTTTCAAATCAATTGAACTGCTTCTTCGACCGGCAATCGCCACGCCTGATGTATCTAACATTATCGTGACAATTAACAGTAACGTACTTTCCCCACCCCCCGTGCGCGCTAGGTAAACGATGTCACAGCGGCGATAGCTGTTGCGAGGAAGTTCAGCGAGGTTTCACAAACCCCGGTCTCACCGACGGGGCCGACTCGATCATCTCATCTGCGTAAACTGGGAGAAACGAGCATGCGAATTCAGCAATATCTTTGTGGATTGTCGATCATTGCCATCATTGCGGCCACTGCAATGCCCGTCCATGCACAAAGTCCACAGCCGCAAAAGGACGCGACGGAGGCAACGAAAGCTGCCAATGGCAAACTGCTGCAACAACTTCCTTTCAGCGACACGACTGATTTCGAGGATGCCAAACGCGGCCTAGTCGCTCCCTTGCCGAGCGAACTTATCAAGGGAGAGAGCGGGAACGCGATCTGGAACCCTGAACAGTACGGCTTCATCAAGGAAGGGGCCGAAGCGCCGGCGACCGTCAATCCTAGCCTTTGGCGGCAGTCGCAGCTCATCAACATGAGCGGCCTGTTTGAGGTAACCGACGGAATCTATCAGGTCCGCAACCTCGATCTTTCCAATATGACGATCATTGAAGGCACCGAGGGCATCACCATTGTCGACCCGCTCGTCTCTGCCGAGACGGCAAAGGTTGCCATCGACCTCTACTTCAAGAACCGGGGCACCAAGCCTGTGAAGGCGGTCATCTACACGCACAGCCATGTCGACCACTACGGCGGTGTGCGCGGCGTGGTTTCAGAAGACGACGTCACCTCCGGCAAAGTTAAAATCTACGCTCCAGAAGGCTTCCTGGAAGCCGCTGTGGCGGAGAACGTGATGGCTGGTACCGCCATGAGCCGCCGGGCAAGCTACATGTACGGCAACCTGCTTGCGCCCGATCCGAAAGGCCAGGTCGGTGCTGGACTTGGCACCACGACATCAGCCGGAACGGTGACGCTCATTCCTCCGACCGACATCATCACCAAGACCGGTCAGAAAGAAACAATCGACGGCCTCACCTACGAATTCCTGATGGCCCCTGGCTCCGAAGCGCCTTCGGAAATGCTGTGGTACATCGAGGAGAAAAAGGCGATCTCGGCCGCCGAAGACGCGACCCACACGCTCCACAATACCTACTCGCTTCGTGGCGCCAAAATCCGCGAGCCTCTGCCGTGGTCCAAGTATCTGAACGAGGCGCTCGTCATGTGGGGCGACAAGGCGGAGGTCATGTTCGCTCAACATCACTGGCCGACCTGGACCAACGAGAAGGTCGTGAACCTGCTTGAAAAGCAGCGCGATCTCTATCGCTATATCAATGACGAAACACTGCGCATGGTGAACCATGGGATGACTATGCGGGAAATCGCCGAGACGTTCAAACTGCCGCCTAGCCTCGACAATTTCTGGGCAAACCGCGGCTATTACGGCTCGATCTATCACGATGTCGCTGCCACATACGTGCTTTATCTCGGCTGGTTCGACGGCAATCCGTCGACGCTGCACGAACTTCCCCCGGTCGAGGCGAGCAAGAAATACGTCGAGTTCATGGGCGGTTCGGACGCCGTTCTGGACAAGGCGAAGAAGTCGTTCGAGGCGGGGGACTACCGCTGGGTTGCCCAGGTCGCAAACCATGTCGTCTTTGCCGATCCGAACAACCAGCCCGCCAAGGACCTGGTCGCCGATGCGCTGGAACAGCTCGGCTATCAGGCGGAGTCCGGACCCTGGCGCAACTTCTACCTCACGGGTGCAAAAGAGCTGCGCGAGGGTGTTAAAAAACTTCCGACGCCGAATACAGCGAGCCCGGACACCGTGCGTGCGATGTCGCTGGACCTGTTCTTCGACTATCTCGGCGTACGGCTCAATGCTGAAAAGGCCGGCGACGCTCACATCGTCCTCAATTTCGACTTTGGTGCCGACGGCAAGTATCTCGTCGAACTTGAGAACGGTGTCCTGAACAACACGAAAGACAAGCAGGCCGACGAGGCCGATGCCACCGTCACCCTGACGCGAGCCGATCTAAACAGCATTGCGCTTGGGGAGACAAAACTCGATCAGGCCGTTTCCGACGGTAAGGTCAAGGTCGCCGGCGACAACGCCAAACTCGGCCAGCTCGTTTCAATGCTCGACAGTTTCGACTTCTGGTTCAACATCGTGACGCCGTGACATCACATGCTTCCCCTGCCGTCTGGAAGGGGCGGCAGGAGGTCGCGCTTGTTAAGTGAGAGACCTGCTTGAGAGAACGCACGCGAGTTCGGCTTGCTTCGGTTTAATCGAGCAGGCTCCCCGTTCGAAAAACGCATCGATGTTTCACGCTTGGTAAAGTCACGACTATTCGTCAGCAAAAGCCGACGCGATCTCCTTTTTGACCTTCTTAGCCGCCCGTTTTTTTACGGGCGCTCTCTCGAATATGGTCAATATCCTTTCGAGGGATTTATCTGCTTCGGCCTTTCGCACCGCGCTCTTTTTCATCGCTGATTTAAAGTCCGGTTCGCATCCCACTGAATTGACGCTGCGAGGTTCGTCGGCGTGCTTTGACGTATGAGAAGCATCTGGTAACTGGAAAATTTGCTCGGGTATCGATCTGCTCGACGGCACCATTATCACCGCTAAGCTTTTGGCCGCAAACTTCCCTCCAGGTGTTGTATCAGGGGGAGGTGGACTATCAGAACGCATGATATCTTCATGATGCCCCGTCGTGAAACTGGTTGCATCATTGGTGATGTGCTGGTTTTTCGGCCGGGGTATCTTCAACCACGCGCGTTTCATCAGTTGGTTGTCGGCATAGTAGAAATTCCGAACCCCAAAAATTGGTTGCTGATTTCGAAGCTTGATGATGCACCGCGTCTCGTCCATTGAGCCCAGTTCGTCAGGGCGCATTAGGGGCCGCATCGTGGTCTTATGAGACATGGTCGCGCCCTTGCGATCGAACAGGGTCAAGCCCGTGGAAACGGCCTTGTCGACCGTCACTTCCTTCCGCTCGCCCAGCAGCTGCGAAATATACCGCTGATCCTCGGGATCCTGCGCTCCAAGGAAGATTTGAGCGCGAGCGGAGTTGACGAGCGTCTGACGGCCTTCGCGCGTATAGACGTTATCGATCGACCGGAGCGATTGGACAAAGAACCAGCAGGGAATGCCGTAGCCGCCGAGGACGGTCGCGACGGTGAGCGCGTTCTCCAGCTTGCCGAGGTTCTGGAATTCATCAAGCAGAACGAGCACGCGTCGTTCGTTACGCGCCATCATGTTTCGCGACATGTAATCCATGAACTGGACCATCAATACATTGAAGATCGGGCCGATCAAGCCGATCTGCTGGATGCGGAAATCCAGATAAAGGCTCATATTCTGCCGGCGCATGGTGCGGATGTCGAACGTCGATCGCGCCGTCGCCCGCAGGATCCGATTGTTCTTGAACGGCCGCACCGCTGCGGCGAGCGAGCCATAGACACCATCGAATTGCTTGCTGGCCATGACGGCGAAGCGAGCGAGGGTGGTGTATGTAAAGGGACTAATCCATTCGGCGCGAAGCTTAGAATTGGCGACTTCCTCCAACCACTCACGAAGCGGCTTGTTGCCGCCTTCGATCACATTGAGGACCGTTCCAAGGTTCTTATCCTTGTCGGAGACATCCGGATTTTCCAGTACCCATGACGTAACGCCGGCAAAGAGTGCGCGGGCGTCGGAGATCCAGTAAGCGTCGCCCTTCGGCGTCGGCAAAAGAGCCGTCGCGATGGAATTGATGTCGATATCGCGCTGGTCGGGGTCGATGGCAACGAAGTCGAGCGGGTTGTAGCATTCCGTATCGCCGTTTTCGTCTGCCGGCGAGAAACGTAACACGCGCGAGAATTTCGAACGATATCCGGCCGTGGCCTCATAGGTCTCGCCGCGGATGTCGAGCACGACGATGCTGTCCGGCCATAGCAGACAGTTCGGCACGATCAGCGATGCGCCTTTACCCGACCGTGGCGGTCCAATCACGAAGCCACCGACGTCATCCCCGTCGATCCAGAGCTTCTTTCCGCCGAACAGCATGGGCTTCATGAACCGACGTCGGCCGGACCCGCGCTGCGTGAATCCGCCCGGAACCTTCATCAAGTTGCCGCCGATCCGACCGACGAACACGCCACCGGTGCGCGTGAGGCCAAGGGCGCGGGCCTCCTGCGTACTGAGAAAGCGAGCGTCGGTCGATTTCTTCTTACCTGTTATGGCGGCAACAAGCACAGCGCCACCGGCGAACAGGCCAGTCGCGGCCGCTATCATCGGCCGATGCCAGTCACTGGCGGCGAGATCGAGCCGCGCCGCGCTATAGGATGCAAGGATATCGTCCTGCAGCGCCTGAAACATCCATGTCGAGTTGTCGAACGCATAGTAGAGGCCGGCATAGGCGAGCGAAGCGACGAACGAGGCTACGGCGGCGGCAATCACCAGCCCGAACAGCAGGATTGCCGGGTTCATAGCATGTCCCCCTTGGTAAAGACGATTTCAGAGACCACGCGGCGACCATCCGGAATGCGCGAGAGCTGGACAACGACAGGGATGACTTCCTTGAGGTAGTCGATAATCTCCTGCTTCTCGAGCGCAACGCCACTCTGCATGACCATGAGCGCCAAGCGGTCATAGGCCGAGCGCGCTGAGTTGGCGTGGACCGTTGTCAGCGATCCCGGATGGCCAGTATTGATCGCCTGAAGGAAGGAAAACGCCTCGGCGCCGCGAAGCTCGCCCAACATCAGCCGATCTGGACGCATGCGCAGTGAGGCTTCGAGTAGCTCCTGCGGCGTCACTTTGGCGCGGCCCTGGTCTCCCTTCGAGGCGAGCAATGCGACTGTGTTCGGGGTGATCGGCTTTAACTCGCGCGCGTCCTCGATGGTGACGATGCGCTCCTCTTCTGGAATCTCCTTGAGCAGTGCATTTAGGAAGGTCGTTTTGCCTGTCGACGTACCGCCGGATATGGCGATCGAAACTCGCGAGCGCACGGCAGTTTGAAGAAACTGCATGGCGTTGACCTCGCGCTTCATCATGGCTGCAAGCTCCTCCTCGGCCGTCGAGAGCCTGAGTTGCCGCCCGACCCTGGTATGCTCGAATGCGCCGCGGTTCTTGTAGACCTCCAGCCCTATGTCGTGGATGACCTGCTTGCGGATGGAGATCGCGCCGCCGTCGGGTGCGGCCGGCGGCAAAACACATTGGAAGCGCTCCCCGGTCGGAAGCCATGCCGACAGAATGGGATGCTCGTCGTTGACGACCTGGTTGGTAGAGCCGGCAACGCGCTCGCTCAAGGTCCGTATCCAATCGGCGGTGAACTGCGCATCGACCTCGCGTTCCATGCCGCCGACGCCGAGCCGCTCGATAAACAACTCGCCGGGGCGATTGACGGAGATTTCGGAGACTCGATCATCCGAAAGATAGGGCTTCAACCGCTCCAGCGCCTTTTCGAGAAAGGGGAACTGCTTCATTTGTGGATCGGCGCGATCGGATAATAGGGCGTCGAATCGACGTTGCGCCGGATTTGCCCGCCAAGCTTCAGCCGCATCATCTCCTGCCGGACCGGATCGGCATAGAAGTCGGAAAAATCAAGATCGCGCCGCAGATAGACGATAACCGACTCCCCCTGGGCGACATAGATCGTCGGCGGGATCTTCGAGCTTTCCTTGAAAGCCTCGTTGGCAATGTCTTGAAGGATCGCCGATGACTTCTCCGTGGCGATCGATCGCGCCTCCGCGGCCGTTCGGCTCGGTTCGGTTGTGATCGTCGTGACCGCGCCGGTGATCGGATCGACCGTCGAGATCGAACGAGCGCTTTCCGCCGCCGTGTCGCCGAGCGCCGAAACATATTCCGCCGCGCCGCCGATCACCGACAGCATGATCGCAGAACCGAAGCGTTCCCAGAAATGCGTGTCGATCTCGCCGGTGAGCCCGGCGCGGCCGAGACGGTCGGCGCCGGGCGAGGCGATCTCGACGGACAGGCCATCGGACCGGATCACGCGGGACCAGACGATGAAGATGCGCTTTTGGCCGCGCGCCAGGCCGGACTTGTATTCGCCGATGAGGCGAGAGCCTTTCGGAATGAGGACGCGACCGCCGTCGAGAGACCGGACATCCTCACGCACGACGGCTCGCACCATGCCGGGAAGGTCGGTGTTGATGGCCGTCTCCAGAAAGCCGCGGATCATCGTGCCCTGGGCCACAAGCGCGTCGGTCCGATCGAAGCGCGTCGCCTTCACGATGCTGACCGTCTGCTTTTCCGACTGAGCGAGGAACGCCTTGTTCGCATCGCTTTCTGCGCCGGGAACCGCGACGAGCTGGCCGTCGTCAGCAACCGTCACCGAGTGTTCGCCGGCCGACAGGCTTTCGCCGCCGGAGCCGTCGACGATAACCTGGTCCGAGCGGAGCCGCTCCCACCGTGCCTTTTCCTCCTCCTCCCGGCGCTTGGCCTCCAGCTCGGCCAGCCGAGCTTCCTCTTCGGCGCGCCGGCGCGCTTCCTCCATCCGAAGTCGTTCTTCCTCGGCGCGGCGACGCCCTTCTTCGAGCTGACGCAGTTTTTCCAGATCGTCGCCCGCGTTCACGGTAAGGTTGACCGCCGCGGACTCCACTGACTTCTTTTCGGCAGTCGGAATCTGCACAAGGTTCGGATCGGCCGCCTGCTTCAACGGTTCGTCGGGAAAGTTGCGGATGCTGGAGTTCGTCGTCTCGAAAGTCTCGCCTGAACCTTCGGTCAGGTTGGGGTTCTGCGGGCCGGTCGGCCAGTTGACATAGGCAAGCACACCGGCGCCGGCGACAAGCAGGAGGGGAAGGGCGAGCTTGCCGAGCCGGCCATTGCGGTCGCTGGCGACACTGCTTTGCCCGTCGAGGTGATCAAAATCGATCTTGCTCATCGCTGGCGCTCCTCTTTGCGGTCGAGGCGCTTCGGTCCATAGGCGTCTTCGATGAGATCGAAGGATTGGCGATTGGCCTGCCGATTGTAGAGGCAAAGCCATTTGTCGCCAGCGCGCAGTGTGAACTGCGCCCCGATCTTGTCGACGACGACGTATTTTCCCTGCGTGCGCAGGTTGACGAGGGATTCCTGGCGCTTGCCTTCGACGACGAAGATGGCGGGGATTTCGTCCGGAAATTCCAGATACATATGGGTGCCGTCATCGAAGGCGACCCGCGGCTTCAGGCTGGTATCGCCGCGGAAGACGTAATCGTAGTTCAGCCGGCTCGGGTCGAGATCCTTCAACAGGGGATCCTTGGCACTCTCCTGCGCGGCGGCCAACAGCCGGGCGTTGACATCCTCGTCGGGATATTTGAACCGAACCTGGAATGCAGCCCGAAGGTCGGCCGCGGCCGAGCCCTTCAGCAGAAGGGCGTAGATGCGCTGGTTGGTGACGATGTTGACGTTCGTCTCGGCGTTCTCGCGTAGCGGCTTGACGAAGAGGATCCCCGAGCCCTTCTTCGGGACAATCGACCAGCTCGCCGTGTCGCCGGCCGAGATCGTCTCGATTACCTCGGAGCTTCCAAGCTGGATCATGGTCGAGACGCCGAGACCCGCAGGCACGGTCACGACCGCATTGTTGTTGAAGGTGATGTAGCGGATGCGGGGATCGGCCAGGGCTGGCGCTACCGCTACGGCAAGTAGCGATAGCGCCGCGAATGAAAGAAGAGATTTCCGCATCAGCGCGCCGCCTTGTCCGCCGGCAGAACTTCCGGCAGCGATTCCTGATCGCGCCGATACTCGGTGGCCTGGAAGCCAAGCGGGTTGTCGAAGCGATATTCGTTCTTTAGCGGCGCCGTCGTATAGCGGAAGCGGACCACCGAAACCCAGTGTTCGCGCCGAAGGGTGTTGTCGCGACGCGTCTCGGTTGAGAAGCGGACCGTCGCCGTGGAAGAGTTGAGGAACGAGACCGACTTTATGGTAACGGCGATGCGCGTATTGCGTCCGAGCATCTTGTCCTTCGACTGCGGGTTCGCGGGCTCGAAGTCGTGACGGAGATCCGAGGCGGCCTGGCCGGTCGAATAGAGCTGGGCTAGATCGTAATTGTCCTTGAGCGCCCGAGGGTCATAGGTCTCGCGCGCCCGGATATAGCGCACGATGTTCGCAGTCTTGACGGCGTCGTTTTCGGAAAGCTTGCTCTCGTTCAAGGAGCGGGCAACCTCCACGAAGCCAGTGGTTTTGTCGGCGATCACCACCACGGCCTCGAACTGCTTCAGTGGCACCAGCAGATTGAGGGCCGAGAGGCTGAGCAGTGTGGCTAAGCCAGCCACGGTCGCGACTGTCCATGCGATTTTCCGCGAGCGGCGCTCCTTGCGGTAGAGTTCCGCCTCCCATGATGCGCCTGCTACCCAGTAGGCGGTGAGATCGTTCGGCGGGGTTTTGGGCATATTCGCGCTTGCGTTGCTCATTGGGGTTTATCCGATGGTCCGCCGTCTGCGGTATAATTAACTATAGTTTATTCACTAGGCCAAGTGATCGCCTTTGCCGACCACATCGGTGCGGGGAGGGAGCCGGATAGCCTGGAATTCTGGAGTCGCTCAGCTCCGGCGCAGCGGTTAGGAAACTAGCTGCACCATCGCATCAGCATCCTCTTCGAAGCCGTGTTCGTGAAGTAGAAGGAGCGGTCATCCTTCACGTCGATCTTGACCGTGTCACGATCGCCGTCCGATTCATCAGAGCCGGTTTCGATCCACAAGACATCGAAAACAAAGGAGCCGCCTTCCCGTTTAACGGACAGAACTTTCCCTGTGGTTTTGTTCGCGCCGATCCCCTTGTCCTCGACATAGATGAACGCCGCAGCTGCGGCTTCGCAGCCGCCTTCGTCGGGGGCATAAGCGCCCGTCAGTACGGGCAAGATCGAGCTTGGCGTTTGAGACCATGCCAGGCCGGGAAAAAGCAAGCCGACTGCTATGATCGTCGAGGCGATCTTCTTCATCAAGGGACCTCCAAGCTCAAAAGCCGAATACACTGCCAAGGCTGTGAACATATCCGGCGAGCGTGTTGTAAAGATGGATGCAATACTCGGCGAAGGGCTTGAAGAAGATGACGGCGACCATGAATACAAGAAACTTTCGGTTGTCTCCTGGCTTGACGCTTTGCTTAGCCTTTTCTGCCATCTGCTCGTTCAAGCGATTTTGCATGTCGATCGCTGCGGCACGTCTACGGTCCTCATCCCACGGATACATCGGCGTTGCCTTTCTCAAGATTGTCCTTCGTCCAAGAGACTGGGATCGCTAAAAGTGCCCATTCTTTTCCGTCTCCCTTTGAATTGCTCGTGCTCGCGCGTTCTGAACGTCTGCGGATGTGCGGCGGCTCTGTAGCCCTCCACGAAGGATCCCGGTTCTGCCTCTATACGCTCGCCGAGCCCGAAGCATCGTTTCGCGGCCACCAACGATAGCCGAGTCGCCTTGCCCCAACGCGCCGCCCCCAGTAATGCCTGCGGCAAAGGCGGGGATAAACCGGAACACCACGATTCCCAGCAGGCAGACGATCACGAACGGCGCCACATAGGAGAGCTTGCTTTCCGTAGCGGTATTGTTGGCCGTGTTGATGGCAAGCTCGATGAGCTGGTAAAGGAAGGCAAGAAACGCCATCATCAAAGTCTGCGTCACCATCAGATTGACCATTAGCAACAGCCAGCCGTCGGTGAGGCGGAACGTCCAGCGATAGAGTGCCAGTATGATAAATATCGGTGCCAGCGCCAGTGTGATGAACAGCATCAGCTTGGCCGCAAGGATCGCGGCCGCAGCGACCGCGATGAAGATCATTGCGACGACGAACACGACAGCGCCGATCAGCGCCCCGACATATTCGAAGGTGCCGGTCGCCACCTGCTCATAAACCTTACCTGCGGTCTCGAAGACGGCGTCGAGGATCTTCACCACTCCCGTCGTATCGTCGGTTCCGCCATTGAGCACGCCGCCGGACCCAGCGATCGACTCGATAATCGTGTCGGAGATCAGGTTCGGCACGGACTGCACGAGCTTGTAGAGCGTGGCAGAGAAGGCGCCCCAGTTGGTCGCCATATAGTAGATGAAGAAGGCTCGGCCGAGCCGCCAGGCCGCCTCCGGCACAGAGAAGCTGTCGCGTCCGGCAAGGATCATATAGCCCCACCAGATGACATAGAGGGTGAGCATTGACCCGAACAGGACATCCACCTGAAGCGCAAGGCCCTCGTAGGTGTTCCGAATGAACGTCTCGCCTATCGCGTCCAGCTTTGCGAAAATGTCCGATATGATCGTGGTCGCGGCCATCCGTTCATTCCCTCAGGACAGGCGCGAAGACGTCGTTGACCGGCGATGCCAGACCACACAACTCCTCCGCCTCCACAAAACTCGATATCGGCGGACAGGGGGCATTCTTTTCACCCTTCGTCTGGCATCCGGCAACCAGCGCGAGACCAGAAAGCATTATCGCGACGAGCAATGGCATGCGGCCTCACTTGAACGGGTTGACGTCTTTGTATTGCAGCATCTTGGCTGTCTCGGACTGCTGAGTGAGCCGCATCTGCATTTCTGTGTTCAGCGCCGAAACCCCGCCGTTCGAGACACTGATCAGCTCGTTGATCGTGCGCGCCGTTTCCAGCTGCATGCGGGTATTTGCGTCGACCGAACCCTTGACGTCTTCGGCCGAGCCGATCTGGCCAGTTGCCGACTGCAGCGATTGCTCACGCTGCGAAACGCCTTGCGATGCCTGCTGGGTCAGCGCCGAGAGCAGGGCGGCCGTGTTGACTGTACCGGAAAAGGCATGGTTCATCGCCCCGGCATCCTCGCCTTCGACGATCGCCTTCACTTGCTTGACGAGCTGCAGCCCGTTGATCAGCGTCGCCGCAACGTTCTGTGCGTCGGAGCCAAGACCGCCGAATGACAGCGTGCCGCCGTTCATGATCGAGGAGAACGATGGCGCCGCCGAAACGGACATGTTGCCGCCGAGGCCGGTCGAGGAAATCCCCATCGACCCGTCGCGACTGCCGGACAGCGCGCCGAGGATCTCCTTGGTCTTTTCGAGGATGTTGGTGTTGGTTTTCATGATCTCGCCGGTGTTTTCGGCGTTCTTCCTGGCGATCGCCAGGTTCTTTTTATCGATCACTGGAACGTCGGCGAGGACCGGTGTCGAGAAGGCGAGGACGGTAGCCACGGCGAACGTCTTTTTCATTGCAGACCTCCTTGATCGGCCGCGTTTGCGGCATTCTGGATGAAGAGAAGATTGTTGCCGATCGCGCCGTCGGTGCCTTGGGTGGACATGATCGTGGTTTCCGCGTCTGCATCCACGACTACGGCGCAGCGTGGCCAGTCGTCGCGCGACAACTTCATCTGTTCTAGGATGACCGGATCGCAGCTGTACGGATTGACCTTTGGATCGGACTTCAGGGTTTTGGCTGTCTCCGAGATCTTCGACAGCTTCATCTGCATTCTGGCCTGAAGCAGCTCGTTGAAGAGCGTGCGTGCCGTGATCAGGTTATTCACCAGTTCGGCATTGAAGGCTCGCGCCTGTGTATTGTCATCCCACGCCTCCTGATAGATTTCCGAGGCCCCAGCGGACGCTGAAAGACTATCAATGCGCCGGCCCGCCTCCTGGACGCGTGCCGTGCTTGCATCGATGCCGAGAACGACGCGACCGACCGCGCCTACTGCCGCGCTATTCGAGCTGCGCGTAGCGCCGGAGCCATAGTCGACATAGGATTTGAACGACGGCGAAGAAATGTCCTCGATATTCGAGCCGCCGGCATAGGCGTTGAACCAGGCATGGTTCCGACCGACCTTGCCGGCCCAGTTGCTTTGCTCTGAAGCAGTCGAGCCGTTGTACCAGGAGGCTACGCAGGCATAGTCGGTGCTGCCGCATTTGTTTACGCCCATGCCGAGATATTTGACGCCGCCCTCGATGTTCTCCTCATTGATTTCGCGGTCGAAGCCCATACCCTTGCCTGTCTTCTTCGTCAGCTGCATGACGCCCTTCACACCGGTCGGAGAGCCGGAGCACGTCGATATTCCGGACTCGGCGTGGGCCACCGACAACGCAAGGCCGACAGGGACATTGTGCTTGTTTGCATAGTGCTTGATCAGGTCGACGTTTTTGGCATCCTCGTGCACCGCTTGCGCCGGTGAGCGGTAGAGACGGCGGTACTTCTCCTTATTTGAGATGTTGCAGTTCGTGATCGTCTGATCCTCGAGTTGGTGGCCTCGTGTCGCCGTGTCCTTCTTCGAATGCCCTTCATCCTCGGAGCGCTTTTCCTTCATGTCGTTGTCGTTAACAGGAATGTCCGCGATGGCCGCGGGTGCTGGTGCTGTCACCAGTGCAGCGGAGAGCAGGAGAAGGATCGTTCTACGCACTGGTCGCCTCCGGGAGGGTCCAGCCACAAAAATGTGGGAGCCAGGCGGCCGGCTCCTCGCCATAGCTCAGGCGTAGCGTCTGGCATTCGCGTACCGTTTCCGGCCGACCGGACAACACCTTCACCAGATCGGGCATCGCCGACAGGTCGAGCCGAGCGATAATTGAGTCCTGTGCATGCTTGATCAGGAACGTGCGGCTCGCTTTGTCCGCCTGCTTGACGAAGCTGAACTCCTTATCCGAGAGCCCGAAAGCTCTCCGGTAGCTCTCCTCATCGGCGGAGGCGTTGGGAAAGAAGATGTTGGTCATCGTCTGTTCGATGATCGTGTTGCGGAGATCTGAGAGCACCACGTCGGCTGCCGATTGCGTGCCGAAGCCGACGATGCCGTTCATCTTGCGGATGGTCTTCAGCCAATCCTTGATGAAGCCGGAGAAGACCTCATCATCGAGCAACCGCCAGCCTTCGTCGAGAAAGATCATCGACGGTCGGCCGTCGAGGATCTCCTGGATGCGGTGGAACATGTAGAGCAAAACTGCCGATCGCGTACGTTTGTCGGAGAGGATCTCCGTCATGTCGAAGCCGTTCACCGAGCCAGAGAAGTCCAGTTTGTCGGCGGGATTGTTGAACAGCCAGCCCTTGTCACCGGTGGTCCATTCCTTCAACCGGTCGGCGAGGTCGCCAATGCCAGAGCGCATGCGCCCTCGCATGGCCTCGGCGAGCATATCGAGCCGGCGCTGTTGCCGGTTAAAATCCGTATAGATGCTATCAATCGCATCGGAGATGACGGCCATCTCTTCGGCATTGAGCACACGGTCCGAAGGCGTGACCAAATAGGAGACGAGCGTCTTGCCAAAGCTTCGGTTGGCCGGCGTGTCTTCAAGCTGGAGCGGTGCAAAGCCAGTCGGCTCCCCCGGCGAAAGCCGTTCATAGCGCCCGCCCATGGCACGGACGAAAATCTCGCCGCCGCGGTCCTTGTCGATGAAGACGCAGCGCGGCCGTGGCTCGACACGCATGCCTTGCGCCAAGAGGAAGGAAAGCGCCACGGTCTTGCCCGATCCGGTCGGGCCGATGATGGTGAAGTTGCCGACATCAGCCTCATGAAAATTGAAGAAATAGGCGGTTTGGCTGGTGGTCTCCAACAGCGAGATGGGAACGCCCCAATGGACCTTATGTGTCTGGCCGGACGGGAAGTTATGCGCGGAGAACAGCCCTGCAAAGTTCACCGACGAGATAAGCCCTTGACGTGCGATATAGGAGAAGTTGGTTGGCAGTTGCGCCCACCAGGCGGCTTCCTGATTGAGGTCCTCGCGAACGGCGACAACGCCCATGCGCGCAAGTTCGGCGGATACGTCGGCTACGGCACGGTTTAGCCGCGAGAGATCGCGCTCGAACACCGCAACCGTCATGTGGTGTTTTCCGAACACGACTTCGCCCGAGGCGAGCCGGTCGCGCGCCGTCTCGATGTCGTCTTCGACCACCGTGCCGCCATCGTCGGAGTTTGCGATCTGCCTGCTGATCGTCACGATCGCCTCCGTGACGGTTGTCCGATCTTCCGGCGCGAAAGAATGGGTAACGATGAATTCGTAAGGCAGGCGCAGCAATCCGTCGAGCTGGCCGGGCGTCGTCATCGGCGGATATTCCTTGATCGACACCATCGCCGCTACCTTGGAGGTCGAGCCATCCGCCGACCAGATTTCTGTTGCCTTGCGGCCGAACATGATCCGACCGGTCCCGATATAGTCGGCAAGCGACATGCGAGGCAGCGGCATCGTCCGCTCGTCGCCGGCGGCGAGGATCTTGGCGAAAAACTCGGCTGGCTCGGAATAAATACCGCCGTCACGGGTAACGCAGGAAAGAATTTCCGGGCGATAGGAGCGAAAGTCGCCGACGATACCAGAGACCATGTCGTTTAGGTCGCGCAACGCCTCGCTGCTGGCTTCGACCTCATTGTCAGCCATGCGGAAGACGTCGAACATGCGGTCGACCTTGCCGGCGCGCCCGGTCATAGGCCGTCGGATGACCGTGAGGTAAAGCTCATTGACGAACATCGTCCGGTGCTTCAGCCCGTCCATGTAGCGGGCGTTCAGCTCGTCGGCGAAGGGATTATCGAAATCGCCGTCGATTGCTGGCACGATCTGACGACGGATGATAGTGGCGTAAAGGGCAAAACGCGACGATCCGAGCGACCGAACTGTCATGTTGCGGTTGGCCAGGCGCGCATTGATCTCCGCCTGATCCATCGTTTGGTATGGGAGGCCGGATAACCGGATTACCTGCAGAAACAGGCCGGATTTGGTGACGATCGTCGCTTCATCGACATGGCGGAGATACGGGACATGCGTGCCGATCCCCATGTCGCGGGCGCGTTCGCGCCCGAACTTCAAGTCGCGATTGACAATGTTCATGGGGCGTAGCTCCCCGCTTTCCAGAAGTGCCTGTTGCGGATCGCTCTGCGCATCGACAGGAACACCTGCACGACCCGGACGATGTGGATATCCCGCTGGCATAGGTAGAGCGCGACGAAGTGGATCGGCAGGACGACCAGCGGCGCCAGGAAATTCGATGATGCGATGAAGATGACGATCCCGAAGATGCCGTTCACCACGAACACGATGATATCCACCCCGAAATACATTGGAGGCCTCGTCAGCGGCAGGATGAGCGGTTCGACATCGGGAGCATCGTCTTGCATATCAGAGGCCCGCCGAGGACTTCATAGCGTCGACCAGCTCGGCCGCACCGAAAATGATCGCAATGCCGATGATGATCGAAATTGCAACCTGCCAGGCCATGCGTCCAGAGAGGAACAGAAAGCCGAGAAAGCACACTGCGATGATCATGAAAGATCGCGCGACGTTGCCCTGCAGGACACCGACGAACCAGTCAAGAATGCCTTCGATCGGGGCCGCAGATTGCGCATAGGCGAATTCCGGCACCAACGCGGCGGGCGTCGCCAGCAGCGCTAGTGACAGAATAACTTTGCTTCTCGATCGCTGCATCATGGGAAGAATGTTCATTCGAATGTCCTTCGTATTTTTGGGAGGATGGAAGTCGGGGTGAGCGTCGTTACTCCGCAGTCCACACGTGTTCCTCGCGCCATGGGGAGGGCGCCAATGCGACCGTCTCTTGTCGGTGCGCGCTACCGCTGCGCTTTTCCAGGGCCGCTGTTGCCTTTGCATTCAGCTTCCACCGGTTCATCACCTTGACAATGTACTGGGCGGTTTCATTGAATTCGGGGACGCCACCCTTCTGGTAAACCCGCTCTGGACCGGCATTGTAGGCGGCGAGCATCAGCAGCGGATCTTCGAACTCCCCGTAGAGTTTCTTGAGATAACGCACGCCGCCGCGGATATTGGATCGAGGATCGCAGCGATCGGTTACGCCGTAGTCGGACGCGGTTTCCGGCATCAGCTGCATGACACCGATAGCGCCCGCGTCGGAGACCTGATGTTTGCCGCCGGCGCTCTCAACGTCGACCACGGCGAGGGCCAGATCCGGATCTAGCTCCTCCTCGGTGGCAATCGTCCTCACCATCTCCAGAACGTCGGTAGTGTCGACCGCTTCACAAGCATTCGCCGTTACGGTCGACGCGGAGATGAGGAGAGGAAGCAGGGTAATTTTCAAATTCTTGGCCCCAGGTTGAACACCGGCGAATAAACTATAATTAATTCGCAATAGATTCCTCTGTCAACCTGGAAATGGCCATGCATACGCGCATAAAGCAACTCAAGGTTATCAGCCTTGCCGTCACGCTTCTTTCCGTAAGCGCGACACTCTTGAGGGCGGACGGTGAGGATCCCTATGCGGAGCCGTCCCCGAATTACCTTCGCCAGTTCGTACAGGAAGGGATGAAGATGTTCGTGCTGGAGCGCTTCGACGCCGAGGGCAAGCTTGTGGCGCGTTCCATGGAAAAAGTGGACGGCAAGGTCGGGATCGACGGCCCGGTCAAGCGAACGATAGGGGGCCGCGAGATCAGCCTACGGGGCCTGAACGCCTGCCCGTCAGAAAAAGTTCTCTATAATCGTGTGCAGACATGGAGCTGTGTCGATGCCGCGCGCGATTACGCCAAGGCTGTCTACAACGGGCGCGCCAGCGTCATCCTATGCAAGACCCTGCTGCTATCGCCGCCGGAGGGAGAAACAATACCAGCATCATGTTTCCTGCTCGTTGGCGGCAAGGGCGAGCCTTTCCGGACAGTGAACGACGATGACAGCATGGTCTTCCTTGGCCTGGCTGCAATCGGACGAACGCAAGATGGTCGTTCCCGGCGTCCTGACCTTGAAGAATCGCAATCTCTTTCCCAGTCCATGGGGTTTCGCAATGCGGACTAATCTTTTGCTTCTTATCGCTGTCAGTGAACAGCGGCTTCTGCTCAGGAGAAAACCACCGCGTTTGCTTCGGGCGCGAGTTTCGAGCAGTCCTTACAAGGTTTCTGAACCGCCTGCAATAAGCCTGCAAAGGTCGACCTCAAGCGCCTCGCAGATGACCGCAATTTCCCGAATGGTCAGATTTTTCCAGTCGCCCATCTGAATGAGTTCGAATCTGTTTTCGGCAACTCCAGTCAGCAGTGCGAGCTTGCGGGGACTCGTTCCTTTCTCCACCATTTGCTGTGCCAAGTGAGATACAATGTCTGCTGGACTCTCGATTGGCATCGCGGCCTCCCATTTTACGCTTACAACACCGCCAAGGACGAGCTCAATTATTAGATGCAGGTCCTCGGCGGTTCACGAAGCAAACTATTACGCATGGTGATGTAAATTATAATTTACGTCCGTGCGGTTTCGCGTCACGCTGCTAGACGAGATGCCTGCTATGTCCTGCGATCATCAGCCCAAGTCGCCAGTTCGGTGTAGGGTTCAGGATCGTAGACGTATTCGGCGGGGATTGCGGGCTGCGCCATCAATGAAAGATAGCGCCGGAGGTTTTCCTTGCTGTTGCTAGCGGCCAGCCCGTAGAAGTTCCCGCTATTCCACGTGATGACGCAATGCCTGAAATGAGCGTATACCGCTGCTGCCATCTCGGCTAACGTAACCTCGCTGTGGTGCATTGTCGCCAGCACCAGCTTGGACTTACGCTCTATTTCCTCGGCCCCGAAGTACCGGGACTTGAATCCGTAGTCCTTTTGAAACTCCCGCAACTGATACTCCCGGAGATCCGCCGCGCGGAATTTCTCCACGAAGAGCAGAATCCCATCTTCCTTGAGATGCTGCGCGACGAACGCGATCTGCTGACTTCGGTTGGGTGAGTACATTTGGAATGTCGTATCTTCTAGGATGATATCGAAACCGCCAGTGAACGGCTCAAGGTGGATTTCGGAATGGAGATGTTCTTTCGTCAATCGATGAAAGGGGCCGAGAAAGAAACTGGCGTGCGGCGGCTCGCCAAAAGCCAGGAAGCACTTGTAGTTTTCCTCGTTAGGGCTGCAGGACAAAGACTGGATCTTGCCTCGGCTCATCTCGGAAAGCGTGCGCGCCATCGTCCCTTCGGCGGTGCCGAGGCTATAAAGCAGAACCTTGGTCGTGCTCAGTTGGTTGTAGCGCAGGACCGCATGGGCCATACGGAATTCTTCCTCGACACGATAGGGAATGCTGCCGCGATAATGCTGATCGAAGAAGCCCTGGCGGCGCGAATGCAATTCGACGAGCCGATGCAACAACGGGTCGTCGGGCAGGAGGCGCGCATCCACGGTCGGTTTGCGAACTGGTGCGCCACCATTGCCGGCGGCTGTCTCGGCGAAGAAACCGGCTAGATGATTCAAACGCGGGGCACGGTCGCATTCGGTGAAAAACTCTTTAAAATTTTGCATCGCAATACACCTAAGCAGATAACCAGAGGGGCGACGCTGCCAGCTGCAACGGCAGTGGCGCACAAATTTCATGCGCTTAGATTTGCCTTTCCGCGGGCGGCGCCTTATTCCAGGGGTAATGCCGGTTTCGGCAACGCGCTTTCATGCGAATGCCACTTTTGCACGAAAGTGCCACGATCACAACTGCGGGTTATCCAGAGTTGTTCGGCAGCTGATTCTATGATCCGGGTGTTTTGAAACGAATATTGAGGGATTGCTTCTCTTGACGGAGACGTTTGGCTTCCAGCCTGATGAGGTTCGCCGTTCTAATCACAAGACGGTCGTACACCAGCACATGGATTCCCGCGTAGGTGCTGAATGCCATTGACCCGATCAGGACAGCCCGCAGCCGGAACAATCCGGCGTCAGCGAGGGCTTTCGTGACGTCGCCCGCGAATGGATCGGGACCGGGGAGGCCAGCACGAGCGTGCTAACCATGCGCCTCCGTTCCCGGATGTTGCCCTTGATCTCCTTATGGGCCTTCACCCGTTCCGTGATCGCTTCATCGGAGTGGGGGCCGACATAGCTTCGCTTGTCCTTGCCCTCTGGGGTAGGGAGATCGAAATACCAGTAATCACGATCCTTCACGGTTAGGGTCACGAACCATCCCTCCAGGGAGAAGTCCGCCGCGAATCGTGGTCGACGGCATCGACGGGCGGACGCATCATCTTGGCGGTATCGATTCGGCGCGACGCGCTACCTGACGGCGCGGACAAGGAAACGGCCCGGATCGAATGGCAGTATGCCGGCGAGTTCCGGCGCTATCATCCGTTGATCGCAACCATAGCCGCCCAGCTCGGATCATGCCCGAGCAGCTCGAAACCATGGGGCGCGAGGCGCATAGCCTGTGATGGGCAATCGCGTCGTGCCTGCCAAGAGCCTTAAATCTAGAACTCTAAGCCGTCGAACTCCGGCAGTTTGCCCGGAATGTTAGCGGCGACGCTGACGAGCGTAAGGGGCTCGACGCTGTAGGTGGCGTAGCAACGAACCTGTGAAACCTCAACTTGAAGTCCAGTTTTCGCGGCGAACTTCACGGCAGCGTTAAACTCGCGCATCGCCTTAACCAGCCGTTCCTTGGCGCCGCGCTGATCGCGAGTTAGCGGAAATTCCAGGATGTTTGCCATTCGCTTCTCTCGCCTTCGTCCTCAGATCGCTCGCGTCATCACCTGAGCTGCGACTGATGCCAGTAAGGCCGCCAGTGCGACGGCCGTTCCAAATCACACAATCTTCATCCGGCGCCTGGGCGCGTCATCCCAATCATGCCCCATCCGCCCCGCTCCAACTGTTCCTGCCGTTGCGGTGATGATCAACCGTCTATGGCTCATTGAAACATCGCAGGTCCCTACGCGTTTACCACGAGATAGAGAATTGAGGTCTCAAATGTCGATCCACATGAGAGATATCGGCGAGGCGGTGTTCGGATTGTTCCATTGGCATGCTGCTGAAGTAGAGCCCGGCCTAACCGACGATCAGCGGTTGCTCATTGCGGCCTATCGATCCGGTCAGGTGCCGGAGGCCGCTTGGCAGGAGCACTTGGAACACGATCCGGTGCTCGCACAATATTGGCGGACAAATCCGAGGCATTGAACCTGGATTGCACTCCGCGGGGTTCTGCTGGCTCTAATCAGATTGCCAACGCCAGCAAAGTCGCGCCAATGATCAGCAAACCAGAAACCGTCAATCGCACGATCATCAGTAGATCGTGATCGTAATCCTTTTTCTCTCGCTCTGTGTGACGCATTTCAGCCTCCTCGCGTCGTTCCACTAGGAAAACGCCGCTCCTTGGCTGAAGTTGCAATTACGCACGGCGGCCTACTACCACCTCGCGTTCTTTCGGCATTAGGTAGCAAAAACCACCAATTGTCGCTTACAGGTTTGAACTAAAAGAGAAACTTTCCGCCAATCCAACTGCTTATGCTGGCGTTGGTGGGCGGCAACAGGGCGATGGCTCTGGGCCGAAGCGGAATTGGAGGTCGTGCTCCAAAGTTAAAGGCCGACCACTTGGCGAGCGGTCGGCCTCCAATCAGTTTTTGGCACTCGGCGATCAGGCAGCTATGTGTTGCTTCTCTTCCCTGTCCACGAACTCGATACGGAGCGTTTTGCCGAACACGGCCGCAGCCCTGCACAGGGTGTGCATCGAGATGCTCGTGTTCACCGGATCAAGCAAGCGATTCACCTGCGTCCGGCTCGTTTGCATCGCCTCCGCGAATTCCGACTTTGACATTCCCCGCTTGGCGATGTTCTGTTCCATTTGCCAAGCAATAACTCTTTTGATGGCGAGTTCATCAACTTCGTTAAGGATGCCCTCTTCTTCCAAGAAGCTCTCAAAGCTCGAACCAATTGGGCTAATCAGGTCATCTTCGCTCATTTTTTGCGCTCCTTTTTCTTCTTCAGTTGCTCAAGTCTTCGTTCGGACTCTCGTTTCCTATCACGTGCAGTATCGACGTCGACTTTCGGTGGCACCTGATCTTTCTTAATGATCCCGTGCAAAAGGATCATTCGCGATCCTTCCATGTAGAAGAACACCCTGGCGATTTTATCGCTGAGAGTGGTTCTAACCTCCCAAAGGCCGTCGCCAAAGCTATCGCAAGTCGGCATCCCCAAAGGCCATCCATACTCAGTCGTTCGAACATCGGCCGCTATCGCTTTGCGCTCATCAAACGTCAGGGTTTTAAGCCATTCTCGAACGGGTTCCTTGCCTCTCGGCGTCTGATAGAATTCCGCGACGATTGTCTTCTTGGGCCGATCGACTGCTTTCTTCATAACGAGGTGTACCAAAAATGGTTCATCGGAACAAGCCTTTTCTTTTGCAATCTGTAGGAAGTGGCCATTACGCGCTTTCGGTTGAAAAATGGTTCATATACACGCACAAAAACGAATGCTCGTTCGTTGGTATGAACGTTTGAAGGTCGCGTAGCCGAATGCGAGGCAGCAGGGCGCGTGTGACAGTTTTCTTCGATTAACCATTTGCGCCTCGTCGCGATCGACTCCGGGAAGGATTCCAGATAAGAACCTGGGCATGTTCAGGATGATACGGATACAGCTCTGATCTCCCCGCGGTCATTTTCGGCCGCCGATCCGCTGTGCCTGCCGTCAACTTCTGGAGCCTGAACATGCCCCTCAACGCCATCACTACCTCTGTCCATCGTCCGCACGCTGCGGTGTTGGCCGTCAGTGCCTTGGGCGGGGGCTTGGAAATACGCCCGAGCTTACTCCGGATCGCGGAGGGGTTGAGCCATGGCGAACCCCGACGACACGCCCAAGGGCCAGCATTTCCTGCTGTCGCCAGAGTGCAGAACGCTGACGGTGCTCGATCTCGCTAAGATGCGGGATACGACTGCCTACAACTGGTTTAAGCGCCTGCGCTGGCACGAGACGGAAGGCGATCCTTACTGCCCCAAGTGCGGAACGCTGCGCTGCCATACGATGAGCCGCAACCGCTTCAAATGCACCGAGAAGACCTGCAAGGCGGTGTTCAGCGTCACCTCTGGCACAGTGTTCCACGCCCGCAAGCTGAGCTTCAAGAAGATGCTCATCGCCATCTGGTTCTCGGCGAACTCGGTGAAAGGCAAGGCTGCGCTCCAGCTCTCGCGCGAGATCGGTGTTCAGTACAAGACCGCCTGGGTCCTCCTGATGAAGCTGCGCGAGGCGATCGCCTGGCGCAGGGAGGAGATGGTGCTGGATGGCGAGGTGGAGATTGACGGCAAGTACGCTGGCGGCCACATCCGTCCTGAAAACAAGGCCGAGGATCGCATCGACCGCCGCCTCAAGAAATACCAGAACATGAAGCGTCTGTGCGCTCTTGCGATCCGCCAGCGCGGACTGGGAGGGCAGACGTTCACCCGGATCATCCGAGACGAAGACAGCAACGCAGCCTGGGCTGCCGTCCGTGATCACGTGTCGAGGGAAGCAACGGTCTTCGCGGACGAGCATGGCAGCTATAACGACCTGGCTGGCCTGAACGAGCTGCAACGCGTCAACCATTCGAAGGCCTATCAGACCGACGATGGCACGAACACCAACCAGGTCGAGAGTTTCTTCTCGCGCGTCCAACGGGCCTATGTCGGCATCCACCATCGGTTTTCGTTGAAATACTTCGACTGGTACGTGGCTGAGCTCGCGTGGCGCGAGGATTGCCGACAGGTGAGCAATCGGAGTCATACGTTCCAGGTGCTTGGCAGGGCACTGTCTCGCCCTACGTCGCGCTATCTGTGTGGGTACTGGCAGGGTAACAAACCGCCTGACCTGATCTGGGAAGGCTAAGCGGCGACCTCCCACAGAACCTTACGACCGTCGAACTGGCCGGACTGCCGAACGCGTCCCGCAGATGTCAGTTGGGTAAGGACCGCCGACAGGCGGTGTGCGATGTCTGAGAGATTGGCTGGCTCGCTCGCGATGCCGATCTTGGCTGCAAACTTCGCTGCGCAGTCGGTCACCGAAATCGGTTCCCCTGCCTCGCGCAGGACCTCCAAGACGGCTTGGCGCTTGTTTACGCCGTTCAGGGCCGCTTTCACCTCCGACGATAACGGCTTTGCCTTTCGAGAGCGGTTACCCTGTTTAGGTCCCGTCAGCGCCGATCCCTGATAGTCGGGCTCGTAGCTCAGGATGACGCGGTCCAGCGCTCTCATCAGTTCCTGAATGTCTACCCGCTCCCTTTCAAGCTGCTGCAGCCTGTCAGTTAAGGCGACTCGCTTCTGCTTCAACTCGTACGCTACACTCATTCGAGGCTCCGTTTTTCACCGGAAACCAGGGTAGTCGGGATGCCATTTCAGGTCTGGTGGTTTTTGCTACCTAATGCCGCGTTCTTTTCACCTTCGATCATCGCTACCGCGTCTGCTTCCATGGCGCGGCACATGGTCTCTTATTCGGCCAGCAGCTCAGCGCGGACCGGATCCTCATTGCGCAGATCGTCGACCATCAAAACCAAAGTGGCGTAGCATTCGCAGAGACTGAGGGAATGCCAGCCATGGCGGCGAGGGCGTGTTGCTCACATAACGCTCGAAAAGCCGGCTCTGTTGCACATCAATCAATGCTCGCAACGCTGGAAGCCTCAATTTCAGACGGGATCTACCGATCCTTTCAAGGTCCATAGGGGCCTGATGCCTTGCCCCGACAGCCGACGCCTCGCGAGCTCTACTCGGCTCAGGGTTTCCCGGCCGACTACAAGATCGATTCCGATATCAATGGCCGCCCTTTCCCAAAGAACGTTCAGGTCTCGTGCGTCGGCAATTAGGTCTCACCTCCGGTGGCCGCTGCAATCGGTCCCTCGCTGCCCTCGAAAAGCGCGAGGCACCGGCATGATTCAGTTTCTCACCTCGGGCAGGGCAACATCAACGTTGTCGCAGGATGCCGGCCTCCTTGGCGGCGGCTTCAAACGCCGCCCTTGCTTGCGCGCCAGGGACTATTCCTTTGGCGGCATCCAGGCAGGCCTTCCGAGCTGTTGCGTAACTCGCGCTCTTCGTGTCGGGCCAGGACTTCATCAGGAACGCGACCGCCTCTCGGGCGCTCCTAATGACTTGAAAACGATCATCAATCTTCAACTCAACATTTTCATCCCAGATGGTGATCATCGTGTCCTCCGTTGGGCAGGTTTCCAAAAAACGCATATTAGAGGGATCTGTTCCAAGGCCGCGATCCTGCCGAAATTTTGGGTGGCAGGATGAGGCTCTTCCCCGACATGTGGCCCTTCGGCGACTTGCCGCCGCACTCCAATCTTTGGTGATTCCCTGGCTGTTCTGATTGCGAACCTCGATTAGAGGGAAAACTCGCCGGGCCTTAGGGAGGATGTCACCGCCTCCCGCCATAGCCTAATATTGCCTGAACTTCGGTGCTGACACCTTGCGAAAAGGGACAGGGACGCCATAGCTGGTCCAATGAGCATCGCCGCAGCCCACTATGAAATCTTCTACAAGGAAATCGCCGAGAGCGGGGTCGTTTGGACCATACGTGACGACGCGGGCTTTCCAACTTCGACAAACCAATCAAACGAAGCCGCCATGCCTTTCTGGTCGTCAGAAACTCGGGCTCGGCTCACTATTGAGACTGTTGCGTCGTATCGCGACTTTACGCCACACCAGCTTACCTTGGAGGTGTTTCGCGATCGCTGGTTGGTAGGGTTGGAGAAGGATGCCCTTAGGGTTGGCATAAACTGGAGCGGTGAGCGTGCGACTGGCTTCGATGTAGCGCCCGTCGACGTTCGCAGAAGGCTTGCATCCGGCTCGTAGAAGAAATACATCCAAAATCAGGCGGCCGAAACCGCCCTTTCTCGCGCCCGGTAGGACCTCCAGGAAGCGTCCATATTGAAGCGTTGGTTCGTTTGATGGGTGCGCTTTGAAGTTTGTACCGGGAATTGCCTGCGGGTTTCGGTAAAGTCCGGACAGGGTTTCCGGTAATCTCCGGACACAGTTTTCAGTAATTCCCGGACAGTGATTCCGCTAAATCCCGGACAGTTTT
>NZ_LMDX01000020.1:0-127902 GCF_001425225.1 Ensifer sp. Root127
CAGGCCCATGCCTTCCCAGACGCGCTTGGCAACGCGCTCGACGACCTCGTCGCTGACGGCGCCGTGGTCCTTGTGCCCCCACCACAGAAGCACATCGGTTTTCGCCAGTCGCTCCTCGCTCAGGCCATGCTCCGGTTCCTGCAGCGTCGCCGTCGTTGCCTCGATCGAAACGTCCGTGTTCAGCGCCGCCGCGATGGTGTTGTGCATCCCGTTCGGATAGATGCTCCTGACCACCTCATTGGTCTGCTCATGGATATTCTCGCCCCATACGATTGTTCTGATTGACATCGGCAAATTCCCGTTTATGCGCAGCTGTTAAAATTGAAAGCGGTTTCAATTTGTAAGGCTAGTGACACGCCGGCGCCTTTGCAAGAGCTTTTTGCCCTCTAGGCGTCAGTGGCCAGACATCAATGGAACGTGGATTTCGAGAAGACGTTGAGGACCACGACGCCGGCGATGATGAGCCCGAGCCCGAGCATGGCGGCAAGATCCAGCTTCTGGCCGAAGGCAAAGTATCCGACGAGCGAAATCAATACGATGCCGAGACCGCTCCAGACCGCATAGGCGATGCCGACCGGGATGTAGCGCAGCGTATAGGACAGAAAGAAGAAGGCGACAGCGTAGCAAACGACCATCGTCACGGTCGGCAACAGCCGGGTGAAATGCTGTGCCGCCTGCATCGCCGAGGTGCCAAGCACCTCGAAGACGATGGCAACGACCAGGACGGAATAGAGCATAGCGGGGTTCATCTGGGTCTCCATCCGGTCTATCGCGTCGAAAGCGCTTTGAGATTTTCAGCCAGGGCAACACGCGCCGCGGCATCGAGTTCATGGCTCTGCATCAGGTCGGCGAGCCAGAGACCGTCGGCGGCAAAACGGGCGAGCACGCAGTTGGGTGAAGAGTCGGTTTCCGCAAACTCCTGAGCCCGGCGGTTGACCCATTCGCGCCAGCGGATCTTCAGGTTCGGCTCGGCAATCAGCGCGATCGTCAGCATTCGCCAGCCCGGAACGTCGGTGTCGGGATCGAGCTTCGAGCAGACATCGACATAGGCGCGGGTAAAGCGTCCCTGCGCCTCCGGATCGCCAGCCATCGCCGCCTCGATCGCCGCATCGAAACGCGCGACGAGATCGTCGAACAAGCCATCGAGCAGCGCCGACTTGTTGGGGAAATGGTGCAGCAGCCCGCCCTTGCTGACGCCGGCCGCTTGCGACACCGCATCGAGCGTGATGCCCGCCACCCCCTGCTCGTGCGACAGGCGTGCGGCGACCTCCAGCAATTGCTGGCGGACCTGCTCGGGCTGCTTCTTGCGGCGATGGGCTTCTGTCATGCTTCCATAAAGATACCGTCTGGACGGTTTGTCAAGATCGATGTGTCGAACCGCGCGGAAACGCCGCAAAGGCGAGACTGGAAAGCCGTTGTCCACAAGACCTTGGCGGGCTAGGACTTCGGGGACGAAGGAAGCGGCAATGGCAGAACCGGAAACGACGACACTCTACGAAGCGATCGGCGGCGACCCGACGGTGCGCGCGCTGACCCGTCGTTTCTATGAACTGATGGATACGCTGCCCGAAGCGGCACGCTGCCGCGCGGTTCATCCACCTGACCTTTCCGGCAGCGAGCAAAAAATTCTACGAATATCTGACCGGTTGGCTTGGCGGTCCGCCGATCTATGTGGAAAAGCGTGGCCATCCGATGCTGCGGCGCCGGCATTTCGTTGCCGAGATTGGGCCGGAGGAGCGCGACGAATGGCTGCTCTGCTTTACCCGCGCACTGGAAGAAACGGTGGCTCACCCAAAACTGCGGCAGATCATTCTCGATCCGATCACCCGCCTCGCCTTGCACATGCAGAACAAGGAATGACCTGACAATGCCGACCAGTGGATTGCGCGCAACGACGCTCTTCGTCGCGGGATTGATGGGGATTGCCGGGGTGGTCAGTGCTGCAGCCGCCTCGCATGGCACCGACCCCAGGCTGCTCGCCGAGATCTCGGCCATGTGCCTGGCGCACGCGCCGGCGCTCGTCGCGCTTTATGCGGCCTGGCCGAGCTTCCGCACGGCTCCGGTCGCAGCCTTGCTGATCGCTTTCGGCACGGCGCTGTTTTCCGCTGACCTTGCCATGCGTCACGTGACCGGACAGGGCCTGTTTCCGATGTCGGCACCGCTCGGCGGCACGACGATCATGGCCGGCTGGCTTGCCGTTTCAATCGGCGCCTTCCTTCCACGAAAGGCGCCGTGACGCTCAACGCGCCAGTTTGAAGCTCTTGAGATCAGGCGCCTTCGACGACGGAAAAACCTTCGAACTTCGGCGGGCCGAGATACATCGAGCGGTTTTCGCCGGCATTCTTGTGCGCGGCCCGGAAGTTCTCCGACTTCGTCCAGGCGGAAAAGGCATCCTTGTCCTTCCAGGTCGAGTTCGAGACGAAGAGCGTATAGCCCTCGTCCGGCACGTTTTCGCCCCTCAGAAGATGAAACGAGACAAAACCCGGCATGTCCGCAAGGCTTGAATCGCGGCTCTTCCAGACGGCTTCGAAAGCCTCTTCCTGGCCAATGGCGATACGAAAACGGTTCATTGCGAAGAACATGGCCTGCCTCCTATGCGCTGTCTTTCTTGCGAGCCGCGTCGTTCGCGGCTCTCGGGAAGGCCAGAATAGTGCCCTCCTGCGGCTCCGCAAGCCCGAAAGGGTCGCGGCCGGGCCGGCGCGTTTCCCAAGACGGGAACTCGGTGACATTGGGGTTTTCCTCGATCATGCGCGAACGCCGCGTCAGCAATTCGTAGAGTTCGGGCACCAGCCCGTCGCCATTCTGCGCTGCCAATTTGTGCAGGCCGATCATCATGCACTTGTCCGGGCGGTTTTCATTCATCTCGAAAAAAATCTCCATGCGCGCGGAAGGTCAATCACCTCCATCGCGCGTCATATGTTTGGCTATGCCAAGTCGTTGCGGCTGTTGGTCAGGTCCTGCAGCGCCCGCTCAAGGCTCGACTTCGAGCCGTTGCGCAACGGCACGAAAGCCTTGCCCCACTTCTTGCAGCCGGTCTTCACGCGAAGACACGCATCGTGGCTGATGCAATCGATCGGGCAGAAAACACAGTCGACGGAAGGAAGGACACGGTCGATGCGCGATACCGCCTCGCGCAGGCCGCCATCGTGGTGAAGCAGCTCGGCACCGAAGGAGCTGACAATCTCGCGCAGATGCGCAACCTGGCAATCGCGTCCGCCGACATAGAGGAAACTGCGGCCTTCGAGTGTCGCCTTGGCGGCCTCTTCGCAGACCTCGACCCGTTCGGAACCGGAACGACCCTTGCCGTTCTTGGCCGCATTATGGTGACGCTTGCCGCGCATGCAATCTTCTCCGCCTCTTTGCTGCGTCGACGGCCCTCATGGCAACCGATCGCACCGGGATCGACACACACCGTTCGGTTGCGTCACGGCGGCAACTTATTAAACTTGATTATCAGAGTAAAGTATAAACATGAGTTTTATAATCATATTTTTCCCATCAGTTTTGAAGGGCTTCGGCTTCTGCCGCGGATCACACCGTGGCCGGCGGCAGTCGCCTAGCGAACACTTGCCTGAATAGGCAAAGTGAACGGTATTGCACTTTTTCCGGCCCCCTCTGGAATGGCAGGAAATGGAGCCGCACGGCGCACGGCATCAAGAGCAGCCGTGTCCAGAACGGGTGAGCCTGAACTCCCGGCAACGCTGACGCGGGAAACACCGCCGTCCGCCAACACCGTAAAACTCACCGTCGTCGTGCCCGACAGCCCCTGTCGGCGCGCTTCGGATGGAAGCTTGTATCGCCGGTTTATCTTCGCGCGAACTTTGCCATTGTAGTTCGACATATCGGCGTTGCCGACCGCGGTAGAGCGGTTCTTGCCGGTTGCCGCCGCAGAATTGCCGTTTACGTCCCCATCCAGCTTACCCTTGACCTGGCTCTGTGCCTGTTCCCCCTTGTCGCCCGTTTTCTTGCGGGTGACTTTCTTTTTCCTGACGGGATCCTTCTTGGGTTCAGGCTTTTCAACCTTCTCCTTCTTCGGCTCCTGGATCTCCGGCTTTTCCTCGGGCACGACCGTCTCGATCGGCGCGACGCTGGCAGTAACCACAGCCTCGGCGACCTGCAGGGTGGGAACCTGCTCGGCAGGCAGGATGACATCGGCTTCCGTGGCGATCAAATCATGCGGTTGCTCCGCCGTGATCTCCTGCGTGGTCGACGTGACGTCTTCGACCGGGGTAATCTCCTCGGGCTTGACTTCGTCGGGAACGTCTTCGGTCGGCTCGACGACTTCCGTCGGATCGCCGGACTGCAAGGTTTCTTCGAAGGCATCACCGAGGATCGCAACTTCGACCTCGGCACCGCCGGCGATCAGGTCTTGCGGCTGTTCCGGCGTAGAGGAGGCAAGGTACATGGCAACGCTGGTATGCGCCACGAGCGAGAAGGCAATTGCGCCGATCCATTTCACGGTATGCTTCATCTTGGCCTAACCTTCGCCGCGAGCCGCGACGCAAACGCAGTACTCAATGCGAAAAATCAACCTCAGCCCTTGAGTTCGACCGGCGACTTCGAACCGGTCTTGAGGCCCTTCATGCAGGCATCGCCCTCTACACCATCGCCGACGCAGGCGGGCGCGTCATTGATCAGCAGGCTCTTCACCGCTTCGCAATTCGTGCCGGGAAGATCGAACTGCCGAACCTTGGTCTTGCCAGCAGGCAGATCGCGGAAGTCGAGCACCGCCATGCGCTCGACCAGACCCTTCTGGTCGAAGATCACGAACTCAAAGGAAACCTTGCTCAAATTCTGCACGAAGGCGTTGCCGGCGACGAAGGTGAGCTTGCAGCCCTTCTGCGACGGCGTGACCTCGTTGAGTTCGATGTTGAGCGCGCCAGCGGACGACGCCTCCTGGGCGACTGCACCGCCTGCCGCAAGAACAAACGCGAATGCCACGGGAACAACCATACGGGAAAGGTGCATCATTCTAATACCACTCACGATCGGCGCTCCGAACCCTGGGAGCGTTGAAGTCGTCGCCATCTATCCACAAGCGCGGACATCTTAACTTGAGTGTGGCGATCCGGTATTGCGTCCATAAAGAAATATGAGTAATGAAGTCAAGATAGTAAACGAATTGCACGGCAGGAAATGCGGGAAAAACACCGCCTCCCGCCATCTAGAGACGACCGAACCGTGGCAGCCGACGACACCGATTATGCGCGATTTTCACAACCTGTAGCCTCCGCGCAGCGGGCCCAGCGGATCGTCGAGAGCCGCGACCTCTTTCGCGGCGAAAGCGAGATCCTCATTTCCCACGACGGGGCGATCTACCGCATGAAGATCACCCGCCAAGGCAAACTGATCCTGAACAAATAGGCAAATAACAATGACCGAGAGCCTCCGTCCCACCCCGTCCGAAATCCGTGCCTACCGCGCTGAGAACCCGAAAATGCGCGAGCGCGACATCGCGGCCCAGCTCGGAGTTTCGGAAGCAGCCCTCGTGGCGGCCGAATGTGGCTTGACCGCCGTGCGCATCGACGCGGATGCCAACCGCTTCCTGCTGCGCGCCGAGGAACTGGGTGAGGTCATGGCTTTGACCCGCAACGAAAGCGCAGTTCACGAAAAGATCGGCGTCTACGAAAAGATCACAACCGGCGAGATGGCCAGCATCGTGCTTGGCGAGCAGATCGACCTGCGCGTCTTCCCGAGCGCCTGGGCGCATGCCTTTGCCGTAACCAAGACCGATGACAGCGGCGAAGCCCGCAAGAGCCTGCAGTTCTTCGACAAATGGGGCAATGCGGTGCACAAGCTGCACCTGCGCCCGGCGTCAAATGTCGCCGCCTACGACAAGATCGTTGAAGACTTCCGTCTCGACGACCAGTCGCAGACCTTCGTTGCGGACGCCAGCGCACCGGCTGCCGATGACAAGCAGGAGAACGTCGTCGACGTCACCGAGCTGCGCGACCGCTGGTCCAAGATGACCGACACGCATCAATTCCACGGCCTGCTGCGCAAGCTGAAGATCGGCCGCCGCCAGGCGCTGCAGCATATCGGCGACGACTTCGCCTGGCGTCTCGACCCGTCGAGCATCGAAACGATGATGCGTGCCAGCGCCGAGATCGAACTGCCGATCATGTGCTTCGTCGGCAATCGCGGCGTGATCCAGATCCATTCCGGCCCGATCGCCAAGATCGCCCCGATGGGTCCGTGGCTGAACGTCATGGACCCGACCTTCCATCTTCACCTGCGCACCGATCACATCGCCGAGCTTTGGGCCGTGCGCAAGCCGACTGCCGATGGTCACGTCACCTCGATCGAGGCGCTCGACGCCAAGGGCGAGATGATCATCCAGTTCTTCGGCAAGCGTAAGGAAGGTTTTGCCGAGCGTCCCGAGTGGCGCGATATCGCCGAGGGCCTCGCACGCCTTGACACCACCGTCGCAGCTTAAGGACAGCGTGATGATCAACGGTCTCGACTTCCGCCGCCTTCGCCTCTGGGAGCTGGCTCTGGCCGCGTTTGCGGTTTCGGCTCCCTTCCTGTTGCCCGCCGTGGCGCCAGGGGCGCCGTCGTTCATCCGCCCGGCGATGGCACAGAGCATTGAGCAGCCGGACGTCTCGCGCGTCGTTTCGGTTGGCGGTGCGGTTACCGAGATCATCTACGCACTCGGCGAGGAAGGCCGGCTGGTCGGCCGCGATTCGACCAGCACCTATCCGGAAGCTGCAACCAAGCTGCCTGATGTCGGCTACATGCGCGCGCTCGCCCCGGAAGGCATCATCGCGGTCAATCCGACCGCGATCGTCGCCGTCGAAGGCAGCGGCCCGCCGGAGGCGCTCGCCATCCTGAAGGATGCCAACATCGCCTTCACCAGCGTGCCGGAAACCTTCGACAAGGACAGCATTCCGGCAAAGATCCGCTCGGTCGGCACCTTCCTCAATGTGCCCGACAAGGCCGATGCGCTCGCAAAGTCGGTGGAAGCCGACCTTGCTGCAGCGGTTGCCGGTGGTGCCAAGCGCCCGGAAGGCGAGCGCAAGCGCGTTCTTTTCGTGCTCAGCACCCAGGGCGGCAAGATCATGGCGTCGGGCACCGGCACGGCTGCCAACGGCATCATCGAGCTTTCCGGCGCGATCAACGCCGCCGGAAAATTCCCGGGCTACAAGGCCCTGACCGACGAGGCGATCATTGAAGCCAAGCCCGACGTCATCCTGATGATGGACCGCGGCGGTGAACACAGCGCCAAGGCGGACGAACTCTTCGCCCTGCCTTCGCTGAGCCTGACGCCTGCCGCCAAGACCAAGACGCTGATCCGCATGGACGGCCTGCACCTGCTCGGATTCGGCCCGCGCACCGCAAGCGCCATTCGCGAACTCAACGCCGCAATCTACGGAAAGAAGGCCAATGCCTCGCAGTGAGGCTTTGGACCTCGGCAGGCGCGTGACCGCCCTCGCCGCCGATATCCGGGCCGAATGGCGGTCGGGCAATCGTGCGCGGCTGGCCCGCGTCGTCATTGTTCTACTCGTCATCTTCGCGGCAGCCACCTTCATCGGCTCGATCATGACCGGTGCCGCCGACGCTTCGCTGTCCAACGTCGTGCGCTGGCTGCTCGGCGCGAGCGATGCGGATCAGGTCCTGAGCTTTCGCGACCGCATCATCATTCTCGACATCAGGTTGCCACGAGCGGTGCTCGGAATGCTCGTCGGCGCATCGCTTGCTGTCTCCGGCGTTGTCATGCAGGGGCTATTCCGCAACCCGCTGGCCGATCCCGGCCTTGTCGGCGTCTCCTCCGGTGCAAGCCTCGGCGCCGTTCTGCTGATCGTGCTCGGCTCGGCCGTGTTCGGCCCGCTGTTTGCGCTGTTCGGTTTTTATGCGCTCCCGGTCGCAGCCTTCATCGGCGGCCTTGTCACCACGCTTCTGCTCTACCGGATCGCCACCCGCGGCGGCCAAACCTCGATTGCCACCCTGCTTCTCGCCGGCATTGCGCTTGGCGCGCTCACCGGCGCCTTCACCGGCGTGCTGATCTTCATCGCCGACGACAAGCAACTGCGCGACGTCACTTTCTGGGGTCTCGGCTCGCTTGCCGGCGCCAGCTGGACGAAGATCGCCGCGGCCGCGCCGATCATCCTGTTGTCGCTCGCGGTCACGCCCTTTCTGGCGCGCGGCCTCAACGCCATCACGCTCGGCGAAGCAGCCGCGTTCCACATGGGCATTCCGGTGCAGCGCATGAAGAACATCGCCATCGTCAGCGTCGCCGCAGCAACCGGTGCGTCCGTTGCCGTCAGCGGTGGCATCGGCTTCGTCGGCATCGTCGTACCGCATCTGCTGCGCCTCGTCATCGGCCCGGATCACCGCTATCTCGTGCCGGCATCGGCGCTTCTCGGCGGAACATTGCTGATCCTGGCCGACATGATCGCCCGCACCATTGCCTCGCCTGCAGAGTTGCCGATCGGTATCGTCACCGCCTTCATAGGCGCGCCGTTCTTCCTCTGGATCCTGCTGCGCGGTCGCACGACCATGGGACTGTGAGCCGAAACCATGATCAAGGTATCCAACCTCTCCGTCCGGCTTGGCGGCCGCCAGGTCATCCACGGCATCTCGCTTGAGGCAGAGCCGGGCGCGCTGACCGCGATCGTCGGGCCGAACGGCTGCGGCAAGACAACGACGTTGAAGGCGATCTCCGGCGAGTTGCCGCCGGAAAGCGGATCAGTCAGCATCAATGGCCGCAATCTCAAGGGCCTGAAACCCTGGGAGCTCGCGCTGAAACGCGGGGTGCTTCCACAATCGACGGTGATCTCGTTTCCCTTCACGGTCCGCGAAGTGGTGCGGCTCGGCCTGACCGCAGGCGCGACATCAGATGCCAGGGCCAATGACCGCATTGCCGCCGAAGCGCTCGAGGCCGTCGATCTCGGCGGCTTTGCCGGGCGCTTCTATCAGGAGCTTTCGGGCGGCGAACAGCAGCGCGTGCAGCTGGCGCGCGTCCTCTGCCAGATTTCCAACCCGGTCGGCGATGGCGAACCGCGCTATCTGCTGCTCGACGAACCGGTCTCGAGCCTCGATATCCGCCACCAGTTGACCATCATGCAACTGGCGCGCCGGTTCTGCGAGCGCGGCGGTGGCGTCATCGCCGTCATGCACGATCTCAACCTGACGGCGATGTTCGCCGACCGGATGATCATGATGAAGGCCGGGAAGATCCGCGCAGGCGGCGCGCCGCGAGAGGTGTTGACCGACGAGACGATGGAGGTGGTGTTCGGCTGCCGCATGCAGGTCAGCGCCATGCCGGCAGCCGACGTGCCCTTCGTGTTGCCGCAGACGGCGACGCTCTAGCCGGCAAATCGCGCCAACTTCAAGATTTATCGAAACAATTTGCGCACTCGTGCGTTGTTCTCCCCGAAGTACCGGTCGTGGCAATGCGCTTGCCATGTCGGTGCCAACGGATCACGCCGGTCGTCCTTGGCCGGCGTTGCAGCGAAAGGGAGACCAATCATGGCTTCAGGCCTCTTCTCAGGTTCAAGTTCACGGTCGAGCAAGCGCAACGGCGCGCTCGCTGACATTTCCATCGAAGACCAGCTCAGCGAACTGCGTAGCGACATGGCGGCGCTCGTTGCCCTGCTTGCCGATCGCGGTGCCGACGCTTCGAAACAGGCGCGTAGCAAGGCGCACGATGCCCGCGAGCACGCGGAAGCCGGCCTTCAGGATTTGCTCGCAAGCGGCGAGGAACTGCTCGGCGATCTGCGCGACCGCTATGCCGGCACGGAAAAGCAGCTTCGCCATGCGGTACGCGAGCACCCGTTCGCAACGCTTGGCACGGCAGCCCTCATCGGTCTGATCGCCGCCGCACTGCTGCGGCGCTAGGTTCGATGCAGATCTTGGAACGGGGTGGGATCGCCAGACGCATCCCACCCGTTTTGACGTGTTACCAGGAGTAAATGCGCATGGGACCACTCGGGGCCGCTCTGTCCGCCTTGCTGGCTGCCGACATCGGCGCCACCGCATCACGTTTCAAGCGCAACGCCGCCTTGTGCGCCGTCGTCGCCGTGCTGCTTGTCACCGCCTACATCTTCGCACTGATCGCCATCGCGCTTTATCTCAGCGCCGCCTATTCGCCTGTGGTCGCCGCCGCGTCGATAGCCGCAGCCCTCATCCTGACGGCCTTGATCCTGATCATCGTGATGATTGCCCTGCAAGGACGGGATAGGCGGCTCGCCGAAGAGCGCCGCCGTCGGTCGATGATGCAAACCAATCTGACGATGCTGGCCGCAGCAAGCATCCTGCGCAAACAGCCGCTGCTCGCCGTGGGCACGGCCCTTGCCATCGGCGCCTTGCTCGGCACCGGCAGGAAGCGCAGGCCGCGACGGGAAACCTAAAGCGGCAAGCGGATCAGCGCGGTCACGCCGGCCGCCATATATTCGACCTTCACCGAACTGCCGAGAACCTTGTCGAGGCTGCGCTCTATCAGGATGGAGCCAAAGCCTCGACGTTTCGGTTCGCGCACGGGCGGTCCGCCGACCTCCGTCCAGGTCAGGTGCAATACCGCTTCGCCTTCTTCGACGACGTTGCGCGCCGTCAGCACCACCTTGCCGGTCGGCACCGAAAGGGAGCCGTATTTCACCGCATTGGTCGCAAGTTCATGCAGCACGAGCCCCAGGCCGACGGCCTGGTCGGGGCCGAGCAGCACCTCGTCCTTGTGCAGTTCGATCTGGTCCGCATAGACGCTGACATGCGGCATCAATTGCTTGGAGATCAGGTCCGCAAGCCGGATCGTGCCCCACTCATGGTCCGAGAGAAGTCCATGCGCCTCGGAGATCGCTTGCAGTCGTCCGGCAAAGGCGGTCATGAATTCGGCCGGGTCGCTGGTCTGGCGCAGGGTCTGGCGGGCGAGCGACTGCAGCATCGCCAGGGTATTCTTGACCCGGTGGTTGAGTTCCTTGAGCAACAGCCGCGTTCGCTGCACCGATGCCTGCTGGTCGGTGACATCGATGGTGACACCGATGAAGGTCAGCGGATTTCCCTTGGCATCCCGATCGTGCACCCGCCCGCGGCCGAGCAGCCAACGGCCGGTGTTTCCGACCCGGAACATCCCGTCATATTCCTCGTCCGCCTTCATCGCCTGGCGAAGCTTGGCGAAGGTTGCGCCGCGGTCATCGGCATGGATGGCGCCGAACACTTCCCTGGCGCCGAACGACCGATCGGCCGGCAAGCCGAACATGCGCATAAAGGCGCTGTTGCCGACGATCACGCCGGAGCGAACGTTCCAGAGCCAGCTGCCGATATTGGCCGCCTCAAGCGCCATCGCGTGGCGCTGTTCCTCGCGGGAGAGCGCTGCCTCCTTGATGGCGCGCCGTCGCGCCTCGTCCTTGAGCTTGAGAAGCGAGGCGGCAAGATCGGCAAGCCGGCGCAGCTGCTCCATCAGATGCGGTGCGACCTCGCTGCGCGCGGCAACGTCGAGCACGCAGACCGTGCCGACCGGCTGGCCATCGAGAACGATCGGCGCGCCGGCGTAAAAGCGCAGGAATGGCGCGCCGGCGACCAGCGGCCGATTGCGAAAACGCAGATCGACTGAGGCGTCGAGTACAACTAGGCCGTTGCCTCCCGCATCGGCTGCCGCGTGCACGCAGAACGAATCCTCCGATGACGCCCGCGTCTCCGTGGTACCGACCGCCGCCTTGAACCATTGCCACTCGCGGTCAAGCAGGCTGACGAGCGCGATCGGCGCATCGAAGAGGCGGACAGCGATCTCGGCAATGCCGTCGAAATCCGCATCGGGTACCGCCATGTCCGGCACCGTCGCATGCAGCACGCTCAACCGCTCGGGCGCGTCGAGCAGCGATGTCTCCGGCGGGGCGGTCTTTTCTTCTCTTTTTTCGCGCATCCGGCCTCAACTCCAAACTGCCGCACCCGTCAGCCGGCGCCGATTGCCATTGACACACGGCGCTCTTCTGCGGAGACGTTCAGGCCGCCAGTGAAAGCAGGGCTGCTCTCGATTTGCAACGCTCTGGCGGCCAAAAAGAGCTGTCGGATCAGGAAACGAATGCCCGTGAGGTAATGGGAGCGGACGTTTCGTCCGGACCGTAGTCGTTTTCGCCCTGCACCTTGAGGATATCCTGAAGGCGCTGGCGGGCGCGGTTCACCCGGCTCTTGATCGTGCCCAGGGCGCAGCCGCAGATCGTCGCCGCTTCCTCATAGGAAAAACCCGACGCGCCGACGAGGATGATCGCCTCGCGCTGGTCCGGGGGCAGCGTCTCGAGGGCCCGGCGGAAATCCTGCAGGTCGAGCGAACCATATTGTTCCGGATGATGGGCAAGCGATTCGGTGAAATGGCCGTCGCTGTCCTGCACCTCGCGTCCGCGCTTGCGCATCTGGCTGTAGAGCTCGTTGCGCAGGATCGTGAACAGCCAGGCCTTCATGTTCGTGCCCATCTGGAAGTGGTCCTGCTTGGCCCAGGCTTTCATGATCGTGTCCTGAACAAGATCGTCGGCCCGGTCATGACGACCTATGAGAGACATGGCAAAGGCGCGAAGGCTCGGCAGGGCGGCGAGCATCTCTCGCTTGAACTCATTCTTTTCAGACGACATTCTGGCGCTCACTCCCTTCCCTGCAGAACCGACTGCCGCTCGGCTGCGTCGAGTTTTTCCAGAAGATCGAGAAAGCGCGAAGGTATCGCTTCTTCCTGAACGGACTGATAGAGCGCCTTTAACTTGGCCGCGATCTGCGTGTTTGGGTCTTCGGACCATGAGGTCGTACCGGAAGTGCGCCCCGCCCCTGTTTTATACTTCATTGTCAATCTGTCGCCTTGTGGTGTTCATTACCGCCTTAACGCGTCTGAAAAATGAAATGTTCCCTCCCGGAACTTTTTTTTGCGTGAAACGTTTTGGAGCATCACTGCAAGATTATATTCTCGAGGGAGTACTCCATGACATTGTCCACACGGATCGCGCCGCTGCTGCCCTATCTGCGCCGCTACTCGCGCGCATTGACCGGGTCGCAGACATCAGGCGACGCCTATGTGGCCGCGGTACTCGAAGCCCTGATTGCCGATACCTCCATTTTCCCGGAGGCCAGCAATGACCGGGTCGCGCTGTTCCGCCTCTACACGTCGCTCTTCGGCTCCTCGTCGGTGCTGGTTCCCGAGCCGGTTTCGCCCTTTGCCTGGGAGCAGCGCGCCTCGGTCAATCTGGCAAACGTTTCGCCGCTTGCCCGCCAGGCTTTCCTTCTCGTCTCGGTCGAAGGTTTCCGGCCCGAGGAAGCAAGCGAAATCCTTGCCGTCACCGACGACAAGATCGGTTCCCTTCTCGACCGCGCTTCGCAGGAAATCTCGCGACAGGTCGCAACCGATATCATGATCATCGAGGACGAGCCTCTGATCGCCATCGATATCGAAAACATGGTCGAGAGCCTTGGCCACCGAGTGACCGGCATTGCCCGCACCCGCGACGAAGCAATCGCGCTCTATAAGAAGACCCGTCCGAGCATGGTGCTTGCCGATATCCAGCTCGCCGACGGCAGCTCCGGTATCGATGCGGTCAACGATATCCTGAAGGCCAGCGCCATCCCGGTGATCTTCATCACCGCCTTCCCTGAGAGGCTGCTGACCGGCGAACGCCCTGAGCCGACCTTCCTGGTCACGAAGCCTTTCAATCCTGACATGGTGAAGGCGCTGATCAGCCAGGCGCTGTTCTTCAACGAATCGACGAAGGCCGCAGCCTGATCATCGACACAGCATCTATCGCCGGCGGCCTCGGTCGCCGGCTTTTGTTTGTCCACTTGTTGCTGTCGCCCGCCCTTGCCTTTCGTCGCTGGTGTCCTGATTGGCATGCCCGTTGATGGCAAGCGCTGGAAACAAAACAGCCAGTGCCGAGGGAAGGCACTGGCTGACATTGTTCAACTCACCGGGGGAGTGTGAGTTGTAAACCGGCGGATTACCTCCGGCGCCACATTGGGGGCGATGCGCGCCACCGTCCGGTCTGAAAATAAAATGCGTGACGCAAACAAAGGTTCCCGGAGTTGCGCGTTTGCCGATCATTTTTTTATTGCAGCGCGTCCAGTTCGTCGCGATGGCGGTAGAGCGCAAGGAAGCGGCGGTAGTCGCGATCGTAGATGTCACGCATGGCGTCGTTCGGCCGCCGCTCGCGCCCGCCGGACGCCATCGCCGCACCGGCCACGGCGAGATCGACGTGAACCTGACCGGCAACGGCTGCCGCCATCGCCGTTCCGAGAAGAACGGCGTCAGGCGCATCGGGTGCTACGACCCGGCAACCCGTGACGTCGCAATAAAGCTCCATCAGAAGCGCATTGCGCACGTGGCCGCCGGTGACGTGAAGTGTGTCGAGTTCGTAGCCGACCTCACGCATCATCTCGAGGATATGGCGGATGCCGAGCGCGATCGCCACGCAGGTGCGCCAATAGAGCCGGCACAGCGCATCGAACGACGAATCGAACGGCAGGCCGCTGATGACGCCGAGCCCGTGTGGATCGGCAAGCGGTGAGCGGTTGCCGTGGAAATCCGGCAGTACATGCAGCCGTTCGGCAAACTGCGTTCCGTGCAGGACGCGCAGTTCCTGGACGCGCGCGATGATCCGGCCGTGGGTCTCGGTCGTTGGCTCCAGGCCGCCGCCATGAATGCGCACGATGTGATCGAGCAGGGCGCCGGTCGCCGACTGGCCGCCTTCGATCAGCCAGGCGCCGGGCAGCACCGCTTCGAAATAGGGTCCCCACATGCCGAAGCCGGGCTTCATATCCTTGGAGAAGGCAACGATGCAGCTCGAGGTGCCCGCGATCAGCGCCAGTTGCCGCTCGAGCTTTTCCGGCTCGCCGGCAAAACCGCCGAGCACGCCGAGCGCCCCGGCATAGGCGTCGATCAGACCCGGTGCCACCTGGCAGCCGATATCAAGACCGAGCTCGGCGGCAGCCTCCACCGACAAGCCCCCGACCGAGCTTCCGACCGGCTGCGTTTCCTCCGGCAATCCGCCCCGCGCAAGCAGATCCTCGAGGCCGATCCGCGCGAGATAGTCCGCCTGCCAACCGCGCTGTTCATGGGCGAGATAGTTCCATTTCGCCGTCAAGGTGCAGCGCGAGCGCGCCGCACTGCCGGTCGCCCGCCAGGAGAGATAGTCGGCGAGATCGAAGAAAAAGCCTGCCTTCTCCCATTGGCTAGGCAGATTCCGCTTCAGCCACATCAGCTTCGGCATTTCCATCTCCGGCGACATGACGCGGCCGGAGAAATCGAGGACCGGGTGTCCGGTGGCGGTACAGAAATCGGCCTCCGTCAGCGCCCGATGATCGAGCCAGACGATTGTGTCCCAGCGCGCCTCGCCCTTTCGGTTGACGGAAAGCGGCGCGCCGCTCCGGTCGCGCACCACGAGCGAACACGTTGCATCGAAACCGATGGCGGCAATGCTCTCCGGCGCGATGCCGGCCTTGTCTCTGGCAGCTTTCACCGAGCCGCAGACAGCTCTCCAGATATCTTCCGAATCGTGTTCGGCATGATTTTCTTCCGGCCGGTTCATGGCGATCGGCAGGTCGGCACGCGCCAGAAGCCTGCCATTCCGGTCGAAAATTCCGGCACGGGCACTGCCGGTACCGACATCGACCGCAACGACGAATTCACGCATCAATGGAGATCCCCGTCCCCGTTACAGCACGCTGCAACATCTTGAAACTGCCGCATAATTTTCCCATCAAATCGATTTCGACTTGAGGAATTATGCACTATTGGCGGACAAACTGTAACAATTCGCCCATGTCGTCAAACAGCACGTCGGGGTCGAGCTTGGCGAGTGTCTGTCGATGACGGTCGCTGCGCGCATGTCCGCCACCGGCGAAGGCAAAGGCCCGCATGCCAGCGGCGTGCGCGGCTTCGATGCCGGCCGGACTGTCTTCGACGACGATACAATCCTTGGGTGCATAGCCCATCTCCCGGCTCGCCAGCAGAAACAGGTCGGGCGCCGGTTTGCCATGTTTGACCATCGTTGCAGAGAAGATGTTCGGCTCGAAAAGATCGATCAGACCGGTGACGGTCAGCGACAGCCGGATGCGTTCCGGCTGGCTGGACGAGGCGACGCAACAGGCGACGCCAAGGTCTTCGACCGCCCGGCGAATACCGGCGATCGGCTGCAACTCCGTACGGAAACGCTGATAGAGCCGCGTGCGCATTTCTTCGAGAAAGGCGTCGTCTGTCGCCAGGCCATATTCGTCGTGAAGTATGGCAGACATGCTTTTCAGGCTGCGCCCGAGAAACCGTTCGGTCGCCTCCTCCGTGGTCATCGACACGCCTGCCGCCGCCAGCACGTCGACCAGGACTTCGAGCGAGATCGGCTCGCTGTCAACCAGCACGCCGTCGCAATCGAAGATCACCAACCTGGACGCGCCGTCGGCCATAACACCCTACCCCTTACAGCGCTGCGCATCTTTTAAGACGCGCCAACGTCGCTGTAACTCTTTGAATTGCTGCGTAATTTCATCCTTAAATCGGGCCCCGTTCTAAGGAATTATGCAGTAAGCTTGCCGTCCAGATAAAGCTGGAGCGTAGCGCGCGTACCTTTTTCCCAGAGGGTTTTCAATGCGTGGGTGAAGCGCTTGCGGAAGAGATCGGATTGGGCGACCTCGCCGAAAATGTCCGACAGCGCCAGAAAAGCCGTCGGATCCTGCCTTGCGGCACGGGCTGCCGCCTGAAGCCGTTCGGCGTTCTGGTCGTTGAAGACAATCTGCTTGCCGCTATCGGTCGTGCCGTCGAAGTAGCGGCACCAGAGCGCTGACACCAGCGCCAGGCCGACGACGTCTTCGCCCCGCGCCAGCCGGTCGGCCGTCGAGGGCAGGATGAATTTCGGCTGCCGGTTGGAGCCGTCCTGTGCAAGCCGCGGGATCGTGTCGCCGATCTTCGGGTTGGAAAAGCGCATCTCGATCAGCTTGTAATAATCGCCGAGATCGGTGTTCGGCACCGGCGGAATGACCGGAATGATCTCGTCATGCTCAAGCTTGGCGAGAAAATCACGGATCAGCGGCTCCTCCATCGCCTCGTGGACGAAATGAATGTCGAGCAGGGCTGCGGGATAGGCGATTGCCGCGTGGCCGCCGTTGAGGATGCGGATCTTCATGTGCTCATAGGGCGCAACATCGGGCACGAACTGCACGCCGACCTTTTCGAGCGCCGGGCGTCCCTGCGGAAAATGATCCTCCAGCACCCATTGCTTGAACTCTTCGCAAAACACCGGCCAGCCATCCTCGATCTCGTAATCGGTTGCGACGATGCCGATTTCGCGTGCGCCCGTGGCCGGCGTTATGCGGTCCACCATGCCGTTCGGAAAGGCGATATTGGCGTCGATCCAGTCGGCGAAATCAGGATCGAACAGCCGGGCAAGGCCTGAAACCGCAGCGTGGGTCACCTCGCCATTGCCCGGAATGTTGTCGCATGACATCACCGTGAACGGCGGAATTTGTCCGTCGCGGCGTGCCTTCAGACCGGCAACGATCAAACCGAAGACCGTCTTCGGCGCGGCGGGATTTTGCGCATCGTCAACGATGGCCGGGTGGGTCGGATTAAAAACGCCGGAGGCTGGATCGATGAAATAGCCGCCCTCGGTGATCGTCAGCGAAACAATGCGGATCGCCGGGTCTGCAAGCCTGGCGACGATGCCAGCGACGTCGCCGGGCCTGAGATAGTCGATCATCGCGCCAGTCACATGCGCGCCGGTGCGGTTGTTGTCCTGCTCGACCACCGTCGTCAGGAAATCCTGCGCCGCGAGCTTTGCCCGCATTTGTTCATCGGAGGGAAGGACCCCGGCACCGACGATCGCCCAGTCATGGTCGTGCCCGGCATTGAAGAGATCGTCGAGATAGACGGCCTGATGGGCACGGTGAAAATTGCCGACACCGAAATGCACGATACCGGCTTTCAGATCGGCGCGATCGTAGCTCGGCACGCCGGCCTTGGCCTTCACTGCGTCGAGCGCGGCAAGAGAAAGTTTGGTCGTCATGGTCTCGTTTCCTTATCGAGGCATCGTCCGGAGACGGGCCTCAGCTCATCCAGTTGCCGCCATCGACGTTGTAGGTCTGCGAAACGACGTAATCGCTCTCGGCAGAAGCGAGGAAGATCGCCATGCCCGTGAGATCCTCGGCCGTTCCCATGCGCCCATAGGGGACTTCCGCTCCCGCGAGCCTCTTCTTCTCGCCGCGCGGGCGGTTCTCGTATTTGGCAAACAGTGCGTCGACGCCGTCCCAGTGCTCGCCATCGACGACGCCGGGCGCAATGGCGTTGACGTTGATGCCGTGCTTGATCAGGTTCAGCCCCGCCGACTGGGTCAGGCTGATGACCGCTGCCTTGGTGGCGCAATAGACGGCGACCAGCGCCTCGCCGCGCCGGCCTGCCTGGCTCGCCATATTGATGATCTTGCCGCCCCTGCCCTGGGCGATCATCTGTTTGGCAGCCGCCTGCATCGTGAACAGCGTCCCCGAAACATTGATCGAAAACAGCCGGTCATAGCTTTCACGCGTGATCTCGACGATCGGCGCGAGATCGAAGAGCGCGGCGTTGTTGACGAGGATATCGAGACCACCGGCCTCGGTGACAACCGATGCGATCGCCGCGTCGATGGAGTTCTGCTGCGTCACATCCATCTCGACGGCATAGGCGCTCGGGCCGATTTCCGATGCGGTCTCACGCGCCCGCGCCAGATTGATGTCGGCAATCGCCACTGTGGCGCCTTCTCGCACATAGGCTTCGGCGAAGGCACGACCGATACCCCGCGCGGATCCGGTGATCAGCGCGCTTTTCCCGTGAAGACGTTTCATCGAACTGCCAGTCCCTTGTCGTCGAACCTGTGGACGCGCTGGGCGTCGGGCGTCAGGAACACCCGGTCCCCGTGGGCGACGGCGAAATCGCCGCTGACACGCGCGGTCATCGTTCCGATATTGTCGACGTTGACGTGCAGGAAGGTGTCCGAGCCCAGGTGCTCGGCAACGCCGACCGTGCCGGCCCAGGTGCCGTTTTCCGTTGAAAGCACCAGATGCTCGGGCCGGATGCCCATAGTGTGCGCCTGGTAGGCGGTAGCCGGCGCACCGGAAACGAAGTTCATCCGCGGCGACCCGATGAAGCCCGCCACGAAGAGATTGTCCGGCTTGTGATAGAGGTCGAGCGGCGAGCCGACCTGCTCGATGCGCCCCCGGTTGAGAACCACGATCTTGTCGGCCATGGTCATGGCTTCCACCTGATCGTGGGTGACGTAGACCATGGTCGTCTTCAGATCCTGGTGCAACTGGCTGATTTCGAGCCGCATGTTGACGCGCAGTGCTGCGTCGAGGTTCGACAAAGGCTCGTCGAACAAAAAAGCTTTCGGCTGGCGCACGATCGCGCGGCCGATGGCGACACGCTGGCGCTGGCCGCCGGAAAGCTGGCGAGGCTTGCGGTCGAGATAGTCGGTCAGGTTGAGCACACGCGCTGCGTCGGCCACCTTCTTGTCGATGACAGCCTTGTCCTCGTTCGCCATCTTCAAAGGGAAGCCTATGTTCGAGCGCACACTCATATGCGGATAGAGCGCATAGGACTGGAACACCATCGAAAGTCCACGTTGCGCTGGCGGCAGCTCGGTGGCGTTCTTGCCGTCGATGACGATCTCACCATCGCTGACATCCTCTAGCCCGGCGATGAGCCTGAGCAGCGTCGATTTTCCGCAGCCCGACGGGCCGACGAAGACGACGAACTCGCCATCGTCAATATTGAGGTCGATCGACGGGATGACGGCATGGGCGCCGAAGACCTTCGAGACGTTTCTGAGTGTAATGTTTCCCATTGTCGTATCCCTTATTTGACCGCGCCGAAGGTGAGGCCGCGCACGAGCTGTTTCTGCGAGAACCAGCCGAGTATGAGGATGGGGGCAATCGCCATGGTCGAGGCCGCCGAGAGCTTGGCGTAGAACAGGCCTTCGGGGCTCGAATAGGAGGCGATGAAGGCCGTGAGCGGCGCCGCCTTCGCGGCGCTGAGGTTCAGCGTCCAGAACGCCTCGTTCCAGGCAAGGATGATGTTGAGGAGCAGCGTCGAGGCGATGCCCGGGATCGCCATCGGCGTCAGCACATAGATGATCTCCTTGGACAGCGATGCTCCGTCCATGCGTGCCGCCTCGAGGATCTCGCCGGGGATTTCCTTGAAGTAGGTGTAGAGCATCCAGATGATGATCGGCAGGTTGATCAGCGTCAGCACGATGACGAGGCCGGTGCGGGTATCGAGCAGGCCGGTGTTGCGGAACAACAGGTACATCGGCACGAGCACACCGACCGACGGCATCATCTTGGTGGAGAGCATCCACATCAGCACGTCCTTGGTGCGCTTGGTCGGCGAGAACGCCATCGCCCAGGCAGACGGGATGGCGATGATCAGGCCGATCAGCGTCGAGCCGAAGGAGATGACGACCGAGTTCATGAAGTGCAGGAAGTAGTTCGATCGGCTCTGGACCTCATGATAGTTCTCCGTCGTCCAGTCGAAGAAGAACAGGGACGGCGGCGAGGCGATCGCCTCTGCCTCGGTCTTGAAGCTCGTCAGGAACGTCCACAGGATCGGGAAGAAGATCAGGATGCCGATCGTCCAGGCGACGACCGTGACGACGATCTTTCTTTGGGTGGAGACAGTGCGTGCCATCGGTATCAAGCCTCCAGCGTCTTGCCGATCATGCGCATCAGGAAGAATGCGACGATGTTGGCGAGGATGACGGCGATGATGCCGCCGGCGGATGCGCCGCCCACGTCGAACTGCAGCAGGGCCTGCGCATAGACGAGGAAGGTGAGGTTCGTGCTCTGCGTGCCCGGACCGCCATTGGTCGTCACCAGGATTTCCGCAAAGACCGAGAGCAGGAAGATCGTCTGGATCAGGATCACCACGGTGATCGCACGAGAAAGATGTGGCAGCACGAGATAGATGAAGCGGCTCCAGGCGCTGGCGCCGTCCATCTGGGCTGCTTCCTTCTGCTCTTCATCGAGCGATTGCAGCGCCGTCAAAAGGATCAGCGTCGCAAAGGGCAGCCATTGCCAGGCGACGATGAGGATCACCGACATCAGGGGTGCATTGGCGAGAAAGTCGAAGGGCTGCAGTCCGAAGAGCTTGGCCAGCCAGGCGAACAGCCCGTTGACCGGGTTCATGAACATGTTCTTCCACACCAGCGCGGCGACGGTCGGCATGATCAGGAACGGCGCGATCACCAGGATGCGCACGATCCCCTGACCGAACATCGGCTGATCGAGAAGAAGCGCCAGCGCAATGCCGCCGACGACGGTGATGAAGAGCACGCCCAGCACGATGGCGAGCGTGTTGAAGATCGCCTGGAAGAAGGCGGGATCGGTGAGGAAGTAGCTGTAGTTCGAAAAGCCCGCGAACTCCTCCATTCCCGGCATCAAGAGATTGTAGCGCAGGAATGAGAAGTAGATTGTCATGGCCAGCGGAACGATCATCCAGGCCAGAAGCAGAAGCACCGAGGGCGCGATCATCAAACGCGCGGCGGAGCGGGTGTGCAAGGTCGCCATGGCGTCCCCCCAAATGACGGAATTCAACGCTGTTTCGAGATCGGGTCGGGCCAGCGCGTTTACCCGCGTGGGCCCCTTGACTGCCTCCAGGAATTACCGGGGCGCCAACCATTTGCGGCCGGCACCCCGGGCCCTTGGGAGCCTTATTTGATGTAGCCGGCCTTGGTCATCTCACGCTCGGTCAGTTGCTGGGCGCTGGCAAGCGCCTGGTCGACGGTCATCTGACCGGCAAGAGCCGCCGCGAACTGCTGCCCGACTGCTGTGCCGAGCCCCTGGAATTCAGGGATCGCCACGAACTGCACGCCGACATAGGGCACCGGCTTGACGGCCGGGTTCTTGGGGTCGGCTGCATTGATCGAGTCGAGCGTCATCTTCGCGAAGGGCGCTGCCTTCTGGTACTCAGGGTTGGCGTAGAGCGATGTGCGCGTGCCCGGAGGAACGTTGGCCCAGCCTTCCTTGTCGGCAACGAGCTTCAGATAGTCCTTGCCGGTTGCCCAAGCGATGAACTTCTCGGCCGCGGCCACCTTCTGCGAACCGGCGGGGATGGCAAGGTTCCAGGCCCAGAGCCAGTTTCCGCGTTTGCCGAGGCCAGTGTCAGGTGCAAGCGCGAAGCCCACCTTGTCGGCAACCGTCGATTCCTTCGGGTTGGTCACGAACGAGGCCGCAACCGTCGCGTCGATCCACATGCCGCATTTGCCGGTCTGGAACAGCGACAGGTTTTCGTTGAAGCCGTTCGAGGATGCACCGGGCGGTCCGGCGTCATTCATCAGCTTGACGTAGAAGTCGAGCGCGTTCTTCCATTCCGGCTGGTCGAACTGCGGCTTCCAGTTCTCGTCGAACCAGCGGGCGCCGAAGGCGTTCGCGGTTGCGGTCAGGAAGGCCATGTTCTCGCCCCAGCCCGCCTTGCCGCGCAGGCAGATGCCGTAGACTTCGTTGCCCTTGTCGGTGATCTTGCGCGCCGCGTCGGCGATGAAGTCCCAGGTCGGCGCGTCGGGCATGGTCAGCCCGGCCTTTTCGAACAGGTCCTTGCGGTACATCACCATCGAGCTTTCGCCGTAGAACGGTGCGGCATAGAGCTTGTCGTCTATGGTCAGGCCCGAGCGGATCGCCGGCAGCAGGTCGTCGACGTCGTAGTCGGCGCCGAGATTGTCGAGCGGCATAAGCCAGCCCTGCTTGGCCCAGATCGGCACTTCGTAGGTGCCGATGGTCATGATGTCGTACTGGCCACCCTTGGTGGCAATATCCGTCGTCACGCGCTGGCGCAGCACGTTTTCCTCGAGTGTCACCCACTCGAGCGTAATGTCCGGATTCTTGGACGTGAATTCATCCGCCAGCTTCTGCATTCGGATCATGTCGCCGTTGTTCACGGTCGCAATGGTCAGCGTTTCTGCTTGGGCCAGACCTGCCAGAGCGACTGCCGAGCACGTGCTCAGCAGGAAAGTTCTCAAATTCATCGACTTCCTCCCAGAAGAAATTGAGCATTTGCCTTGCTCATGAGCAATTACTCACTTCTTGTGAAAAAATGTCAATCCGCTTTCGTTGCTGCGCTGCAACCAGAGCCGTTATGAATCTGTTTTGATTGCGGATTTTTTATCAGCAGGTGGTGATATGAACGCCAAAGGGCCGGCGCATGGCCGGCCCTTCCCAAGCAGAAACGCTGCGATCAGGCGTTGAGCAGATAGGCGGCGGTCGCCTCATCGGTGATAATGCCGTTGATGATCCGCCCCTTGAGCGCGGCCTTCAGCGCCTCATATTTGCGCCGCCCCTTGGCAAGCCCGATCACCGACGCATTGTCGCGCGATGGCAGAGGAACGGAGGCGACACGGTCGTTGAAACTGCCCGCCAGCAATGCGCCGTCGTGGTCAAACATCCAGCCGCAGATTTCCCCTGCGGCGCCGGACTTCGTCAGCTGCCCCATCTCGTCCTGCGACAGAAATCCGTCCTGGCAAAGCGGCGCCTCGGGGCCGAGTTCGCCGACACCGACAAAGGCGACATTCGCCTCCGCGCCCAGCTTCAACGCCACCTGGACGAGGCTCTGGCTGTGCAGCACCGCGCGCTCCTCCGGCGAGGAGGCGAGAACCGGCAAAGGCATCGGGAAATGCCGCGCCTTGACGGCATCGGCCATGCTAAAGATGACGTTGTAATAGGCGGCCGAGCCGTCGAGCCTGATATTGCCAGTCAAGGACACGATGCGATGCTGCGGACATTCCATCGCCGGCAATTGGTCGATCGCCGCCTTCAAGGTCCGGCCCGTACCGATCGCCAGAACCTGGGGCTCGGTTAATTTGAGCCAGCGCTCGATCTCGGCGGCCCCTGCCTCGGCGATGCCGACCGTGGTCGAACTCGATCCGGGATCGCTCGGAACCACGTCCACATGCTTTAGCTCGTATTTTTCCCGAAGCCGTTCGGCAGCCTCCAGGCATGCGGCAATCGGATGATCGAGCCTGACCTTGATCAGGCGCTCCGCCATGGCAAGCGAAACCAGCCGCTGGGCCGATTGGCGCGAAATGCCCATGACCGTGGCGATCTCGTCCTGGGTACGGCCGGCGACATAGTATAACCAGCCCGCGCGGGCAGCATCATCAAGCCTGTTGTTCGCCTCAGCCCGTCGCGCCATGCCACTTCTCCATTCCCCCGCGATCGCGATGTTTTGGGTCGAATCAACTCAAAACATCGCGATCGCTTCCCCTAAGTTAGAGCGGGATGCGGGCGGAAAACCGCACACACTTTTCCTCATCCCGCTCTGATTTGCTGCCACTATTTGCCCTGCCCTGTCAAACAGCAGTCAAGAACAATGGCTTGGCAGGTCTGCAGCAAATCCCCGGATCGCAAGGCTTTCCCAGCATTTCGATGCCAAACTTTTACCGTTTGATAAAAAAATAAAGCGTGTTACCGTTCCATCATCCTGAGAAAACATTGGGAGCCAAAAATGGGAACGACGCAATCTGGGATCCTCGGCGGCCGCCTGCCGCTCGCGGACTACGAAACCAATTTCTCCGACCTCCATCCAGCCCTCGACAGGCACGAGGCATTGGTCGCCTCCGACCGCTGTTATTTCTGTCATGACGCGCCCTGCATGACGGCCTGTCCCACCTCCATCGATATCCCGCTGTTCATTCGGCAGATATCGACGGGCAACCCCATCGGCTCGGCAAAGACGATCTTCGACCAGAACATCCTGGGCGGCATGTGCGCCCGCGTCTGTCCCACCGAAACGCTCTGCGAGCAGGCCTGCGTGCGCAACACGGCTGAGGAGCGTCCGGTCGAGATCGGCCGCCTCCAGCGCTATGCGACCGATATCGCGATGAAGGAGAACAAGCAGTTCTACACCCGCGCTGCGACCTCCGGCAAAAAGGTTGCCGTCGTCGGCGCCGGGCCAGCGGGGCTTGCCTGCGCCCACCGCCTTGCGGTCAAGGGCCACGAGGTCGTCCTCTACGATGCCCGTGAGAAATCCGGCGGCCTCAACGAATACGGCATCGCCGCCTACAAGTCCGTCGACGATTTCGCCCAGAGCGAGGTCGACTACGTGCTGTCGATCGGCGGCATCGAAGTCCGCCACGGCCAGGCGCTCGGCCGCGATTTTTCGCTTGGCGATTTGACCGAACAATATGACGCCGTCTTCCTCGGTCTCGGCCTTGCCGGCGTCAACGCGCTGCGCCTCGAAGGCGAAACCGCCGAGGGCGTAGACGACGCCGTCGATTTCATCGCCGCCCTTCGCCAGTCGAAGACCAAGGCCGACATTCCGGTCGGTCGCCGGGTCGTGGTTCTCGGTGGCGGCATGACCGCCATCGACGCCGCCGTCCAGGCCAAGCTGCTCGGCGCCGAGGAAGTGACGATCTGTTATCGCCGCGGCAAGGAGCACATGAACGCGTCCGAGTTCGAGCAGGACCTGGCCACCTCCAAGGGCGTCACCATCCGCCACTGGCTGCAGCCCAAGCGCATCGCGCTCAAGGACGACAAGGTCGCCGGGATCGAACTCGAATACACTACGCTCGTCGATGGAAAGCTGACGACGACGGGCGAAACGGGTATCATTGCCGCAGACCAGATCTTCAAGGCGATCGGTCAGTCCTTCGAGGCGTCCGGCCTCGGATCGCTCACGTTCGAAGCCGGCCGCATCGTCACCGATGCCGAAGGCAAGACCTCGCTCGCCAATGTCTGGGCCGGCGGCGACTGCGTGCTGGGTGGCGAGGACCTGACGGTCTCCGCCGTCGCCATGGGCCGCGATGCCGCTGAAGCGATCAACCGGGCTTTCGCCGCGGCCATGCCGCGCGCGAGCGCCGTTGCATAACGGATCGGGAGAACGGAACAATGGCTGATCTTCGCAACAATTTTGTCGGCATCAAATCCCCGAACCCGTTCTGGCTGGCGTCCGCGCCGCCGACGGACAAGGCCTATAACGTCGAGCGTGCCTTCAAGGCAGGCTGGGGCGGCGTCGTCTGGAAGACGCTCGGCGAGGAAGGACCGCCTGTCGTCAACGTCAACGGCCCGCGCTACGGCGCGATCTGGGGCGCCGACCGCCGGTTGTTGGGCTTCAACAACATCGAGCTCATCACCGACCGCGACCTTTATGTGAACCTGCGGGAAATGAAGCAGGTCAAGATGAACTGGCCGGACCGGGCCCTGATCGCATCGATCATGGTGCCCTGCGAGGAAGAGGCCTGGAAGGCGATCCTACCGCTGGTCGAAGAAACCGGCGCCGACGGCATCGAGCTCAATTTCGGCTGTCCGCACGGCATGTCCGAACGCGGCATGGGCGCCGCTGTCGGACAGGTGCCGGAATATATCGAAATGGTCGTTCGCTGGTGCAAGCAGTACACGCGCATGCCCGTCATCACCAAGCTGACGCCCAATATCACCGACGTCCGCAAGCCGGCCCGCGCCGCCAAGGCCGGCGGCACCGACGCAGTGTCGCTGATCAACACGATCAACTCGATCGTCTCCGTCGATCTCGACAACTTCGCCCCGAACCCGACGGTCGGCGGCAAGGGTACCCACGGCGGCTATTGCGGCCCGGCGGTCAAGCCGATCGCGCTCAACATGGTCGCCGAAATCGCCCGCGATCCGGAAACCTACGGCCTGCCGATATCAGGCATCGGTGGCATCACCACCTGGCGCGATGCGGCCGAGTTCCTGGTGCTTGGCGCCGGCAACGTGCAGGTCTGCACCGCGGCAATGACCTACGGCTTCAAGATCGTCCAGGAAATGATCTCCGGCCTGTCCGACTGGATGGATGCCAAGGGTCACCGCAACCTCGACGACATCACCGGTCGCGCCGTGCCGAATGTCACCGACTGGCAGTACCTCAACCTCAACTACATCGCCAAGGCCAAGATCGATCAGGATTCCTGCATCAAATGCGGTCGCTGTCACATCGTCTGCGAGGACACCTCGCACCAGGCGATCACCCAGTTCGTCAACGGCGTGCGCCACTTCGAGGTGATGGACGACGAGTGCGTCGGCTGCAACCTCTGCGTCAGCGTCTGTCCCGTCGAGAACTGCATCACCATGGAAGAACTGCCGGCAGGCGCCATGGACCAACGCACCGGCAAGCCGGTCGATCCGAACTATGCCAACTGGACGACGCATCCGAACAATCCGATGGCCCGCCAGGCAGCGGAATGACCAAAACCGACGCCGCCGGATTCTTGTCCGGCGGCGTCGGGAATTGGTGTTCGATCAGACCGCGACCACCACCTTGCCGAAGGCGCCGCGATCGAGATGCGCCAGTGCCTCGCGGAAATCCGCAAACCGATAGCGCGCATCGACCACAGGCTTCAGACCGGTTTGATCGACAGCCGCGACGAGGTCCTCAAGCGCCCGGCGATGGCCGACGCCGATGCCCTGGATGACAGGCGATTTCAACAGCACCAGCGGCGCCGGCGCCGAGATCTCGGCGCCTTCGAGCACCCCGATGACCGAGATCCGTCCCTGCACCGCCACCGCATGCAGCGACCGGCCGAGATTGGCGCCACCGGCAAGCTCCAGGATATGATCGGCGCCGTGATCGCCGGTGATCTCAAGCACACGCTCCACCCAGTCTTCCGACAGGCGGTCGATGCCATGGTCGGCACCGAGCTCGAGGGCGCGATCGAGCTTGTCCCGGCTTGCCGACGTGACGATGACTTCGGCCCCATGCGCCTTGGCGATCTGCAACCCGAACAGCGCGACACCACCCGTCCCCTGCACGACGACGCGGTCGCCGGCCTTCGGCCGCCCCTTCTCGACCAGCGCGTACCAGGCCGTTACACCGGCGCAGGGCAAGGTGCTTGCCTCGCCATCGTCAAGGCTCTTTGGCGCATGGACGAACCAGTCTTGCGGGAACGTGACATATTCCGAAGCAACGCCCGGATTGAGACCGCCGAGCGCAAACGACGTCGGTTGACGGGCCGTTCCCGGCTTTTGACCGTCGATCCAGCTGGGGTCGAAGACGGAAATGACCCGATCGCCGGCCTGAAAGCGCGTCACGTCGCTGCCGACCGCCTCGACGACGCCGGCCATGTCGGAGCCCGGCACGAAGGGGAAGACGAGCGGCATGCCCATGCCGTTTTCGAGCACCAGCTTGTCGCGAAAGTTGAGCGAAAAGGCGGTCGTGCGAACCAGCACCTCGCCCGGCCCCGCCTGTGGGATCGGCCGCTCCGTGAGCTTCAGGTTCTGAGGGCCGAACGCATCGATGGTCCATTCCTTCATCAGTCTCGCCATGGTCTTTCCTTTCATCGGATTTGATCTGATGGAGAAAGCATAGCGTTGAAATTATCTCTCCAGTTGCGATATGATTTCGTCATATTGGTTCCATGAGGGATACAAGATGAGCTACCTGAACGGCGTTTCGGTGTTCGTGGAGGCGGCCGACGCGGGCGGATTTTCCGCCGCCGCCGAAAGGCTCAACCTGTCGCGTTCAGCCGTCGGCAAGACCGTCGCCAAGCTGGAGCAAAGGCTGGGCGTGCGCCTGTTTCATCGCACCACCCGCACCCAGAGCCTGACCGACGAGGGTCAGCTGTTCTACGAAAACTGCCAGAGGGCGCTCAGCGAAATCAGAGCCGGCGAGGCGCTGCTGGAATCCGGCAAACAGGAGATACAGGGACGGCTGCGCCTGTCGATGCCGGTGCATTTCGGCCGCCAATGCATCATGCCGTTGCTGTCGAAACTGCTGCAGCAACATCCACGGCTGGAGTTCGACCTCAACTTCAGCGATCGCAACGTCGACCTTGTCGAGGACGGCTTCGATCTCGCCATCCGCACCGGCCCGCAACGGGATGAGCCCGAACTGATGATGCGCAAGATCGCCGACCAGCGCATGACCGTGTGCGCCTCCCCGGCCTATATCGAAGCGAATGGCGCACCGGAGACTATCGAAGACCTGACGGCGCACCAGGCGATCCTCTATCGGCGCAGCGGACAACCTCTCGCCTGGTCCTTTCCAGTGAAGGCCGGCCAGACGCAGACCGTCACGCCGCCGGCGCGTCTGCGGCTCGACGACCTGACGTCGATCGCCGACGCGGCGGCCGACGGCTTCGGCATCGCCTGGCTGCCTTGCTGGCTGGTGGGCAACCGCATCGCTTCCGGCTCGCTCGTGCAGATACTCGCCGATGTGCCCGCTCTGTCCTACGGCACCTATGTCGTCTGGCCGAAAACCCAATATATGCCGCCAAAGCTGCGGCTGCTCATCGATACCCTTGCCGCGCGGCTGCCGCCCATGATGGAATGACGCCAACGGCTATCCCTGTTGCGAGCGGAGGCGTCGGAAGCCAAGCAAGGAGGCAACGCGCCGGCAGCACCGTCTTCGCCCCGTTCAAGCGCGACACCGACTGTTTCGGCCAAAGCCAACAGATGTGGATGCTGAACTTCCGCGTCGACGCCATGACGGAGCAGCTTCGTACTGCGGGCATCGAGGTGACAGCCGACCCGCAAACCTATCCGAACGGCCGCTCCGCCAGGCTCTACGACCCCGAAGGCAACCCGATCGAGCTTTGGCAGCCGAACCCCGCCGAATAGCGCCAGTGGCCAATGACGCGCAAGACACGATAACGAAACAGATTGTGTAGAAAAGGTAAGTTGTCGGCGTATGCGATCTGGATAATAAAGGGGGAAATAACCGAAGCCGGTGTTTCGCCGGCAGAGCTGGGCTCGCTATTTGACGATCATTTCCGCCAATAGACGCAAGCGCATTCACCTCGTTTCCGGGGCAGTGCTTGGTACGTTCATCCTTGCCCATTTTCTCAACCATTCGCTCGGACTGATCTCCATCGATGCCATGGAGTCCGGCCGCAAGGTCTTCAACGTCGCCTGGCACAGCGTGCCCGGCACGGTGCTGCTCTATGGTGCGCTGCTTGCGCATTTCATGATGGCACTCGATAGCCTGTATCGCCGCCAGACGCTGCGCATGCCGATGCGCGAAGCGCTCAAGATCGTCTTCGGCCTCAGCCTGCCCTTCCTGCTGCTGGGCCACGTGACCGCCGCACGGGTCGAACCGCTTTTGACCGGAGTGGAGGCCGATTATCCCGGCATGCTGCGGGCGCTCTGGTCCAGCTGGACCAATGCCACTCGCCAATCTCTCGCCCTTTTGCTCGCCTGGAGCCACGGCTGCCTCGGCGCCTGGTTCTGGATGCGCGGACGGACCTGGTTTCCGCGCTACGAGGTCCTGCTCTACACGATCGCGATCCTCGTGCCGATCTTCGCGCTTCTCGGCTTCTTCAGCGGCGCCCGCTCGGTCGAGCGCGTCTATGCGGAGCATGGCGGCTATGGCGACAGCGCTGAAGCCAAGCCGGCCTTCGATGTCGACCTGCTCGAGAATATCCGGCTCGGTCTCTATCTCGGCTTTGCCGGGCTGATCGTCGGCACGTTTGCCCTGCGCGTCCTGCCCAAGGGTGGGCGCATCCGCGTGCGCTACCCCGATGGCCGTGTCGCCACCGTCAATCTCGGCTTCAGCGTGCTGGAGGCAAGCCGCGCCGCCGGCATCCCGCATGTCTCGGTCTGCGGCGGTCGCGGCCGCTGCTCTACCTGCCGCGTGCGCGTGATTCAGGGTCTCGAAGGCCAGCCGGGGCCGGAAGATGCCGAGCTGACGACGCTGACACGGATCGGCGCACCCGACAATGTCCGCCTTGCCTGCCAGTTCCGTCCAATCCACAACGTCACCGTCGTGCCTATCCTCGATACCGACAGCATCGGCATCAAGAAGCAGCTGGTGCGCCAGGATGGCGAGGGGCGCGAGCGGCGTATCGCCGTGCTCTTCTGCGACCTGCGCGGCTTCACCAGCATCGCCGAGCATAAGCTGCCCTTCGATACGGTCTTCCTCCTCAACCGCTATTTCGAGATGGTCGGCGAGGCGGTGGAGGATTCCGGTGGGGTCATCGACAAGTTCATCGGCGATGGCGCGCTGGCAATCTTCGGCCTGAAGAACTCGTTTACCGAGGCCTGCCAGCAATCGCTTGCAGCCGCGGTGCGCATTTCCAAGGGCATCGATGCTCTCAACCAGACCTTCCAGGGCGAGCTCGACGAGCCGCTGCGGATCGCGATCGGTATGCATGCCGGCCCAGCCATCATCGGCGAGATCGGCTATGGACAGGCGACGTCTCTGACTGCCGTCGGCGATACCATCAATACGGCAAGCCGGCTCGAAGGCCTTGCCAAGGAACACGACGCCCAACTCGCCGTTTCGGCCGAGCTCGTCAATCGCGCCGGTGTGGTGATGGAGGCGCACAAGCGGCTCGACATCAGCCTTCGCGGACGCCAGGCGACCCTCGAAACCTGGATCGTCGAAGATGCCGGCGATATCGCCAAGGCCTTGCAACCCTCACCCGCTCCGGCTTAGGTGTATGGGCGCTCGCTCGAGTCTTCAGCACCGGATCCGGAAGCCAGCATGAAACAGGATGTCTCGCCGAAAACGGCGCACCAGAGCCACGCCAAGGGCGTCGAAAAGCTCAAGGCGCATCTGGCGATGCTGACCTTTTCGGCGCTCATCGCCGGTTCCTTCTCCTTCGGCGGATTGGCGGCACAGCACATGGGCGCCGGCCCGCTGACGCTCTGGCGCTATCTCTTGACCGTCGTGGTGCTTGGCGTGCTCACCTTCGGTTACGCCAGGGTGCCGTTTCGGATCCCCAGGCAGTTGTGGCGCTTCCTCATCCTCGGCGGGCTGATCGCCGTCTACATGCTGACGATGTTCAAGGCGCTGGAATTCACCGACCCGGTGTCGACGGGCGCCGTCTTCACGCTGATGCCGCTCTTGAGCGCGGGCTTTGCCTTTCTACTGCTCAGCCAGCACACCCGTCCCGGCGTGCTCGCAGGCCTGATCATCGCAGCACTTGGCGCCGTCTGGGTGATCTTTCGCGCCAACATCCAGGCAATCCTCGCCTTCGACATCGGCCAGGGCGAGCTGATCTTCTTCGTCGGCGTCATCTGCCACGCGATCTACGTGCCGCTGATCCGCAAGTTCGACCGCAAGGAAAACCCCTTCGCCTTCGGCTTCTGGGTTGCCGCCTGCACCGTGCCGTGGCTGCTTGTACCCGGCGCCGCAGGCCTTGCCAGCACCGACTTTCCAAGCCTGCCGGCCATCGTCTGGATCGCCGTCGCATATTTGGCCGTCGTCACCACCGCGATCACCTTCCTCCTGCTGCAATACGCATCCCTGCGCCTGCCATCGTCGAAAGTGCTCGGCTACGGCTATCTGACGCCCAGCTTCATCATTCTGCTTGAGGGCATTCTCGGTCACGGCTGGGTCAGCCTGCCGGTTCTCGCCGGGGCACTGACGACGGCCTGCGGGCTGGCGTTGATGGCATTGCTGCCGGATTGATCCCAACGGCGCTCAGGCGGCAGGCTGTTCGCTCACCTGCAGCCCGTCGACGAACAGGCGCTCGAGAAACCGCGCCGCATCCTCGAACCGACCCTCGCCGGAATTGCCCTGCCCGAGCACGGCGCGCACCTGCACGTCGAAGTCGGCATAATGCTGCGTCGTCGACCAGATCGCGAAGATCAGGTGGTAGGGGTCGCATTTGGCGATCTTGCCGGCTTTGGTCCAGGCGCGGATGACCTCCGCCTTCTCATCGACAAGCTCCTTCAGCGGCCCCTTGAGTTCGTCTTCGATATGCGGCGCGCCTTGCAGGACCTCATTGGCGAAGAGCCGGCTTTCGCGCGGGAAATCGCGCGCCATCTCCAGCTTCCGCCGGATGTAGCTGCGGATCTCGGTAACCGGGTTTCCCTCGGCGTCGAAGGCACGCAACGGATCAAGCCAGGTATCGAGCACGCGATCGATCAGCGCGCGGTGCATCGCTTCCTTGGTGCGGAAATAATAGAGCAGGTTCGGCTTCGACATGCCGGCCACATCGGCGATCTGATCGACGGTCGCGCCGCGAAAGCCGTTCGCCGAAAACACCTCCAGCGCTGCCTCCAGAATGCGCTCTTCCTTCTCCTCCTGGATGCGTGTACGCCTCTGGGTCTTGGCCGCTCTCGGAAGTACCATTTCGCCCCCTGCAGGTGCCTGCGCGTTCATCCGCACAGGTCGTATCTGCCCAAATTTCGGCGCCGCCATCTTTTCGGGCAACAACTTCGTTTTTTTGTTTTTCCGACTTGAGTGCCGCAACGGAAGTTGTAATGTTTTACCAACCGGTCAAATTATCAGCCAGTTCGCCAGCAAAGGCAACGACTGATCGAAGGGCACCAGAAAAAACCAAGCCTGGATTTGACCAAGGGAACGTGAGGGGCATGCACCACCCAAGGTGCCGCCCAAAAAAATGAGGAGACCGCCGTGGCAGCACCTGGCGAGAACATGCGCGTCAATGCCGACCGCCTGTGGGATACGTTAATGGACATGGCCAAGATCGGCCCGGGCATCGCCGGCGGCAACAACCGCCAGACGCTGACCGACGAGGATGGCGAGGGCCGCAAGCTCTTCCAGTCCTGGTGCGATCAGGCCGGCCTGACCATGGGCGTCGACACCATGGGCAACATGTTTTTCACCCGGCCCGGCACCGACCCGGATGCCCTTCCTGTGTATGTCGGCTCTCATCTCGATACCCAGCCGACCGGCGGCAAGTTCGACGGCGTGCTCGGCGTGCTCTCGGGCCTCGAGGTCGTGCGCTCGATGAACGATCTCGGCATCAAGACCAGGCACCCCATTGTCGTCACCAACTGGACCAACGAGGAAGGCGCGCGCTTTGCGCCGGCGATGCTCGCCTCCGGCGTTTTTGCCGGCGTGCACAGCCAGGAATTTGCCTACGCCCGCAAGGACCCGGAAGGAAAGGCCTTCGGCGACGAACTGAAGCGCATCGGCTGGGTCGGCGACGAAGAGGTCGGCGCCCGCAAGATGCACGCTTATTTCGAATATCACATCGAGCAAGGCCCTATCCTCGAGGCCGAAAACAAGGATATCGGCGTCGTCACCCATTGTCAGGGCCTGTGGTGGCTGGAGTTCACACTGACCGGGCGCGAGGCGCATACCGGCTCGACCCCGATGAACATGCGCGTCAATGCCGGCCTGGCCATGTCGCGGATCATCGAGATGGTTCAGGGCGTGGCGATGGAAAACCAGCCGGGCGCCGTCGGCGGCGTCGGTCAGGTGGTCTTCTCGCCCAACTCGCGCAACGTGCTGCCCGGCAAGGTCGTCTTCACCGTCGATATCCGCTCGCCCGACAAGGCCAAGCTCGACCGCATGCGCGCCAAGATCGAGGCGGAAGCGCCTGAGATCGCCGATGCGCTCGGCGTCGGCTGCTCCGTCGAGGCCATCGGCCACTTCGAACCGGTGACCTTCGATCCGAAACTCGTCACTGCCGTGCGCAACGCCGCCGAAAGGCTCGGCTACAGCCACATGAACCTGATCTCAGGTGCCGGACACGATGCCTGCTGGGCAGCCAAGGTCGCGCCCGCGACCATGGTCATGTGCCCCTGCGTCGGAGGCCTCAGCCACAACGAGGCGGAGGACATCTCAAAGGAGTGGGCCGGCGCCGGCGCCGACGTCCTCTTCCACGCCGTCGTTGAAACGGCCGAAATCGTCGAATGAGTTTGCGGGCGGGACGAAAGTTCCGCCCTTTTTCGTGGCGGCCCAAGGGCCACCGGAAGCACAATCGCGAGGATGAAAATCAATGAGCACTGTCATCAAGGGTGGAACCATCGTCACCGCCGATCTGACCTACAAGGCGGACGTGAAGATTGAAGACGGCAGGATCATCGAGATCGGCCCGGACCTCAAAGGCGACGAAACGCTCGACGCCAGCGGCTGTTTCGTCATGCCCGGCGGCATCGACCCGCACACCCACCTCGAAATGCCCTTCATGGGTACCTACTCTTCCGACGATTTCGAAAGTGGCACCCGGGCAGCACTCGCCGGCGGCACGACCATGGTCGTGGATTTCGCCCTGCCCTCGCCCAACCAGTCGCTGCTCGAAGCGCTGGATATGTGGCACAACAAGTCGACCCGCGCCAACTGCGACTATTCCTTCCACATGGCGATCACCTGGTGGAGCGAGCAGGTCTTCAACGAGATGGAGACCATCGTCAGGGACAAAGGCATCAACACCTTCAAGCACTTCATGGCCTATAAGGGCGCGTTGATGGTCGACGACGACGAGATGTTCTCGTCCTTCCAGCGCTGTGCCGGCCTGGGTGCGCTGCCGCTCGTCCACGCGGAAAACGGCGACGTGGTTGCCCAATTGCAGGCGAAGCTGCTGGCGGAAGGCAACAACGGCCCGGAGGCGCATGCCTATTCGCGGCCGGCCGAAGTCGAGGGCGAGGCAACCAACCGGGCGATCATGATCGCCGACATGGCGGGCAGCCCGGTCTACATCGTCCACACCTCCTGCGAACAGGCGCATGAAGCAATCCGCCGAGCCCGCGCCAAGGGCATGCGCGTCTTCGGCGAACCGCTGATCCAGCACCTGACGCTCGACGAAACCGAATATTTCAACAAGGACTGGGACCACGCCGCCCGCCGCGTGATGTCGCCGCCGTTCCGCAACAAGCTGCACCAGGATAGTCTCTGGGCCGGCCTCGCATCCGGTTCGCTGCAGGTGGTCGCGACCGACCATTGCGCCTTTACCTCAGAGCAGAAGCGCTCCGGCGTCGGCGATTTCACCAAGATCCCCAATGGCACCGGCGGGCTTGAAGATCGCATGCCGATGCTGTGGACCCACGGCGTCAACACCGGCCGCATCACCATGAACGAGTTCGTGGCCGTCACGTCGACGAACATCGCCAAGATCCTCAACATCTACCCGAAGAAGGGCGCTGTTCTCGTCGGCGCCGACGCCGACCTGGTGGTCTGGGATCCGAAGCGGTCGAAGACGATCTCGGCCAAGAACCAGCAGTCGGCGATCGACTACAACGTCTTCGAGGGCAAGGAAGTAAAGGGCCTGCCGCGTTACACGCTGACGCGCGGCGTCGTCGCCATCGAGGAAAACACGGTCAAGACGCGCGAGGGCCATGGCGAATTCGTCCGCCGCGATCCGTTCCCGGCCGTCAGCACCGCGCTCACCACCTGGAAGGAAGTCACCGCCCCCCGCGCCGTCCAGCGCAGCGGCATCCCGGCAACAGGCGTGTGATCCCCGTGCTTCACGGCCTGCACGTCTTCCCACCACTCTGTCCCACCGGACATGTTCCGCCGCACCGGCGGGACGCTTCGGCGCGTTTGCTGGTCGCGTCACCCGGGCACGAGAGCGTCAAGCTCCGGCAAGAGGACGACGCTTTCCTGCCCATTGGGGTCGGTGCGGGCGATCACGGCCGAACAGGGTGCATCGGAGAGGTTTGCCGGCAGGTGCGGCACGCCGGCCGGAATGTAGAACATCTCGCCGGCGCGAACGACGGCATGCTCCTCGAGCCGCTCGCCGAACCAAGTGTGCGCCTCGCCCGACAGCACGTAGATCGCCGTCTCATGGTCCTCGTGCAGATGCGCCTTGGCACGGGCGCCGGGCGGGATTGTCAGGAGGTGCATGCAGATGCCGGTCGCCCCAACGGTTTCCGCCGCGATGCCCTCGAAATAGCTGAGCCCCTGCTTTCCGGCATGTCCGCTGCCGGGGCGAACCACGCGACAGCCAGGATTGGATGATCGAGACATGACTGTTCTCCAGAATTCCCTGAAAAACCAGCAGCAAACGGCTCCGCTTACAAATCCGCGATTGCATGTTGCCGGTCCGGATAGCAGTCTGACACAGCCAAGCCAGAATGAGTATTCGCCGATGACGTCCAATACCGCATCCGTGGTTTCGGCCCGGGACCTCTGTCTGACCTTCGAGACCGCCGACGGCCCGGTGAACGCCCTGACCGGCGTCAATCTGGATGTGACCAAGGGGGATTTCGTTTCCTTCATCGGCCCCTCCGGCTGCGGCAAGACGACGTTCCTGCGCGTCATCGCCGATCTGGAAAAGGCGACCTCCGGTACGATCACCGTCAATGGCATGACGCCCGAGGAAGCGCGGCGGCAACGCGCCTACGGCTATGTCTTTCAGGCGGCCGCCCTCTATCCCTGGCGCACCATCGAGAAGAACATCGCCCTGCCGCTCGAAATCATGGGCTACAACAGGCAGGAGCAGAAGGCGCGCATCGACCGCACGCTGGATCTCGTCAACCTCGCCGGTTTCGGCAAGAAATACCCATGGCAACTGTCGGGCGGCATGCAGCAGCGCGCGTCGATCGCCCGCGCGCTTGCCTTCGACGCCGATCTTCTCCTGATGGACGAGCCCTTCGGCGCGCTTGACGAGATTGTTCGTGATCATCTGAACGAGCAGCTGTTGAAGCTCTGGGCCCGTACCAACAAGACCATCTGTTTCGTCACGCATTCCATTCCCGAAGCGGTCTATCTCTCCACCAGGATCGTGGTGATGAGCCCTCGCCCCGGCCGCGTCACCGACATCATCGAATCGCCCTTGCCGCGAGAGCGCCCGCTCGGCATTCGCGAAACGCCTGAGTTTCTCGAGGTCGCCCATCGCGTGCGCGAGGGCCTGAGAGCGGGGCACAGCTATGAGGAATAGCGGGGCGTCTTCGACCATTTGCCGTCCTGCAACACGGGCCGACATGAGTGCCTGCGCCGACATTCTCAACCGCTGGATCGACGCGACGCCGTGGATGCCGCGGATACACCAGCATGCCGACGTCGAGCGATATTATCTCGAGACGGTCTTTCCCGAGCGGACCGTGATCGTTGCCGAGCGCAACGACCGGGTCGCAGGCTTCATGGCGCTCTCAAGTGATCATTATGTAACGGCGCTTTATGTCGACGACGTCCACCGCGGCGTGGGCGTCGGCAGCAATCTGCTCAAGACCGCGAGGTCGCTGTCCGCAACAGAGTTGAACCTCTGGACCTTCGAGGCAAACGGCAACGCCCAGCGCTTCTACGAACGCCAGGGCTTCTCTGCCGTAAGCCGCACCGATGGCGACAACGAGGAAGGCCTGCCTGACATTCTCTACCATTGGCGTGGAGCGGGGGTACGGCCATGAACCTTGCCTATGTCCTCTGGCTGCTGCTTGCCACGACCATTTTTCTCGGCGGCGCGACGGCTTCGCGCGCCTATGTCTCCAACAGCCATGTCGGCGTGCTGGTTCTGGCCCTCGGGCTCTACATGGTCGGCAACATCATCATGGTGAAGCTGATGCGCGACGGCGGGCTTGGCCTTGCAATCTCGTTGTCAGCCATCGTGCAATTGGTTCTCGTCAACATCATTGCCTTTGCCGTCTTCGGCGAAAAGCTGAGCCTCACCCAGGCGGCCGGCGTCATGCTCGGCATCGCCGCCATGGGCCTGATTTTGCTGCCGGCAAGCGGAAAGGCATGACGATGAGAGAAGAAAGCTTCCTCAGGGACAAGCTCTTGCCAGTCGGCACCGTCGTCGCGCTGTTGATCGTGGTCTGGTACATTGCAGTCGTGTTCCTGAACGCGCCGTTCGAGCGCGACACCGCTGCCCGCGCCGGCACCGAGATCAGTTTCTCGCAGATCGTTCACAACACCATGGCGCAGGAGCGCCCCGTTCTGCCGGCACCGCACCAGGTTATCGCCGAGATCTGGGATACGACCGTCAACAAGCCGATCACCTCGAAACGCAGCCTGGTCTATCACGCCTGGATCACGCTTTCGGCCACTCTGCTCGGTTTCGGCATCGGCGCTGTACTCGGCATTCTCCTGGCCATCGGCATCGTGCACAACCGCGCCATGGACCGGTCGCTGATGCCCTGGGTGATCGCCAGCCAGACGATCCCGATCCTCGCCATCGCGCCGATGATCATCGTCGTCCTCAACGCGATCGGCATCTCCGGGCTTTTGCCGAAGGCGCTGATCTCGACCTATCTCTCGTTCTTCCCCGTGGTCGTCGGTATGGTGAAGGGCCTGCGCAGCCCCGAGGCGATCCAACTCGATCTGATGCACACATACAATGCCTCGCAAGCGCAGGCCTTCTGGAAGCTGCGCTGGCCGTCATCGATGCCCTATCTCTTCACCTCGCTGAAGGTTGCCGTCGCAATTTCGCTCGTCGGCGCCATCGTCGGCGAACTGCCGACAGGTGCCGTAGCCGGCCTCGGCGCGCGCCTGCTCGCCGGTTCCTATTATGGCCAGACGGTGCAGATCTGGTCGGCGCTGTTCATGGCGGCAGCGCTTGCGGCGGTGCTGGTCATGATCGTCGGCTTTGCACACACCGCCGTCCTGAAGCGCATGGGGGCCAAGCCATGAATCTTCCGATCCTGATTGGTGCCGTCGTCTTCTGGCTTGCGGCCTGGGCCTTCAACGAATGGCTGGTGCGCCAGCGGTTTCAAAGCGAAGCCGCCAACCGGGCCGCACATTTCGCCGTACCGCTCCTCTTCGGCATCATCCTGCTGGTGCTCTGGGAAGGCATCGTGCGCGGCTTTTCCGTACCCTCCGTCCTGCTGCCGGCACCGTCGATGATCTGGCAGCGCCTGATCAACTCGCTGCCAACACTGGCGGCAGACTTCCGCCAGACATTCCTGAAGGCGGTGCTAACAGGCTATGCCCTCGGTTGCGGCCTTGGTTTCGTCGTCGCCATCCTCATCGATCGCTCGCCATTCCTGCAAAAGGGGCTGCTGCCGCTCGGCAACTTCGTCTCGGCGCTGCCGGTCATCGGCGTTGCGCCGATCATGGTCATGTGGTTCGGCTTCGACTGGCAGTCCAAGGTCGCCGTCGTCGTCATCATGACGTTCTTCCCGATGCTGGTGAACACCATCGCCGGACTGGCAGCGTCCAGCCACATGGAGCGCGACCTGATGCGCACCTATGCCGCCTCCTGGTGGCAGACGCTCGTCAAGCTGCGCCTGCCGGCCGCCTGGCCGTTCATCTTCAACGCGCTCAAGATCAACTCCACCCTGGCGCTGATCGGCGCCATCGTCGCCGAATTCTTCGGGACACCCATTGTCGGCATGGGGTTCCGGATCTCCACGGAAGTGGGCCGCATGAACGTCGACATGGTCTGGGCCGAAATCGCCGTCGCGGCGGTGGCAGGTTCGGCCTTCTACGGGGTGGTGGCGCTCATCGAGCGCGCCGTCACCTTCTGGCATCCTTCCATTCGCGGAGGGCGCGCCTGAGAACACCGTGGAGCAATTCCAGGAAAAGTGTGAAACGGTTTTCCGTCCCGAATTGCCTACTTCAAACACAATGAAACAAAAACAAGAGGGAACTGACATGAACAAGAGACTTGCATCGCTTCTCGCCGCAGGCGTCTTTTCGCTCGCAGCATTCCATGCCGAAGCCGCCGACAAGGTGACACTGCAGCTGAAATGGGTCACGCAGGCGCAGTTTGCCGGCTACTACGTCGCCAAGGACAAGGGCTTCTACGAAGAAGAAGGGCTCGACGTCGATATCAAGCCCGGCGGCCCGGATATCGCGCCCGCGCAGGTGATTGCCGGCGGAGGCGCCGACGTCGTCGTCGACTGGATGCCGTCAGCCCTTGCCACCCGCGAAAAGGGCGTGCCGCTCGTCAACATCGCTCAGCCGTTCAAGAAGTCGGGCATGATGCTGACCTGCCTCAAGGAGAGCGGCGTCACCAGCCCGGACAAGTTCAAGGGACACACGCTTGGCGTCTGGTTCTTCGGCAACGAGTATCCGTTCCTGTCGTGGATGTCGCATCTGAAGATCCCGACGGACGGCGGCCCGGAAGGCGTGACCGTCCTGAAGCAGGGCTTCAACGTCGATCCGCTGATCCAGAAGCAGGCGGCCTGCATCTCGACCATGACCTACAACGAGTACTGGCAGGTCATCGATGCCGGCATCAAGCCGGACGATCTCGTGACATTCCAGTATGAAGACCAGGGCGTGGCGACACTCGAAGATGGCCTCTACGTGCTCGAAGACAAGCTCAAGGATGCGGCCTTCAAGGAAAAGATGGTCAAGTTCGTGCGCGCCTCGATGAAGGGCTGGAAGTATGCCGAACAGAACCCGGATGAAGCAGCCGACATCGTTCTCGAGAATGACTCAACCGGTGCCCAGACCGAAAAGCACCAGAAGCGCATGATGGGCGAAGTGGCCAAGCTGACCGCCGGTTCGAACGGCGCCCTGGATGAAGCCGACTACAAGCGCACCGTGCAGTCGCTGCTTTCGGGCGGTTCCGATCCGGTCATCTCCAAGGAGCCGGAAGGCGCCTGGACGCACGAGATCACCGACGCCGCGTTGAAGTAGGAAGAAAACAAACCGAATGACAGAAGAGGGTCGCGCGACAGCCATCGCGCGGCCCTCTTCCGTTTGCGTGCAGGCCTTTCATGGCCCGCTAAGGTTGCCTCGAATTTCCGGGCGTGGGGGTGGCAATTCGGGGCCAACGGGCCGTTGATGCGCCTCGATTGTCAAGATCGTGTCGAGATTGCAACCAAGATTGCAGAACGGAAGAAATATTGAGGAACCATCACTTCACCGCACTTGTAAGCAGATGATGTGAAGATTACATAGGCGCGGATGTTTGTTGGAGGCAAGCAACACGGAGGAGTTGATTTTTCCGAATAGTTTGCCTGCGGGAGCCTCTCCCCGTCCTGCCCGCGCTCACGGTCTGATACCGTGCGAGTGGCGCATGAATGAAAATGGCCGTGCGCCTATGCCTTGTTTCGCTTAATCCGCGAAGACAAGCGTCGGCGAAACTGAAAATCGCTTGATTGCATTGGGATCCGGCCTGCGAAGGCACAGTTCCTTTTTATGTCGTTTCCGTTGCCAGGATTGTAAAGCCGATGGCTCAGAAAGTATTACCTGCTCTCAGCGTTTGCGTTGCGATGATGATTGCTCCGTTTTCAAGTGCATTTGCCGAGGAACCAGCCAAGGCGCAGCCCGCGCAGAGCCTGCCGTCGATCGTCGTGACCGAGGCAGTCGATCAGTCGATCAGCGATCGCGTCGTTGCAACCGGGACGATACAGGCGGTTGAGCAGATCTATGTCGCGCCGCTGGTCGAGGGCTTGTCGATCCGCTCGCTCAATGTCGATATCGGCGACAAGGTCGAAGCAGGCAGCGTGCTGGTGGTTCTCAACGACGACGCGCTGCGGCTTGAAAAGAGCCAGCTCGAAGCGGCGCTCGCCAAGGCGGAAGCCGGGCTGGCGCAGCTCACCGCTCAACTTAGCGAAGCAAAGGCCAATTCCGAAGAAGCGACACGCGTCAGCGATCGCAACGCGGAGCTTGCCAAGAACGGCACCGTTTCGACGGCGGAAGCCGATCGCGTCCGCGCTCTTGCCGCGGCCACCCGTGCCCGGGTCCGCTCCGCCGAACAGGCCGCTGCGGTCTCCAAGGCCGATATCAAGGTGGCGCAGTCCCAGATCGACGACATCGATCTTCGCCTCACCCGCACCGAGGTCAAGGCCCCGGTCGCCGGCGTCATTTCCGCCAAGAACGCCAAGATCGGTGCGATCGCCAATGGCAGCGGCGAACCGCTGTTTGCGATGATCCGCGATGGCGCGATCGAGATGAAAGCGGATGTCGCCGAAGCCGACATCATCAAGCTTGCCGTCGGCCAGCCGGCGACGATCACGCTTGCCGGCGGGAACACCAAGGTCGAGGGCGCCATCCGCCTGATCGCCCCGACGGTCGATCCCGTTTCCCGGCTCGGCACCGTGTTCATCAGCCTCAAGGACACCGCCAAGGCACGCTCCGGCATGTATGCCAGCGCCATCATCACCGCCGAAGAGAAAACAGCTGTCGTTCTGCCGCAAACGGCGGTTACCAATGAGAACGGCAAGACCATCGTGCGCAAGGTCGACAACGGTGTGGTCAACATCATCCCGGTGACGACCGGCATCTCCGATGGCAAGTTCGTCGAGGTGGTCGAGGGGTTGAAGGCCGGCGAAGAGGTTGTCGCCAGGGCCGGCGCCTATGTGCGCGACGGCGACCGCATCAACCCCGTCAAACCAGCGCAACCAGCGACCAACTGACAGGAACCGTGACCATGAACTTCTCAGCCTGGTCCATCCGAAATCCGATCGCTCCGATCCTCGCCTTCTTCGTGCTGCTGGTGCTCGGCTATCAGTCGTTCTTCAGCCTGCCGATCACCCGCTTCCCCAACATCGACGTGCCGATCGTGTCGATCAGCGTGGCGCAGAGCGGTGCCTCGCCGGCCGAACTCGAAACCCAGGTCACCAAGGAAATCGAGGACGCGGTCGCCAGCGTCACCGGCGTCGACCATATCCAGTCGACGATCAACGACGGCACATCGACCACGGCCGTGATCTTCCGTATGGAAGTACCCACGACCCAGGCCGTCCAGGACGTCAAGGACGCCATCGACCGCATCCGCGGCGACCTGCCCACCTCGATCGAAGAGCCCATCGTCTCCAAGGTCGACGTCGAAGGCCAGGCGATCCAGAGCTTCTCCGTCTCTGCACCGGGCATGTCGCTGGAAGAACTCTCGTGGTTCGTTGACGACGTCATCAAGCGCGAAATTCAGGGCAAGAGCGGCATCGGCCGGGTCGATCGCTACGGCGGTGCCGACCGCGAGGTTCGCGTCGAGCTTAGCGAGGACAAGCTGAATTCGCTGGGGATCACCGCCGCCGACGTCAATGGCCAGCTTCGACGCATGAACATGGACCTGGGCTCCGGCCGCGGTCAGGTGGGCGGCAGCGAACAGGCGATCCGTACGCTCGGCGACGCCCGCAATGTCGACCAGCTTGCCAACACGATGATCTCGGTGCCAAGCGGTCGCTTCGTGCGTCTTTCCGAACTCGGCACCGTGACCGATACCTATGAGGAGCCCCGCTCCTTTTCGCGCTTCAACGGCAATCCCGGCGTCACCTTCGCGGTCTTCCGGGCCAAGGGTGCCAGTGAAGTCAGCGTTGCCGAAACCGTTGCCAAGTCGCTGGAAAAGATCCGCGCGGCCAACCCTGACGTCACCATCGAGATGGTCGACGATTCCGTCTACTTCACCTACGGCAACTATGAAGCGGCCCTGCATACGCTGATGGAAGGCGCACTGCTTGCCGTCATCGTCGTCATGCTGTTCCTGCGAAACTGGCGCGCCACGCTGATTTGCGCCGTCGCCCTGCCGCTCTCGGCGGTACCGACCTTCTGGGTCATGGAACTGCTCGGCTTCTCGCTCAATCTCGTCAGCTTCCTGGCGCTGACGCTGGCGACCGGCATTCTCGTCGATGACGCGATCGTCGAGATCGAGAACATCGAGCGGCATATCCATATGGGCAAGTCGCCCTATCGGGCGGCGATCGAAGCAGCAGACGAAATCGGCCTTGCGGTTATCGCGACCACGTTCACGATCATCGCGGTGTTCATACCGGTGTCGTTCATGCCGGGCATCGTTGGCCAGTACTTCATCCAGTTCGGCCTGACTGTCGCCGTCTCGGTGTTCTTCTCGCTGCTGGTTGCACGGCTGATCACGCCCGTCATGGCCGCCTATCTGATGCGTCCATCCAAACTTGATGGACATCATCTCGAAGACGGCTACCTGATGCGCAAGTATACGCGCCTGGTTCATGCAACCACGAAGCGCTGGTACATGCGCTACCTAACGGTGCTCATCGCCATCGGCGTCACCGTGGCCTCCATGGCCGCGCTGTTCCTGTTCGTGCCCGGCGGCTTCCTGCCCCCGGACGACACGTCGCGCGTCAGCCTCTCCGTCGAACTGGCCCCGGATGCCATGCTCGAAGACACGGACCGCACGACCGCGCAGATCTATGAGAGGGTCAAGGACCTCGAGGGCGTGGACAGCGTCTTCGTGCTCGGCGGTGCCTCACCCAAGGGCGACCTGGAACTGCGCCGGGCTACCGTGACGGTGCTGCTGGAAAAGCGCGACCACTCGCTTCTCAACAAGATCGTCAACGACGTCATTGGCGGCCTGCCGGTCATCGGCCAATACCTGCCGAAGCTTGAGCCAGATGGCCGCATCATTCCTCAGGCCCAGATCGAAAAGGAAATCTTTGCCCGCGTCCGGGATATTCCGGACGTCCGGGTCATCAAGCTCAACGACCGCGGTGAGCGAGAGCTGTCCTTCAACCTGCTCTCGAACAACGAGACGGATCTGGACCAGGCCGTTGCAATTCTCGAAGCCAAGCTGCGCAGCGATCCACTCCTGGCCAATGTCAGCCCTGACGGCGCCCTGCCCCGTCCAGAGTTGCAGATCCGTCCGCGTGACGAGCAGATGTCACGCCTTGGCATTACCACCGCGCAAATCTCGGAAGTCATCCGTGTTGCCACAATCGGCGATATCGACGCGGCGCTGACGAAGATTGCCCTCGATGGTCGGCTCATACCGATCCGCGTCCAGATCAACCGTGACTTCCGCACGGATATCGCCGCGATCCGCAACCTGAAGATCCAGACCGCTTCGGGCTTGACGGTGCCGCTGTCGAGCGTTGCCGATATCAACTATTCAGAAGGCCCGAGTTCGATCAAACGTTACGATCGCAACCGTGTCGTTGCACTTGGCGCCGATCTCCCGATCGGCGTGGCGCTGAACACCGCCTCTGCACGGTTCGAGCAGATTGCAAACGATGCCGAGATGCCGAGCACGGTTCAACTCCTCAAGAGCGGTGACGCCGAGGTCGAGGAGGAGATGCAGGAAAGCTTCGTCAATGCCATGCTGCTCGGCCTGATGCTGGTGCTGGTGGTGCTGATCCTGCTGTTCAAGGATGTGATCCAGCCCTTCACCATCCTGTTCTCGCTGCCGCTTGCCATGGGCGGTGTCGCTGCCGGCCTGATCCTGACGCAGAACTCGCTGTCGATGCCGGTTCTGATCGGTATCCTCATGCTGATGGGCATCGTCACCAAGAACGCGATCCTGCTGGTCGATTTCGGTATCGAGATGATGCACCACGGCATGGATCGCACGCAGGCAATGATCGAAGCGGGCCGCAAGCGCGCCCGCCCGATCATCATGACCTCGATCGCCATGTCGGCGGGCATGCTGCCCTCAGCACTCGGCGTCGGCGAAGGTGGTTCGTTCCGGGCGCCGATGGCGATCGCGGTCATCGGCGGCATCATCGTCTCGACGATCCTCAGCCTCGTCGTGGTACCGTCCTTCTTCCTGATCATGGATGATCTGTCGCGCCTGCTCGCCTGGATCTTCGGCCGCCTCGTCGGCAAGAAGGACGAGGAAAACCTGCCGCTCGACCGCGAGGCGTTGACCGAATTCGTCAACGACCAGGGCAAGACGATCGAGGGCCTGGAAGAGCGCCTGAAAACGATTGAGGACGGGCAGTCGAAAGGCAAGCAAACGGGCAAGGTAATCAATCATCCGGCGCTCGCTGCCGAATAGTGGCCAAAAATCACCTGAAAATCGGGCCCGCACCCACCGGTGCGGGCTTTTTTGTGAGAATTGTTTGATCGAGGTCAATTGACGTTTCAAAAGCCCGGTTACCCTGACACCAGAGCATTTCCAGGAAAGTGCGAAGCAGCTTTTCGTCGGGAGATGCGTAAAAACGGGGAGCAAGAGCGTTTTCGTGCTCCTTCTAAGGCGGAAACGCTCTAGACTTTACCTCAGGGCCGGTGTGATGAAGACCTTGCGATTGAACTCGAATGACAGAGCGGTGCTGCTGGGCTCCCGCTTCTTCGAGAAGCTGTCACCGACAGCATCCGATGCCGTTCTCGAAGGCGCCGTCGTAACGAACCACGAAGAACACGACATTCTGTTTCATCAGGACGAACCCATTGACAGCGTCTTCTGCGTCCTGTCCGGCCTTGTGCGCGTCTACCGGCTCGGCAAGGATGGGCGCGAGGCCGACATCGCCGTCTTTCCAAAGGGTGAGCTCTTCGGTGAAAGCGCCATGTTCCTCGGGCACCGCGCCACCGCCAACGCACAGGCCATCGGGTCCTCGACCATCGCCCGCCTCGACAGCCGCAATCTGCGCAAGCTCGCCGAGCAGCATCCGGATATTGCCCAGGCGCTGATGGAGCTGCTCTGCCGTCATGGCCAGATGGCCGAGGACTGCCTGGCAGAGGATCGTCTTCTGACGGCGCCACAGCGGGTCGCGAGCTACATCCTCGGTCACTGCCCGGATGGCTCGACGACCTTCTCGTTCCGGCTGCCGTTCCAGAAGAATGTGCTGGCGGGCAAGCTGGGCCTGGCGCCAGAGGCGCTGTCGCGGGCCTTTTCGGCTCTTCGCCGCTCCGGCGTCACCGTTAAAGGACGCATGATCGAGATCCACGACCGTCAGGCGCTGGAACGGTTCTAGAGCATTTCCAGGAAAAGTGCGAAGCGGTTTTCCGTCCGGAAATGCGTAAAAACAAAGAGATAGAGCGTTTGTGCGGTTCCGTCTAAATCGGAAGCGCTCTAGCTAGCGGTCGCAGCAGGCCACAACGCAAAAGCGGAATCTCGTCGCCCACGATCACGAAGGACGACCATTCCTCCCTGTGGCCCCGGCTCGACCCAGGCGCTACCTCGAGCTAAGCCCGCCATGCAGCGTCAGGAAATCGACGATCCGGTTGACGCCGTCGCCGCGTTTCATGTCGGTGAAGACAAAGGGCTTTTCCGCCCGCATCCGGGTCGCGTCACGATCCATGACGTCGAGGTCGGCGCCGACATAGGGCGCCAGATCCCGCTTGTTGATGACAAGCAGGTCAGATTTGGTGATGCCCGGCCCGCCCTTGCGCGGGATTTCCTCGCCCTGGCAGACGGAGATGACATAGATCGTCAGGTCGGCCAGATCAGGCGAGAAGGTGGCGGCCAGATTGTCGCCGCCGGATTCGATGAAGACGATATCGAGATCGGGAAAGCGACGGTTGAGATCGGCGATTGCCTGCAAGTTGATTGTCGCATCCTCGCGGATAGCCGTGTGCGGGCATCCGCCGGTCTCGACGCCGACGATGCGGTCCGACGGCAGCGCCTGCATGCGCACCAGCGCTTCGGCATCTTCCTTGGTGTAGATGTCGTTGGTCACGACCGCGACCGAGTAATTCTCCCGCATCGCCTTGCAGAGCTTGTCCGTCAGCGCCGTCTTACCCGAACCGACAGGCCCGCCGATGCCGACACGCAGGGGACCATTCTTCGATGCCATGTGACGTTCCTTTCTAGAGCATTTCCAGGAAAAGCGTGAAACCTTCTCCGCTAGGAAACGCGTAAAAACAAAGAGATAGAGCGTTTCCACGTCTCCGTCCGAACTGGAAACGCTCTATGGCCGCGCACGCTTACGAGCGGAACAGCCGCGAATGCAGGGTCTCGTGTCTGAGAGATGAAATATCGGCTGCGATCGTGGCCGAGCCAAGGTCTTCCAGCGATGCGGCGCTCGCCTTTCGCGCCACTGCAGCGATGGTCGGCTCAAGGGCTGCGATCAGCCCGACGCCGTCACGTTGGCCGGTGACGCCGCAGCGAATGGCCACCGATACGGCATTGGATACGGACGCATGCAGATAGGCGGCAATCGCCGGCTCGAGGCCTGTGGCGTGGGCACCCGCAACCGCACCGACGGCGACCGGATAGGCGGTTCTTTCTCCCAGCCGATCGAGCACGGTGTGCGGCCAATGCCGCGCTGCCGCCAGAAAGGCTTCGCCCTGCAGCATGGTTTCCATGTGCCGTTCGCAACTTGCCGCCATCGCCTCGGCAAGCTCGATCACGGATTGAAGCTGCACCGGCTCGCCGAAACCGCGATAGGCTTCGCCAAGCAGCACCGCATCGTTCCAGCCGGATCCGTGGCAAAGAAGCGTCTCCAGCCACAGCCGCAGGCTCTCGATATCGCTGACATGGCCATCGTGAACTGCCTGCTCCAACCCGTTCGAATAGGAGAAGGCGCCGACCGGGAAAGCCGGCGACAGCCAGGTCACGAGGCGAAGCAGCGCCTGCGTGTCGACCCGTTCAGCCATGGTGATGGTGGTGGCCGTGATCGTGGCCTCCGGCCGCGTGATAAGCGCCGCGCAGCGGATGGAACGGCTCGGAGATTTCGACGACCGCCGCCCCCAGCCCCTCAAGCATCGCCCGAATGACCGGATCGCGGGAAATCAGGATGCGGCCTGTCTCGATCTGCGCCGGGAGGTGGCGATTGCCCAGATGCCAGGCCAGTTCGACGAGATGCAACGGGTCGCGCGGACGGATCTCGTAAAGCGCTTCGGATGCCGCAACGATGCGGATATGACCGCCACCCTCGAGCACCAGCAGGTCGCCGTCGGCCAGCATCACCGCTTCCTTCAGGTCAAGCATGACGACATCGTCGTTTTCGAGATGCAGCAGCTTGCGGCGCAGATGCCGCGCATCGTGGGCCAAGGTGATGCTGTGCAACGGCGCCTCGTCCCTGGGTCCGGGCGAAAGTACCTCGGTCGACCGATAGGGCATCTCAGAGCACCTCGACCTTTTCCGGGTGCACGAGCTCGATGCGCGCTTCGACCAGCAGATCCGCCGTCGCGACCTGGAACGCCTTCAGATGCGGCTCGGCAAAATGGGCGTCGACCGCGGCCTTGTCCTTCCAGGTTTCGACAAACACCAGCGCGTCGGGATCGGCAGGCTTTTGATAGAGCTCGTAGCTGATGCAGCCTGCCTCCCGCCGCGTTCCTTCGATCAGGGGCTCGGCCAGCGTCAGGATTTCCACGCCCTTGCCCGGGTGCGCCGTCAGATATGCAATAATGTAAACCATTGAACCCTCGACATCTTTTCTGCCTGGCACTGTAGCAAGAAAAAACCCCGGCGCTAGCACCGGGGTTTCAAAAATCGATCCGTCGTCAGCCGGATCAGGCTGCGAGCTTCTGCGACTTCAGCGTCTCGAGAATGTTCTGCGGCGAGGAAACGCCGTAGGGATCGCTGTCGCAATTGTCGGAGTAGCCTTCCTCTTCGAACCACTGTTCGACGACACCGTTGTTGACAACGGCAGCATAGCGCCAGGAGCGCATGCCGAAGCCGAGATTATCCTTGGCGACGAGCATGCCCATCTTGCGGGTGAACTCGCCCGAGCCATCGGGGATCAGCTTGACGTTCTCGAGGCTCTGCGACTTGCCCCAGGCGTTCATCACGAAGGCGTCGTTGACCGAGATGCAGTAGATTTCGTCAACGCCTTCGGAGCGGAACTCGGCCGTCAGCTTTTCGAAGTCGGGCAGCTGGAAGGTCGAGCAGGTGGGCGTGAAGGCGCCCGGCAGCGAAAACAACACGACACGCTTGCCGGCGAAGTAATCGTCGGAGGAAACGTCGTGCCAACGGAACGGGTTGGAGCCGCCGACGGCTTCATCGCGAACGCGGGTGCGGAACGTTACGGAGGGTACTTTTCTGCCGAGCATGGTCATCTCCTTCAGTGCAGGCACTCGATTGCGAGCGGCCTTGGGAGAACAGTCGCGATCGAGGAAAATATCAGCTCGTTTCCTACCGGAAATTCCGCTGCGGTGCAGCACGAAAGGCGTCGATTCACACCCGCGCATGGCAGACATGCGACAAGCGCATGCCTGTGGCGATCCCGAACCGGCGCGGACAATGTCTCAGTTGTGTAGCCGCAGGGACAGGCCAAGAGTGGAAGGCAAGGGATTCCAGAACCCCGTCTGCAGTCCGGCTTCTCTCAATGCCCGCGCCGTCCAGGTGTTGCATCCAAACAGTGCATTGAAGCTGCCCTCCGCCTCAAAGAAGCGGTCGGCATAACCATAGGAAAAGCCCTCGATCGGAAAGACGGCGCCGCCGTTCCTGGCAAAGCTTCCGGAGATGAACGTCATCAGCTTCTCGAACTCGGCGCGCTTGAGGTCAACGCTCGTAACCGACGGCTGGGGTTCGACGATCGCCCCGGCAATATCGACATGCATAACGGAACGGTCGAGCGCCAGCGCCCTCAAGACCGGCATTGGCTTCAGCTCCGACCATGTCGGCGTTTCCAGGTAGAACGAGCGGCCACCCCAGCCGAAGATCAGCCATCGCGCCTCCGGGTGATCCAGAGGCACGCCTGCCTCGCCGGCGAAGGCAAACCGCGTCCGCGTCTCGTCATTGAGGGGAATGGCGATATCGGTGTGGATCGGACTGGCGAGGATCAGGACGCGTTCGCCGGCAACAGCCGGCTCAACCGCAGCGGCCGTGGCCGTCTTCGGCAACAGCGGTCGCGGCACGACCATCCCGAGGACGACTGCCAGGACAAGACCCGACACCCCGTAGGCGGTCCACTTGAAGGCCCGCCAGCTACCGCTTTTTCGAGACAAAATCGTTTGCCGCTCAGAACAGGAAATAACGCTGCGCCATCGGCAGAACCGTCGCCGGCTCGCAGGTGAGGAGCTCGCCATCGGCCCGCACTTCGTAGGTCTCCGGATCGACCTCGACATGCGGCGTCAGGTTGTTGTGGATCATCGATGCCTTGCCGATGCCGCCGCGGGTGTTCTTGACGGCGACGAGCTGTTTGGCAACGCCGAGCCTGGCCGCCAACCCGCCATCGAGCGAGGCCTGCGAGACGAAGGTGACGGAGGAGTTCGTGCGGCTCTTGCCATAGGCGCCGAACATCGGCCGGTAGTGCACCGGCTGCGGCGTCGGGATCGAGGCGTTGGGGTCGCCCATCGGTGCTGCGGCGATCGTTCCGCCGATCAGCACCATGTCGGGCTTGACGCCGAAGAAAGCCGGTTTCCAGAGGACGAGGTCGGCGCGCTTGCCGACTTCGAGCGAACCGATCTCATGGCTGAGGCCATGGGCGATCGCCGGGTTGATGGTGTATTTGGCGATATAGCGTTTGACCCGGAAATTGTCGTTGTCGCCGGTTTCCTGCGGCAGCGCGCCGCGCTGGCGCTTCATCTTGTCGGCCGTCTGCCAGGTGCGGATCGCCACCTCGCCGACGCGGCCCATCGCCTGGCTATCGGACGAGATGATCGAGAACGCACCGATATCGTGCAGGATGTCTTCGGCGGCGATCGTCTCCTTACGGATCCGGCTTTCGGCAAAGGCGATATCCTCGGGGATCGACGGCGACAGGTGATGGCAGACCATCAGCATATCCAGGTGCTCGGCCAGCGTGTTCTTGGTGTAGGGTCGGGTCGGGTTGGTCGACGACGGAATGACGTTCGGCTGGCCGCAGATCTTGATGATATCCGGCGCATGGCCGCCACCCGCCCCTTCCGTGTGGAAGGCATGGATCGTGCGGCCCTTGATCGCCGCGATCGTGTCCTCGACGAAACCGCTCTCGTTCAACGTGTCGGTGTGGATCATCACCTGCACATCGTACTCGTCGGCAACACCAAGGCAGCAGTCGACGGCAGCCGGCGTCGAGCCCCAATCCTCGTGCAGCTTCAGCGAGGTCGCGCCCGCAAGCACCATCTCGACCAGCGCGGCGGGCAGCGAGGCATTGCCCTTGCCGGCAAAGGCAAGGTTCATCGGGAAGGCGTCCGCAGCCTCGATCATGCGGGCGAGATGCCAGGGCCCGGGCGTGCAGGTGGTCGCGAGCGTGCCATGCGCCGGCCCCGTGCCGCCGCCGAGCATGCAGGTGAGCCCGCTCATCAGCGCTTCCTCGATCTGCTGCGGGCAGATGAAGTGGATATGGCTGTCCATGCCGCCGGCGGTGACGATCTTGCCCTCGCCGGCGATCACCTCGGTGCCCGGACCGACGATGATCGTCACGCCAGGCTGCATATCGGGATTGCCGGCCTTGCCGATCGCCGCGATGCGCCCGTCCTTCAGCCCGATATCCGCCTTGACGATGCCCCAGTGGTCGACGATCAGCGCGTTGGTGATCACGGTGTCGACCGCACCCGCCGCTCGCGTCACCTGGCTTTGGCCCATGCCGTCGCGGATCACCTTGCCGCCGCCGAACTTCACTTCTTCGCCATAGGTGGTGAAATCCTTCTCCACCTCGATGAACAGTTCCGTGTCGGCCAGCCGAACCTTGTCGCCGACCGTCGGGCCGAACATGTTGGCATAGGCCGCGCGCGACATTTTGTAGGGCATGGGTTCAGGCTCCTTGGGACAAGTCTGAAGAAGAAGGGGAAAGACGGCGAAGACGGCCCTCGGCCGCAAGTGCGTCGACGTACCGGCGCTCGGCGGCAAAGGGATGCCACTCCCAACCGACATGGCCGAAGCCAGCCAGAACGACCAGATCGTCGGCCGATGCAAAACCGGAAAGCACGTCGGCAATCACGACCATGCCGCTCGACGGCACGACATAAGGCGTGGGCGCGAACCGCGACAGATCCCGGTCCAGCTGCTCGTGCGCTGCGAGGGGGACGACCCGATGCACCCGGCCGGTCGCCGTTGTAAAACTCTCGAAACCGCAAGTGTAGTCGTCGCAGAAGTCGTCGAGATCCGGATGCGTTTCGGCCAGTGCCGCGCGCATGCCGGCAAACTTTTCAGCCGACCGAACGCTCCAGATCTCGCGTGCCTGCCGCACGGCGGCGCTGTTCTTCCAGCGCCCGCCACCAAGCATGGCAAGCGCCGGCCGGCCAGTATTGCAGACGGCGACGATATCGGTCCTCGCCCCGCCGGTGCCGACAGAACGGCAATCGTTGAAACGAATGACGACATCGGCCGTATCGATCGTTGCCGCAGCGCCTTCCGGCACTTCTCCATTCCCCACGATCATGATGGTGCGGCCAGACATCAGCGCTAGTTTTCCGTGGGCTCGAGCAGCTCTTTGAGTTCCGTGGTGCGGGCCGCAGTCAGCTGCGCCAGGCAGCCGGATACCAGCATCGGCTCCATCGATCCGCCGCGCGCTTCGAAGCCGGCAAGCTCGCACTGGCCGTCGCGGTAGCCGATCCAGGCGCGCTGCGCCTTCTTCAACGCCTCCTCCGCGCCGACATAGTCGGCGCTGATGTCACCCAGTTCCTTGTCCTTGGCCCGCATCGCCGCAACGGTCTGCTTGTAGACCGTGTTGAGTTCAGCGTCGGCCGCCTCATAATCCTTGTTGGAGCAGATGTTCATATCCGCCTGCGTCATTGCATTGGCGCAATCGACATCATCCTCCTGCGCCAGCGCGGGCATGGCCGCCAGCAGCAAGGCGCTCGCGATAAGCGTCGTTCGCATCATCATGCTCAAAGCTTTCCCATGACCTGCTGGCGGAAACCAAAAACCTCGCGCTTGCCCGAAAGCGGGATGAGCGTGACCTGTCTTTTCTGTCCCGGCTCGAAGCGGACGGCGGTGCCTGCGGGAATGTCCAGTCGTTTGCCATGGGCGGCACTGCGATCGAAGTCGAGCCCGGCATTGGTCTCGGCAAAGTGATAGTGGCTGCCGACCTGCACCGGCCGGTCGCCGGTATTGGAGACCTCGATCGTCACCGTCTCAAGCCCGTGGTTGAGTTCGATATCGCCGCTTGCGGCAATGATTTCCCCTGGGATCATCTGAGTTCCCTCTCCCTTGTCAGGCCGCGTCGACGTCGGCGCAGCCGAGCGGCTTCAGCACCCGTTCGGTCGATGCCGGATATTTCACAAGCAGCGCGGCCGGGCGTACCGGGCGCCGGGTAAACTCGCCGCCGCAGTTCGGGCAGGTGCCACCGAGCGTGCCTTCGACACAATCGACGCAAAAGGTGCACTCGAAGGTGCAGATCATCGCGTCGCGGCTCTCTGGCGGCAGATCCTTGTCGCAGCATTCGCAGTTCGGACGCAGTGCCAACATGTCTCAGCCTCCTCAGCGGATCGGTTCGTGCACAGTGACGAGCTTGGTACCGTCAGGGAAGGTCGCCTCCACCTGGATGTCGTGGATCATCTCCGCGATCCCCTCCATCACCTGTGCACGGGTGATCACATGGGCGCCCGCCTCCATCAGCTCCGCGACCGATCGGCCGTCACGCGCACCTTCGACAACGAAGTCAGTAATCAGCGCGATCGCCTCTGGATGATTAAGCTTGAGTCCGCGCTCCAGGCGGCGGCGGGCAACCATCGCAGCCATGGAAATCAACAGCTTGTCCTTTTCGCGCGGGGTAAGATTCATGCGTCGCCACCGGTTTGATTGTGGATTAGAGGACCCAGACTTTCGGCACTGTCTCTTGCTTGCGCAAGTGCGAAATGACCGGGATGAGGATTTTTCTGAGCGAGAAGCCGTCCGCGGCAGCAAAGCGCGCAACCAGCTTGTCGCGACCACCGAGCTTGATGTGGCTGACGCCCGCCCCCACTTGCGTTTCGAGGAGTGCGCGCAGCCGCGGCAGCAGCAATTCACAATCCGGTCCGGTGTAGAACAGCGTCGCAAATGCCACGCTGCCGCCGAGCACTGCAGTCCGGGCGACAAGAGCGGCGATATCATCGGCAAAGGTCAGGTTTTCGGCATGCAACAGCCGGCCGCCGACGCGAATGCGCCAGCGATCTCGCAAGAGGCCTGTCTGCATCGCTTCGCCCATCGCCTTGCGGCCGAGCAGCACGGCCTCGACGGCAAGGAACGTCGCGCCGTCCTCGAGCTCGACATCGAGCGAGCGTGTCAGCGATGCGCGGTCGAACAGGATCGTCTCCTGCGGCAGCCAATCGACGCGTGCGCCAGCCGCCACGTCGATGCGTGTCGTGACATCGACCGTGCCGGCACTCGCCTTGTAGATCTTCTCGCAGGCCTGCGTGGTGACGGTGAGCTCGGTCGCCGCACCGGCCTCGATCTCCCAGAGCATGCGGTCGCCGCCGGTGAGCCCACCCGACGAGTTGATCAGCACGGCTTCCATCGAAGTATCGAAGGTTTTCGGCAGCCGAATCTTTGCGCAGCCTTCCTGGTAAAGCTCGGCAACGCGCGTTTGACCGACGGCCACTTTCGCGACCAGTCGTCCTTTTCCGAACGCCCGCTGCGGGGCGATGATAGCCGCATTGCTCATGTTCATCGGCCGACATCGTCGGCATCCCGAGGCGCCAAGTCAAGCTATTGTTTTGCAAAGAAAATCGGCAAGGTGATTGCTTTATGGGCAGCGTTTGCCCATCAAACAGCCACCATCTCAGGCGACCCTATCCGGCGGCTCTCGCCCCTCGAAGAAGGCGGTGATGTTGTCGACCACCTTCATGCCCATCGCGACGCGTGTCTCCTCGGTCGCGCTGCCGAGATGCGGCAGCAGAACGACATTTTCGAGCGCCCGCAGGCCCTCCGGCACATTCGGTTCCGCCTCGAAAACATCGAGGCCGGCGCCTTTGATCACTCCGTTCTTCAGCGCCTCGATCAACGCCGGCTCGTCGACCACATCGCCGCGCGCGGTGTTGACGAGATAGGCGCCCTTTTTCATCATCGCCAGCCGCTCGGCATTGATGAGGTGCCGGTTCTCGCCACCGCCGGGGCAGTGCAACGAGACGAAATCCGCAATCGCAAGCACCTCGTCGACGGTACCGAGCTGGCGCGCGCCATAGCGTGCGGCTTCCGCCGCATCGACACGCGAGCGGTTGTAGAACACCACCTCCATGTCGAACCCGAAATGGCAGCGTTTTGCCATCGCCTTGCCGATGCGGCCGAAACCGATGATCCCCAGCGTCTTGCCGGTCACCTTGCTGCCAATCATGTGGGTCGGCCGCCAGCCGGTCCATTCGCCGGCCCTGATCTGACGCTCCCCTTCGCCCGCACGCCGCGCGACGGCAAGCAGCAGCGTCATGGCGATATCGGCAGTGCAATCGGTCAGAACGCCGGGCGTGTTGGTAACGGCGATGTTTGCGGCCTTGGCGGCGGCAACATCGATGTGGTTGTAACCGACACCATAGTTGCCGAGGATCTTTGCCCTGATGTCGCCGCCGTCGAACAGGCTTGCCGGCAGGCGGTCGGAGACCGTCGGCAGCACCGCGTCAAAGCCGCGCAGCGCCTTTGCCAGCTGATCGGCCGACATCGGTACGTCGCTCTCGTTCAAGACGCCATCAAACCGCTCGGCCAGCACGCGCTCCACCGCTTCGGGCCAACGGCGGGTGACGAGAATGCGCGGCTTGGAACTCATGGGACAACCTCTAAAAACAGAATCGTTCGGCGATAGTGCACGAAATGACGGCGAGAGACAGCCCGCGCGGCCCAACGAAAGAGGCCCGGTGCAATGCCTTGCCGAGGCGAAGTCCGACGAGAATCATCGCCATCCCCGTTAACACCCGTCCAGAAACAAAAAGCCCGGCGATCGCTCGCCGGGCTTTCGAAGTTCTGACGTGGTTCAACGAACCTCGAAGCGAGATTTACTCGTTTTCGAAGTAGCTGTACTTGCCGTCTTCACCCTTCTTCCAGGTGTACATGACGTAGTCCGGACGGGTGATGTCGCCCTTTTCGTCATAGCCGAGTTCGCCAATTGCGGTCTTGAACGGGCCTTTGGCCTTGATCGCTTCGGCAACGGCCTGCGGATCGGTCGTGCCGCCAGCCTTGGCAGCTTCGGCGACAACCTGCAGAGCAGCGTAGGCGTAGAGCGTGTAGGCTTCCGGTTCGAAGCCGGCGGCGCGGAACTTCTCGACGAGTTCCTTGGCAGCCGGGTTCTTGCGCGGATCCGGAGCAAACGTCATCAGCGTGCCGTCAACAGCGTCGCCTGCGATCGAGGCCAGTTCGTTCGAAACGATACCGTCGCCCGACATCAGGGTAGCCTTGAGGCCCTGGTCCTTCATCTGGCGCATGATCAGGCCAGCTTCGGTGTGCAGACCGCCGTAGTAGACGATCGAGACGCCGGCTTCCTTCATCTTGGCGATGAGGGCCGAGAAGTCCTTGTCGCNGCATGATCAGGCCAGCTTCGGTGTGCAGACCGCCGTAGTAGACGATCGAGACGCCGGCTTCCTTCATCTTGGCGATGAGGGCCGAGAAGTCCTTGTCGCCGGTGTTGATGCCTTCATAGAGGGCTTCATTGAGGCCGGCTTCGTTCATCGACTTCTTGGTTTCGTCGGCAAGGCCCTGACCATAAGGGGTCTTGTCGTGAATGACGGCGATCTTGGCGTCCTTGTGGTTGGCGGCAAGGAAGGCGCCGGCAACTGCGCCCTGCTGGTCGTCACGACCGCAAGTGCGGAAGGTGTTCCAGAGGCCGCGCTCGGTGAACTGCGGGTTGGTGGAAGCCGGCGTTACCTGGAGAATGCCGTTTTCGGCATAGACTTCCGAAGCCGGGATGGACACGCCCGAGTTGAAGTGGCCGACAACGAACTTCACGCCGTCAGCGACGAACTTGTTGGCGACCGAAACGCCCTGCTTGGCGTCGGAAACGTCGTCGCCGAGTACAACCTTGATCTGTTCCCCATTGATACCGCCGGCAGCATTGATGTCTGCAGCAGCCTGTTCGGCACCTTTCTGCAGCTGTGCACCGAACGCAGCGTTCGGGCCGGTCAGCGGGCCAGCAACGCCAACGAGAATATCAGCCCATGCGGTGCCGCTGAAAGCGACCATTGCCGACAGCGCAACGGCCGACAGAAGAGACTTTTTCATTTTGTTACTCCCAATTATCCGAGCGGGTCTCGTTACCAACCTGCGCAATGCCCACCGTAATTCGCGCCGGTATTTCTTTCGCACCGGCCGCGGCGGCCGGCGCGCGCTGTTCCCATTATTTGGCTTTCCAGGAGAAAGGCGAAGCCTTCTCATAGAGCCAATAGTAGTTATTGGTCATTTGCTTGGTCCGGTAGTACCGGAAACCTGCGGTAGCAAACAACAAAAGTACGACCGTGTCCACGATATAGTAATGCAGACTGAACATCGTACCTCCGAACAGGGCGTGGTGCACGAAGCGGATCCCAAGCCCCAGCAGCGCCACATAGACGAAGAGGCGCGGAAGCTCCTCCCAGCCCTCGGCGACGCTCTTTCCCGTTCTCCACGCGGTCCAGCCGCCCAGAACACAGGTGATGAAAAGAAACTGCCAGACCGACACTTCTTCGTAGAGAATACCCTGCATGTCACAAACTCCAGATGCGGCGCATCAATGGCGGCCGCCTTCGAGATAGGCCGCGCGGACTTCCGGATTGGCGAGCAGTTCCTTGCCCGAGCCGCTCATCGTCACGCGGCCGTTGACCANCATCAATGGCGGCCGCCTTCGAGATAGGCCGCGCGGACTTCCGGATTGGCGAGCAGTTCCTTGCCCGAGCCGCTCATCGTCACGCGGCCGTTGACCATCACGTAACCGCGGTCGGAAAGCTTCAAGGCGCCGAACGCATTCTGCTCGACGAGGAACACGGTCAGTCCCTCTTCCTTGTTCAGCTTCTTGATGGCTTCGAAGATGCCCTTAACGATCAGCGGCGCCAGGCCGAGCGATGGCTCGTCCAGCAAAAGGAGCTTCGGGCGCGCCATCAGCGCGCGGGCGATCGACAGCATCTGCTGCTCGCCGCCCGAAAGCGTACCGCCGCGTTGAGCCTGGCGCTCCTTAAGTCGCGGGAACAGCGAGAACACCTTCTCGGCGTCCTCGTTGAAATGTTTGAGGTTGTCGAGGCTTGCGCCCATCTGCAGGTTTTCGAATACGGTCATGCGCGGAAAAATGCGACGGCCTTCCGGCGACTGCGCGATGCGAAGACGCGCGATCTCGTGCGTCGGCATGCGGGTAATTTCCTCACCTTCGAACATGACCGCGCCGGTGCGCGCCTGCGGGCTGCCGCAGATCGTCATCATCAGCGTCGACTTGCCAGCGCCGTTGGCGCCGATCAGGCAGACGATTTCACCGCGATGCACTTCGACGTCGACGCCGTTCAGCGCCCGGATATTGCCGTAGTAGGTCTCGACGGCCTTTACTTGCAGCAGAGGCGCGCTCATGGCTTGGATCCTCCCTGTCCGCCTTCGATTTCCTCGATTTCTTCGATCACCTCTTCGACCTCTTCATCCTCGACACCCAGATAGGCCGCAATGACCCTCGGATCGTTCTTCACGAAATCCGGGTTGCCGTCGGAAATCTTCTGACCGTATTCCAAAACGACCACGTGGTCGGAAATCTCCATCACCACCGACATGTCGTGCTCGATCAACAGGATCGAGGTGCCGGTTTCGCCGCGGATACCCTGCAGCAACTCGTTGAGCGCCAGCGATTCACGCGGATTGAGACCGGCTGCCGGCTCGTCAAGGCATAGGAGTTCCGGTCCGGTGCACATGGCGCGGGCGATTTCGAGCCGCCGCTGGGCGCCATAGGGCAGATCGCCGGCCGGGTCGTCGGCACGATCGACCAGCGACGCCTTTTCCAGCCAATGGCGGGCAAATTCGATCGATTCTTTCGAGGCCTGCTTGTAGGCGGGAAAGCCGAGCAGTCCGAGGAAGGTATAGCCCGACGCCTGCATCAGCTTGTTGTGCTGTGCGACCAGCAGGTTTTCCAGCACCGTCAGGCCGGAGAACATCCGGATGTTCTGGAAGGTGCGCGCGACCTTGGCGTGCTTGGTGATCTCGAAATCCGGCAGGCGCTCCAGCAGATATTCCTTACCGGANACCGGAGAACATCCGGATGTTCTGGAAGGTGCGCGCGACCTTGGCGTGCTTGGTGATCTCGAAATCCGGCAGGCGCTCCAGCAGATATTCCTTACCGGACTTCTGCTTCATGGTGATCATGCCCATGGTCGGCTTGTAGAAGCCGGTGATGCAGTTGAACACCGTGGTCTTGCCGGCTCCGTTCGGGCCGATCAGCGCGGTGATGTCACCGCGATAGGCTTCGAAGGAGAAGTCGTTGATGGCCATGAGACCGCCGAAGCGCATCGACAGGTGCTCAACCGAGAGAATGGGATCTTTTGTCATTGTCGTTGTCTCGAGGGCCATCAGCCATGCCCTTCCTTGGTGAAGCTGCCGGAGATCGCCTTGCGTTCGCGCAGGAACGCTGTCGGCTCACGCGAGCCGACAAAACCGCGCGGCTTCCAGACCATCACGACGACCATCGCCAGGCCGAAGATCAGCATACGGTAGAGTTCAGGCGTGAAGTCCGGTCCGAAGATCGCCTTCAGGAAGGAAAGCTCGCGCAGGATTTCCGTGCCGCCGATCATCGCCACCGCGGCGATGGCGATACCGGTGAGCGAACCCATGCCACCGAGAACAACGATCGCCAGAATGACCGCGGATTCGAGGAACACGAAGGATTCCGGCGAGACGAAACCCTGGCGCACGGCGAAGAACGAACCTGCGATGCCGCCGAACATGGCGCCCGTTGCAAAGGCGGTAAGCTTTGTCGTGACCGTGTTGATGCCGAGCGAGCGGCAGGCGATCTCGTCCTCGCGCAGCGCTTCCCAGGCGCGGCCGATCGGCATCCGGCGAAGGCGGATGGTGACGAAGGCCGTCAGCATGCAAAGGCCAAGGATCAAATAGAACAGGAAGATCTTGTAGTAGGCCGACGACATGGGGAGCCCCATCATCGCTGCAAAACCATCCTTGGAAGCGTCGAACTTGATGCCGAACAGGGTCGCCTTGGCGATGCCGGAGACGCCGAACGTTCCCTTGGTCACTTCGGTCCAGTTTATGAGGACAAGCCGTATGATTTCCCCGAAGGCGAGCGTGACGATCGCCAGGTAGTCACCCCTTAGCCGCAAGACCGGGAATCCGAGGACCATGCCCCAGCAGGCCGAGAGAATACCGGCAACCGGCAGCAGAACCCAGAAGGAGAGCCCGAAATAAGTCGACAGCAGCGCGTAGGAATAGGCACCCACCGCGTAGAAGGCGACATAGCCGAGGTCCAGCAGACCTGCCAGGCCGACGACGATGTTGAGGCCCCAGGCGAGCATCACGTAGATCAGGATCTGGACGCCGAAATTGTCGACCCACTTCAGCGAGCCCTGCGCACCGACGAGCGCCACGATCACAGGCGGATAGAGAACGAGCGCAATGATCGCGATCTTCGAGAAATTGCGCTTGAAGAAGCTCTCTTCCCTAACGACCTCCTCCGCTTCGGCCTTGGCGGCCTTGCGGCGCGCCATTGCCGGCTGGATATAGGCGACCATCAGGAACCGGCCGACGGCGGCGACGATCACGAAGATCGCAAGCAGACCCCAGCGCTGGTTGAGGACCAGCTCGTTGCGAATGTTCTGGTCGCTCTTCAGGCCGACGAACAAGACGAAGAGGCCGAGAGAGATAAGGCCCGCGAAGACAGCCTCGCGCAGGGCCCGCGCCGTCAGATCACTGCCGGCGCTTGCAGATGTAGAAGCAATGTTTGCCATTGATTTATACCTTCTCGACTTCCGGTCGTCCGAGTATGCCAGACGGCTTGAAGATCAGGACGATTGCGAGAATGGAGAACGTCGCAACATCCTTGTAGTCGATAGTGAAATAAGCGGACCAGAGGGACTCGATGAGGCCGATCAGCAACCCGCCGAGAACAGCGCCCGGCAAGGAGCCGATGCCGCCAAGAACAGCTGCAGTAAAGGCCTTGACCCCCGGAACAAATCCGTCGGTGAAGACGACCACACCATAATACATCAAGTACATGGTGCCGGCGACAGCAGCGAGCGCTGCGCCCATGATGAAGGTCACCGAGATGGTACGGTCGACGTCAACACCCAGGAGGGCCGCCATCTTGCGGTCCTGTTCCGTTGCGCGCTGAGCGCGCCCGAGCGGCGTCTTGTTGACGATGTACCAGAACACGGACAACAGGATCGCCGTGATGATGATGATGATGATCTGCTTCAGCGAGATCGTGATGCCCAACACCTCGTAAACCGAGGAAACGAGCGGCGGGATCGGCTTGTTGCGCGGTCCCTGCGTCACCTGGATGAAGTTCGACAGGGCGATCGACATGCCGATTGCCGTGATTAGCGGAGCCAGGCGGAACGAACCGCGTAGCGGCCGGTAAGCCACCCGCTCGATGGTCCAGTTCCAGAGCGCCGCCGTCAGCATGCCGACGATCATCATCAGCAACAGGGCAAGTACAACCGGTATGCCAGCCATGAATGTTGTGAGAAGCAGAAAGACAATCAAAGCGGCAAAACCGCCGAGCATGAAGATATCGCCGTGGGCGAAGTTGATCATGCCAATGATGCCGTAGACCATGGTATAACCAATTGCGATCATACCATAAATAGACCCAAGAGTCAGCCCATTGACGAGCTGCTGGACGAAATACTCCATCAATCTTCCCCTGGACCAGATCCATAAGGTCCGGTCTCTTGTTTTTTGAGCTCATTGTTGAGCGTTCTGTTGATCGATTCCATACCTCTTTCAAACGAAAAGAAAAGCTAAAAAACGTGGGAGCGGCAAAATCTTCGCCTATAAAATCGATTTGACGCTTTTGAAGTCATAAAAAACAAAAAAAATGCACGTCTCGCCTGGGGAATAGTCAACTTTAGTCTAAAACCGCGTGCAATCCGGCCTGTGGATGAATCGGCAAGCAACAAGACCAGCTCGCCGATTTGCCTCCCGTCAACCACGCATGCGCTCACCGTTTGCGTCGAACAATGGGTAGGGTTGCAACCGCGCCGGCAGGATCTCACCGAGCAGTTCGATCGCCCAGCCTGCCTCTTCATCAGCGATCTCCTTGGGCACGTAACCAAGCGCCACCGACACCCCGCTGGCGTGGGCATAGCCGCCGGATGTCACCCAACCGCGCACCGCGCCGTCGAAATAGATCGGTTCGTCGCCGATGACATCGGCATCGCGCGTCTCGAGCAGGAAGGTGCGCAGACGAAGCTGTCCGCCTTCTGCCTTCTCGCGCATTGCCGCCGCCTTTCCGATGAAACCCGCCGGTTTACCGAGCGCCACAAACCTGCCAAGGCCGGCCTCCAGCGGACCGTAGAGCGGCCGAAACTCGCGCGACCAGCTGCCGAACGATTTTTCGACCCTGAGGGCATTGAGGGCGCGAAGGCCAAACAGCCGGATGCCGAAGGCCGCACCCTTTTCCAGGATCAGATCGAACAGGTAGCGCTGGTATTCCGGCTTCATCCAGATCTCGTAGCCGACGTCACCGGTATAGCTGACCCGACCGACGATCGCCGGCGCCATACCGAGATTCATCCGGCGAATATCCATGAACGCAAAGGCCTTATCACCGACGTCGAGATGGGTCAGCGCCGCCAGCACGTCCCGCGCCTTCGGCCCGGCGATCGACAGCCCGACAAGCTCCAGCTTCAACGGACGGATCGAGACCGAGCCATTCTCTGGCAGGTGCGCCTCGAACCAGCGCATATGATAATCCTCGGCGATGCCGGAGCCGATGAGGAGGAAATCCTGTTCACCGAGCTTGGCGAGCGTGAAGTCGCCGATCAGCTTGCCATCGTCTTTCAGCATCGGCGCCAGCGACATCCGCCCCACAGCCGGGATACGGCAGGCGAGCATCCCATCGAGCCAGGCTTCCGCCCCCGCCCCCTTGATCTCGTATTTGGCAAAGCCGGAGGTTTCCATCAGCCCGACAGCGGCGCGCACCGCGCGGGCTTCGTCGCCGACCGTGTCGAAATCGGTCGAGCGGCGCCAGGAGAAGTGATCCTCGACACCGGCAGGTGCAAACCACAGCGGCGTTTCCAGGCCATAGGAAGCACCGAACACGGCACCGGCCGCCTTCAACCGGTCATAGATCGGCGTCGTGAGCAGCGGCCGTGCGGCCGGCAGCTCCTCGTTCGGATAACGGATGGAAAAACGGCGCGAATAGTTCTCGCGCACCTTGGCGTTGGTATAGGCAAGCGTGGCGAAATCGCCATAACGCGCCACGTCCATGGCAAAGACGTCGAAGCCGGGATCGCCGTCTATCATCCAGTTGGCAAGCGCCAGGCCGACGCCGCCGCCCTGGCTGAAGCCGGCCATGACGGCACAAGCCGACCAGAAATTGCGCAGCCCCCGCACCGGCCCGACCAGCGGGTTTCCATCCGGCGAAAAGGTGAAGGGCCCGTTGATGACCTTCTTGATGCCGGCTCTGTTGAAGGCCGGGAAATGCCGGAAGCCGACCTCGAGTTCCGGCGAGATGCGGTCGATGTCCTCGGCCAGCAGCTCATGGCCGAAATCCCAGGGTGTCGTCACCGGCGACCAGGGGCGGCAGGCTTTCTCATAGGTGCCCATCAACATGCCATTGCGCTCTTGGCGCAAGTAAATCTCGCCATCGAAATCGACACAGTGCATCAGCTCCTTGCCGCGCGTCTGGTTGAACTCGATGACCTCGGGCATATCTTCGGTGATGAGATACATATGCTCCATCGCCAGAACGGGCAGCTCCAGCCCGACCATGCGGCCGACCTCGCGCGCCCAGAGGCCCGCGGCGTTGACCACATGCTCTGCAATGATTTCGCCCTGATTGGTGATGACGCGCCAGGATCCGTCCTCGCGCTGCACGAGATCCTCGACCTTTGTGTGCAGATAGATCTCGGCCCCATTCTTCTTGGCCGACTTGGCATAGGCATGGGTCGTTCCATAGGGATCGAGATGGCCCTCGACCGGGTCGAACACCGCGCCAACGAACTGATCTGGATCCAGCAGCGGCATCAGGTCGTGCGCTTCCTTGGGCGTCAGCAGCTCGGCCTCGAGCCCCATGTAGCGGCCCTTGGCGAGGATCGACTTCATCCAGTCGAAACGCTCCTTGGTCGCGGCCAGCATCATGCCCGACGTCATGTGCAGGCCGATGTCCTGGCCGGAATATTCCTCGATCTCCTTGTAGAGTTCGACGGTGTATTTCTGCAGCTTGGCGACGTTGGGGTCGCCGTTGATCGTGTGCATGCCACCGGCGGCATGCCAGGTCGAACCGGAGGTCAGCTCCGATCGCTCCAGCAGCACCACGTCGGTCCAGCCGAACTTCGTGAGATGGTAGAGGATCGAGCAACCGACAACGCCGCCACCGATCACGACGACTCTGGCATGGCTTTTCATGCGCACACTCCGCTTTCCCGCGCATCCGGGCGAAGCGCGGCTCAGTTTTCAGGAAGAAAGGGTCAGGCACGACTACCGCCCACCCGGTCTGTTCAGGCACGGGAACAGCGTGCGGCGAGCAGGGCAAAGCCTAGTCAGAAAGATGGCCGCGTTAAAGACGTGGCTGCGAAGAACGCTTGTCCGTTTCCGCCATCTGCTGGCGGGTTGGCGACCCAAATGCGGCATTCGATGCCGCATTTGATTTTAGTCGGAAAAAGCGGCCGAAAGGTCGAACGCGCGGCCCATCGCCATCAGGTCGTCGAAGAGCGATTCGGCAAAGCTGCGCGAAACGATCAACTCGAATGCGTTCTCGCCGGTGCGCGCCAGGTTGATGCCGATATGGCCGCAAAGCACATTGGTGCTGCCACCCAGTGCGAAGGCCGCAGGGTGGAGATCGACGCCGATGCCCTTGGCCAGGATCTGCCGCACGGACGGCCCGGAGAGGCGCAACAGAACGCGGCCGTCGCTCTGGTCGACGACATGCGCCTGCGTGCCACACAGCATATCGAGACGGCGCATGAGCCCGACTGGCGTATCGACCTGCGACACCACCAGCCACTCGCCGGGTCCGCAATAACGCAACGACAGGTCGGGTGTCGACGAAAGCGCCCGTTGTACCGCCGCTTCAAGTCCGACATGGGCGAGCACAGTCGCGATTGCCTGCCAATGGCCGACCTCGAGGTGATCCGCATTCGCGGGCTTCGGGGTGCCGCGCAGCTTCTGGTCGAGCGCATGGCGGTTGTTGTAGTCGCGAACCATCACCGCCTCCTCAGGCTTTCAGCTTCTTGTTTTCGGGATCGACGAACGCCGGGTCGCAGACCTCGGCGATGACCTCGTGATCGCGCAGCTTGTCCCAGACGACGATCTTTTCGCCGTAGCGCTCGCGCCCGGACTTGAGGAAGGCAAGCGCGATGTGCTGCCCCAAAACCGGCGAATAGCCGGCGGAGCTGACCCAGCCCTGATCGTTGAGCGTCGACGGCTTCATGCCTTCTTTCAGAAGATGAGCGCCGGCACGCATGTCCTTGTCCTTGTCCACCGGCCTCAGCCCGACAAGCTGCATACGGTCTGCCGCCGTCAGGCCGTAGCGTGCGGACAGATGTTTGCCGATAAAATCGGGTTTCTGCGCCGAAAACATGCGCCCAAGCCCGGCATCGTCGGGTGTCACGCGGCCGTCGAATTCCGCATGAGTCAGAAGCCCCTTTTCAAGCCGCAGCACGTTCAATGCCTCGACACCGTAGGCGCAGATATCATGCGCTCGCCCGGCCTCCATGATCTGCTCGGCAACCGCTTCACCGTAACCGGCGGGAACGGCAAGTTCGAAGGCCAATTCGCCGGAAAATGAGATGCGGAACAGCCGGGCGTGGATGCCGCCGCGAAGCGCCGTTGCGCGTGCCGACAGGAACGGGAAAGCCGTTTCCGAGATATCCTCGTCGACCAGTTGCTGCAGCACATCGCGCGCCTTCGGGCCGGCAATCGCCATCTGCGCCCACTGATCGCTTGACGAGCAGAACCTGACCTTGAGATCGGGCCACAGCACCTGCGCGCAATAATCGATGTGGGACATGACCGCGCCGGCCATGGCAGTGGTCGTCGTCACGAAGAAGTGGTCCTCCGCCAGCCGGCTCACGGTGCCGTCGTCGAAGACGAAGCCGTCCTCGCGCAGCATCAATCCGTAACGGGCCTTGCCGACCGGCAGCTTCAGCATGGCGTTGCAATAGAGCCGGTTGAGAAACTCCGCCGCGTCAGCTCCGAAAACCTCGATCTTGCCGAGCGTCGACACATCGCAGAGCCCGACATTGGCGCGAACATTGAGGACCTCGCGGTCGACGCTTTCGCGCCAGGTCTTTTCGCCGGCGCGCGGGAACCAGGCCGAGCGGAACCAGAGGCCGGAATCGACGAAGGTCGCGCCGTGCTTCTTCGCCCATTCGTGTAGCGGCGACTTGCGGGTCGGCGTCGCGTGGCTGTCGCGGGATGTCCCCGCCAGCGCACCGAAGGAGACCGGCGTGTAGAACGGCCGGAACGTGGTCGTGCCGACCTCGGCCGGACTCACCCCACGCATGCCGGCGAGAATGCCGACCGCATTGATATTGGAAAGCTTGCCCTGGTCGGTCGCCATGCCGCTGGTGGTATAGCGTTTGGCGTGCTCCACATGGCCGAAACCCTCGCGCAGCGCGAGACCGAGATCCTTCGCGTGCACATCGTTCTGGAAATCCACGAAGGCCTTCGACTTGGCGCCGGGCACATACCATACAGCAGCAAACGAAGGTTCAACCTCGGGCTCAGTCACCGGCAGCAGTGCTGCGGCCGCGTTGAAGCCAAGCTCTGAGGCAATCGCAGTCGCCTTCTCGGCACCGTCGCGCAGGCAGCCGGCAAGCGTGTAGACACCATTGGCCGCTCCAGCGACCCGAAGGGCATTGCCGACATCGGGTGCTGCGAATGCGTTAAGGGTATCCGACCACACCGGCCGAGCGCCGCGCTGGCAGGCGAGATGAATGACCGGGCTCCAACCACCGGACATGCCAAGCGCATCGCAGGCGATCAGTTCCTCAAAGCCCGAGCGCTCGACGACGATGCCCGACAGCCGCCTCCTGCCCCTGGTGTCGACGATCGAGCCGGAGCGGATCACCCGCACGCCATCGGGTGCGACATCGTTGGTCTCCGGTCGGCTGTCGATGATAGTCGAAACCGCAACGCCCTTCGCCGACAGGTCGCGAGCCGTGCGATAGCCGCTGCTGCCGCTGGTGAAGATTGCAACCGACTTGCCGGCAGAAACGCCATAACGCTTAGCGTAGGTCGAAACGGCGCCGGCCATCATCACGCCGGGGCGATCATTGCCGCCAAACACCAGCGGCCGCTCTTCAGCGCCGGTCGCCAGCAGAGCGCGCTTGGCGGCAATGCGCCACACGCGTTCGGTCGGCAGCTTGGTCGATGGCTCGGCCACATGTTTCTGCACGCGCTCGACCGCACCGAAGACATTGTCGTCATACCAGCCGAAGACCGTGGTGCGCGGCAGAAGCGTGACGTTTTCGAGTGACTTCAGTTCAGCGACGGCACGATCTGCAAACGCGGGCGCCGACGCACCGTCAACCGTTTCGGTTTCCGACAGCAGCGATCCGCCGAGGCGAAAATCCTCATCCGCCAGGATAACGCGAAGCCCGGCGCGACCGGCCGTCAAGGCGGCCATCAGACCCGCCGGTCCGCCGCCGACGACGAGCAAATCGCAGAAGGCCCAGGATTTTTCATAGCTCTCGGGGTCGCGTTCCAGCACCGCCCGCCCGAGACCGGCGGCCCGCCGGATCACCGGCTCATAAAGCTTTTCCCAGAGCTGGCGGGGCCACATGAAGGTCTTGTAGTAGAAGCCGGCGCCGAGAAACGGCGAAAGCAGGCCGTTGACCGCGCAGACATCGAACCCGAGCGATGGCCAGCGGTTCTGGCTCTTCGCCGTCAAGCCGGCATAGAGCTCGGCGACCGTCGCCTTGGTATTCGGATCGCTGCGGGCGCCCGAACCAAGGGTCACGAGCGCGTTCGGCTCCGACGGCCCGGCACTGACGATGCCGCGCGGCCGGTGGTACTTGAAGCTGCGGCCGACCAGCATCTGGTCGTTGGCAAGCAAGGCAGAGGCAAGCGTATCGCCGGCAAAGCCGCGCAGCGGGTTGCCGTCGAAGGTGAAGCTCAGCACTTTGCTGCGATCGACAAGACCGCCGGCGGACAGGCGATAAGCGGTCATCGCTGCGCCTCACGCGCCGCGGCCGCACCGTCGACAGCCGAATAGACCTCATGGGTGACCGTGTCGCGTTCGACAACCAGGAACCGGCGACAGCCGGCAACATGATGCCAATGTTCTACCGTTCGGCCGCGTGGGTTGGCGCGCACATAGACATAGTCATGCCAGGCTTCATCCGAGGCTGAAGGCGCCGGCCGAATGACCGACGCATCGCCACGGATTGCGAACTCTTCCTTCGGGCGGACCCCGCAATGGGGACAGGTGATCAGGCTTGCCATTGTCTTCCGTATCCTGGAGCCTCAACACAGCTCCCTCAATATTCCTGGTCAGCCGGATGGTCGTCATCCGGCTCGCGCCGATCTAGAGCGCCGTGCGTTCAGATGAACGCACAAAGGACGCTCTAGCACTTTGATTCTAGAGCATCTTATCCGCTTTCAGTGATTCCACTTGAAAGCGGTTGGGCTGCGGCCCGGCCCCTGCCTCGTCGACCGCATAGCCCCGCGCGAAACGATCGAGCCGCAGGGCGCGCGCCACCGGGTGGGTGTCGTTCCTGGCGATGAGATGCGCGAAACAGTAGCCCGAGGCCGGCGTCGCCTTGAAGCCGCCGTAGCACCAACCGCAATTGAGGTAGAGGTTGTCGATCGAGGTGCGGTCGATGATCGGCGATCCATCCATGCTCATGTCCATGACACCGCCCCAGGCGCGCAGCACCCGGACGCGCGACAGGCCGGGGATCATCGACACCCCCTCCTCCATCACATGTTCGGCCGTCGCTAGATTACCGCGCTGGGCATAGGAGGAGTAACCGTCGATCTCGGCGCCGAAGACCAGTCCGCCCTTGTCCGACTGCGAGATATAGAAGTGTCCGCCGCCATAGACGATCACGTGATCGATGCACGGCTTCAGCCCCTCGGTCACGAAGGCCTGCAGCACGTGGCTTTCGAGCGGCAGCTTCAGGTCGGCCATCTCGCCGACGCGCGAGGAGTTGCCGGCCGCTGCCAGCGCCAGCTTGCCGCAACCGATGAAGCCCTTTGACGTTTCCACCCCGGTGACGACGCCATTCTCGCGGCGAATGCCGGTCACCTCGCAATGCTCGATGATGTCGACGCCGTGCTGGTCCGCCCCGCGCGCATAACCCCAGGCGACGGCGTCATGGCGGGCGGTGCCCGCGCGCCGCTGCAGGAGGCCCCCGAGGATCGGGTAGCGCGCATGATCATAATTGAGGAAGGGGATCATCTTCTTCAGTTGTTCGCGCTCGATCAACTCGGCCGCAACCCCTTCCATCCACATCGCGTTGCCGCGCCTGACATAGGCGTCGCGCTGGGCGTCGCTGTGGTAAAGCATGATGACGCCGCGCTGGGAGAGCATGACGTTGTAGTTCAGGTCCTGCTCAAGCCCTTCCCAGAGCTTCATCGAGAATTCGTAGAAGGGTTCGTTGCCGGGCAGCATGTAATTGGAGCGCACGATCGTGGTGTTGCGGCCGACATTGCCCGATCCGAGATAGCCCTTTTCGAGCACCGCGACGTTCTTCACGCCGAATTCCTTGGCGAGATAGTAGGCGGTCGCAAGACCATGGCCGCCGCCACCGACAATGATTACGTCATAATGGGATTTCGGCTGAGGCTGTCGCCATTGCGGTTTCCAGTTCAGGTTTCCGGAAAGGGCGTTCCTGACGATCGAGTATGCGGAATAACGCATGAAGTCATCCAGTTCAGTTGCGTCGGCACATTTGCACAGCCGGCGCGAGGAGCAAAGATGCAAGCTTCTCGCAGCTGCAAAAATCAAGCCGGCCATTTGCCGCAAGGCACGAAAACTCGCGTAACCGGCGCCTGCGACACGACATTTCGTAGGAACCGTCTAAAACTATGGGCAACTTCTGTCGTTGAGTGTGGTATGGCCCGACAAAGGCCCGAAAGACGACAGGCAATGCTCGACATTCTGCAAAAATCCGCGATCGCCGCCGGGCGCGCCATCCTCGACATCTACAACGCCGGCCCGGCAGTGACCTACAAGCCCGACTGTTCGCCCGTGACGGACGCCGACGCGTGTGCGGAGCGCATCATCCTGGCCGATCTTGCCGCCGCCTTTCCTGACATTCCCGTCGTGGCTGAGGAATCGGTCGCGGCCGGCTCCATCCCCGACATCTCAGGCAAGTCATTCTTTCTCGTCGACCCGCTCGACGGCACCAAGGAATTCATCGGCCGCCACAACGACTTCACCGTCAACATCGCGTTGATCGAAAACGGCGCGCCAGTTGCCGGCGTCGTCTACGCTCCGGCACTCGGCATCCTCTACGCCGCCGCCGGCGGCAAGGCACTGAAAGCAGTGGTCTCCGAAGCCTTTCACGTCGGACCTGAAACCGTGATCGGCTGTCGCAGTCGCGGCGATCGGCTGGTGGCGCTTGCGAGCCGCTCGCACAACAGTGCCGAGACCGTTGCCTATCTCGCCGAACATGGGATCACCGACTACGAGGCCGTCGGCTCCTCGCTCAAGTTCTGCCTGCTGGCCGACGGCCTTGCCGACGTCTACCCGCGCTTCAGCCGTACGATGGAGTGGGACACGGCCGCCGGCGATGCCATCCTGCGCGCGGCCGGCGGCGAGACGCTGACGATGGAAGGCACGCCGCTCACCTATGGCAAACGCAATCAGACGAGCGACAGCGATTTTGCCAATCCCTGGTTCGTCTCCCGCGGCAAGACCTGAGGCCGGAATCGGCCAGAACGAGCGTCATTACGATATGGACGTGAGACCGGTAACGCCTCGCCGCCACGCGATGTCATTTCACCATCGCCACCGCCGCTCTCAGCCGGTGGCTTGATGCAGAACCCGGCGAGATTAAGAGACCGAGGCTACGGCTCTAGCCGCCTCACCGCCTGGTGGCCGTGGCGATCAGGTTGCCGATCGAACTCTCGTTGAATGGCTTGTCGATCCTTGGGATACCCCGCAGATGCGCCGGGAAGATCTCCGCGTCGCCGTAGCCGCTGGTAAAGCCGAAACACAAGCCGCGGGCGAGGATCGCATCCGCTACCGCAAAGCTGGTCTCATCCTCGAGATTGACGTCGAGGATGATGAAATCGAACGACTGGGCGGCAATCAGCTTCATCGCCTGATCGGCGTTGGCGGCGATCTGGACATCGCTGATACCCATCGATTTCAGGATTTCTTCGGCATCCATCGCGATGATGAAATTGTCTTCCAGAACGAGCACTGTTCTGATCGACGGTGGAATCTCGATCGTTGGCATTCGGTCCACCTTTCGCGAGAACCATGCGCCGGCCGCAGAAGCGGTCGCCGCATTCAACCTTGATCTATAGACCCCGCGAACCCACCCGGCATTTAAAAAAGACATGTCGGGCACCCCCAGCGATTTTGTCGCATCTCTACCCGCGCCAGCGAAGGAACAAGGCGCGCTGGGGGGCGTTCAATAGGAAGCGGCGCATCGCCGGCTGAAAGCTGCATTCGCGGCCGCGTCTCGATACTCAGGATGAATTTCCGAAACGGATTGGAGAAAGATCATGGCACAGGCAGCCTCCGTGCTGAAACCGAAGGTCAAGGACGAGGAATTCGACATCGGGCTGAAGAAGGCCTATCGCCAGCAGATGGCGGCCGCGCTCTCCGACATTCTCGCCGACACGTACAAGCTTGTCATCAAGAGCCACATCTATCACTGGAATGTCGTCGGTCCGCTGTTCAAGCCGCTGCATGAACTGACCGAGGAACACTACAACACACTGTTCAAGGCCACCGACATCATCGCCGAGCGCATCCGCGCGCTGGGGCACCTGGCGCCGGCAAAGCTTGGCGAGGCCAATCAGTTTGCGCCGACCAGCGCCTCGGTGAACCACACGACCGCCGCCGAGATGGTCGCCGACCTCATTGCCGACCACGAGGCTGCGGCCCGACGCATGCGCGACGCCGGCACCAAGGCCGACGACAACGGCGACCTGGTGACGACGGACATGCTGACCGACCGGCTCAATTTCCATGAGAAGGCGCTGTGGATGTTGAGAGCGATCGTCGCCGCCTGACGACCGATGAACGGTGTCACCGAGCCCCGCCGTCCGGCGGGGCTTCTTGCATATCAGTCCAGACCGAAGCGTCAGATCAGCGGCCGCTTGGCCTCGCTGAAACCTTCCCAGCCGGCGATCGTCAGCAGGCCGTCGATATCGCGAACGTTGCAGCCCTTGTCCGCCCAGCGGATCATGCCACGCTCGGCCAGCTTCTTCAGTGTCTTGTTGGTATGGACGATCGAGAGGCCGAGCGTATCGGCCACGTGCTGCTGCGTAATCGGGATCGCCACGCGGCTGCCGTTGAAGAGGTCCAACGCCTTGGCACGCTGATAGAGAAAGGCGATGAGATAGGCGGCACGTTCCAGCGCCGACCGGCGGCCGATGCTCAAGAGGTTCTCGTCGAGGATGCGCTCTTCGCGCGCGGCGATCCAGGTCAGGTCATAGGCGAGATCAGGATAGCTGCTATAGAGCCGATTGAGCTTGCCGCGTTCGAAGACGCAGAGCGTGACAGGCGAGAGGGCCTCGATCGAATGCTGCATCTCCCCCATGAGGCTGCCCTGTAGTCCAACGAGATCGCCGGGCATGATGTAGTTGAGGATCTGCCGGCGCCCGTCGTCGAGCATCTTGTAGCGAAATCCCCAACCGCTCAGCACGGTAAAGAGATAGGCGCTGTGTGCGCCTTCCACCAGGATCGTCGCCCCGCCGTCGACTGCGAGTTCCCCTGTCTTGAACTGTGAGACGAAGGCCAGCTCGTCCGCGGTGAATGCCCGGAAATGATCGAGCTTGCGCAAGGGACAGCTTTCGCATGGGATGCGTTTGTCGTTGCGGGTTGCCGTTCCTGCCATCAATCCATCCGATACCTGTTGCGGCAGGCCACTCTGGCTACCGATGGTTCTTATCGGAACTAGTGTGCCCGGTCGGGGTGACAAGGTTTGGCGTGCTGAAAACGGATAGATTTCAGGCGCTTCAACGCTAGGCGCAACGGACCACAGTGATGGACAGGCGCCTCCTTGCGCCCTATCTCTTGCGTTCGATCCTGACCGCTGGAGCTTCCGCCATGTCTCACCCCGCCTTTGCCCCCGATCACCTTGCCGTCGTCACCGGCGCCGCTTCCGGCATCGGCCTTGCCAGCGCCCGCCGTTTCGCGCGGCTCGGCATGCGTGTCGTACTCGCCGATCTCGACGACGAGCGCCTGACGCGAGCTGCAGCCGAGGTCGCAGAGTTGTCGTCGCAGGGCACGGACTATGTTGCAGCCATCCCGGCGGACGTTTCTCGCCTTGAAGAGATCGAAGCGCTGGAGCGCGACGCCCGCGCGCGCTTCGGGCCAGTCCATGTGCTGATGAACAATGCCGGCATTCAGCCCGGCAGCGCGATATTCGGCCCGCAGGCAAACTGGGAGGCGGTACTCGCCGTCAATCTCTGGGGCGTCATCAACGGTTCACGCGTCTTCGCCTCGCACATGACCGCCCATGGCCAGCCGGGCGTCATCATCAACACCGGCTCGAAGCAGGGCATCACCACGCCTCCCGGCGACCCCGCCTACAATGTTTCAAAAGCCGGCGTGAAGGCGTTCACCGAGGCGCTGGAACATGAATTGCGCAACATCGCCGGCGGCCAGGTCCACGCCCATCTGCTCATCCCCGGCTTCGTCTACACGTCGCTGACCGCAAGTGGCCGCACGGAAAAACCGGAAGGCGCCTGGACGCCGGATCAGACAGTAGACTTCATGATGGAAAGCCTTGAGCGCGGCGACTTCTACATCCTCTGCCCGGACAACGACGTGATCCGGTCGACTGACGAGAAACGTATTCTGTGGGCAGCCGGCGACATCGTCGAGAACCGGCCGCCGCTGTCGCGCTGGCACCCGGATTATGCCGACGCCTTCAAGGCCTTCCTCGCCAAGGAGCGGAGCTGACTTTTCCGCCCACGTGAACACAGCGTTCTCCGCCGCGGTTCTGGCGCCAGCGATCCGCATGTGGTTTGTGAGCGCATCATCTCGGGAGACGAAAAATGACGAGCGGCATCCACCACATCACGCTGATTGCTCGCAAGGTGCAAGCGAACGTCGATTTCTACGTCGGCTTCCTCGGCCTGCGCCTGGTAAAGCGAACCGGCGGCTACGAGGATGCCACCCAGCTCCATCTCTTCTACGGCGACGCTGAGGGCTCCCCCGGCTCGCTTGTGACCTTCCTGATGTGGGAGGACGGCGCACCCGGCCGCGTTGGCCACGGCCAGCCAAGCGAGATCGCCTTTGCCATCGCGCCGGAAAGCATCGGCTTCTGGCTGACGCGGGCGCTCCAGTACAACATCAAGATTTCCGGTCCTGCCCAGGAATTCGGCGAACCGGTGCTGCGGCTCAAGGATCCCGACGGCGTCATCGTCAAGCTCGTGGGAACCAATGCGCTTTCGGCAGCGGCACCATGGAGCACGCGCGACATTCCCCAGGCAGACGCGATCCGGCGCCTGCGCGGAGCGACGATCCTGACGGAGCAGCCGGCCGACTCCGCCCGTTTTCTCGCGGAGCACTTCGGCTATAGCGAAACCGGCGCCACCGACACGATCCGCCGCTTCACCTCGCAATCGGGCGACATCATCGACGTGCGCGACGCCACCGGTTTCTGGACATCGGCACCCGGCACCGGCACGATCGACCATATCGCCTTTCGCGCCCCGGACAAGGAAACCGTTCTGAAGGTCCGCGACGACCTCAAACGTGACGATGCCGGCGTCATCAACGCCCACGACCGCAAATACTTCTATTCGCTTTATGTCCGCGAACCCGGCGGCTCGCTCTACGAGTTTGCAACCGACAAGCCCGGCTTCACCGTCGACGAGCCGAAGGAGACGCTCGGCACGGAGCTGTTCATCCCCGCCCATTTTGCCGACCGCACTGCGGAAACGCTGGTCAGCTTGCCGCAGTTCGCGCTGCCGGGGGAGCCGCGCCTGGCGGAGCGGGACCTGCCCTTCGTTCATCGCTTCTATCATCCGGAGACGCCCGACGACCGCACCTTCGTGCTCCTGCACGGCAGCGGCGGCAACGAGACGCAGCTTCTGCACCTCGCCCATCAGGTGGATCACGACGCCACGCTGCTCGGCGTTCGCGGTCGCTCCACCGAAGAAGGCTCGCCGCGCTGGTTCCGGCGCTATTCCTCGACCACCTTCGACCAGAGGGATGCGCGCTCGGAGGCCGACGCCTTTGCGGCCTTTCTTGAAGGCGCGCGCGATGGCTACGGTATCGATCTCTCAAAGGCCGTTTTCATCGGCTATTCCAACGGCGCCAACCTGCTGGGCGCGCTGATGACCTTGCATCCAGGCCTGATCCGGCAGGTGGTGTTGATGCGCTCGATGGTGGTTCTCGACGATATGCCGACGCCCGATCTCGCCGGCACGAACATCCTGCTTTTGACGGGCAAGAGCGACGGCTACGGCCAGTTTGCGCCGCGCCTCAAAACTGAGCTGGAGAAGACCGGCGCCAGGCTCACGGCCATCGATCTCGACATGGGGCATGAAATCGGCGCTCCCGATATCGCTGCCATCCAGCAATGGCTGACAGAAAACAGCGTCTGAGGGCTCGCGGACGAAGGAAGAGTTCGCGTTGGCAGCGTAGCAGGCGCACCCTCCATTCTCTCCGTCATGCTCGGGCTTGACCCGAGCATCAGGCTTGACCCGAGCATCCACGGCCTCAAGGCTTTGAGCCACGTTGCACCGACGGTGCGCGCGCAGATGGATCCTCGGGTCAAGCCAGAGGATGACAAAATTCGGTCTTTCGCCACCTCGTGGGAGGCTAGACAAGTGTCCCCTCAGGACTGAAGCCCTTAATTCCCACTCTTTGCCGCAGCAAAGTCTGCGAAAGCCTTGACGAAGGCGCGCAGACGGTCGCTCGCGTCCGTGTCCGTCAGCAGCCCGTCCTGATCGAACAGGCTTTCCGCGCGCGGCAGCATCAGCCGCTTGCCCGACCACAGCTCGGCGCCGAGCGTACGCATGACCGGCAGCCAGGCGTTTTGGCTGAGGATCGTGCCGAAATTGCCCGGCGACGCACCTGCGAGCGCAAAATGTCGCCCACGAAACACCTTGGCGATATCGGCCGATGGCCGGCTCAACCAATCGATCGCGTTCTTGAAAACCCCCGGCATCGAATTGTTGTATTCGGGTGTGAACAGGATCACGCCGTCGGCTGCCATGATCTTCTGTTTCAGCGCGGTAACGGCCTCGGGGATGCCGTCCCTGGCCTCGACATCGCCGTCATAGAGCGGAATGCCATGCAGCGTCGCGGTTCCGAATTCGACACCATCGGGCGAGGCTGACGCGGCAGCCTTCATCAGGCCTGTGTTGAACGACGCCTTCCTGAGGCTTCCTGAAATGCCGAGGATTTTCACCATGATCTGACCCTTTGCTGCTTGTTGCCGCCATCATGGGTCGATGCGACGGGAAAGCCAATGGGATCAGGGGGATGTAAAACCGAAAAAGCCGGGGACGAGCCCCGGCTTTCTGCTTTTGATCGTTATTCCAGCGGCTTCAGCCGTGCCTCGATCTGGGCCCGCTTCGGCTCCAGGAACGGCGGCAGCGACAGGCTTTCGCCAAGCGTTTCCATCGGTTCGTCGACGGCAAACCCCGGCCCGTCGGTGGCGATCTCGAACAGCACGCCGTTCGGCTCGCGGAAATAGAGCGAGCGGAAATAGTAGCGTTCGACCTCACCGCTCGACGGCAGGCGGAAGCCCTGCAGGCGCTCCGTCCACGCCGTCAGCGCATCTGTATCCGGCGCCCGGAAGGCGACGTGATGCACCGCGCCGGCACCCTGGCGGGCGGGCGGCAGGCCGGGCTGAACGGCCACATGCAGTTCGGCTGCGGGACCACCTTCGCCCATCGAGAACACATGCACCTGGCCCTCGCCATCCGGCGACGGATAGCGTCTTGCCTCGGTCATGTTCATCACCTGCGTCAGCACCAGCTCGGTGTTGGTGATATCAGGCACGCTGATGGTGATGGCCCCAAGACCCTTGATCTGGTGCTCGGCCGGAACCGGGCTCTTTTCCCAGGGGTGCGAGGGTGAAAGTCCGCCGTCGTCGATCAACCGGAAACGCTGGCCTTCGCCGTCTTCGAAGTCGAGAGAGATGCGGCCGTCGATTTCGCGCACATCGCCGGCGGTCACCTTCATCTCGTCGAGGCGACCCTTCCACCAGCGAACACTATCGGCACTGCCGACCCGCAGGCCGGTGCGCGAGATGCTGTGCGTGCCGCGGCCTTCGCGTCCGACCGGCCAGTCGAAGAAGGTCAGGTCCGTTCCCGGGCTCGCTTTGCCGTCGGCGTAAAACAGGTGATAGGCGGTTGTATCGTCCTGGTTGACGGTTTTCTTGACCAGGCGCAGCCCGAGAACCTTGGTGTAGAAGTGCAGGTTCTCCGGCGCGTTCGCCGTGATTGCCGTCAGATGGTGAATACCCGTCAGTTGCAAACTCATGATTGCCTCCAATGCGTGGCTTTTCTGTTGAGCACAATATGGGGCGGCACGGCGATTGCGAAAGTGGACAATGTAGAACGCAATGTTCTTCTGGAGTGAACGATCTCCGCACAACCTCGGAGCATTTCCAGGAAAAGCGCGAAGCAGTTCTTCGTCAGGAAATGCGTAAAACTAGGAGACAGAGCGTTTCCACGATCGTCCAAACCGGAGAAGCCTACGTGCGATTGAGATCACCGAGATAGGTATTTTCCAGCCGCGAGATCGCGAAGCTCGCCGGATTGATGTCGGCAAAAATCAGCGCCTCGTGGCCGGCGTCACCCTTGGCCAGCACCTGTCCGTCCGGCGATGCGATGCGCGAGAGGCCGGCAAAGGAGAACATCGGGTCCGAGCCGCAATGGTTGATATAGGCAACGAAGACCTGGTTCTCGAAGGCGCGCGTCTGGATCATGTGGTCGGTGATGAAGGTGCCCGACCATCCGGCCGGCAGCGCCGTCGGCACCAGCACCGCTTCGGCACCCGCCAATGCCAGCCTGCGCACATTCTCAGGAAACTCGACATCGTAGCAGATCAGCATGCCACAGGTGACGCCACGGTGGGCGAACAGCCGTGTCGACGGTTTTTCGGCCCTAAACAGCGACCGCTCGTAGTCGCCGTAGAGATGCGATTTGCGGTAAACGGTCGGCGTCGCATCGCCATCGACATAGACGGCGCTGTTATAGATGTCGTTGCCATCGAGTTCGGCGAAACCGGCGATCAGCGCGATGCCGCTTTCCCGCGAAATCTGCGCCAGGCGCCGGACGATCAGTCCATCCGCCGGCTCGGCGAGATCGCGGATCGCCCCCCCCGCGCCATACCCGGTAAGGCCGAGTTCCGGCGTCATCAGCAGCGTCGCTTCTCTCGCAGCCGCCTCCTTCGCCGCCCGCGCAAGGCGGTCGAGATTGGTGGCGACATCGCCGCAGGCCGATTGCATCTGGAGCGCGGCGAGCTTCATCATTTTCCGTCCGACGACATGGCGCCCAAAAGCTTCGGCAGGTCGCCGAAACGGGCAACGAGACCGAAGATCACGGCGGCCGTAGTGACGAACAGGATCGTCACCGACGCCATGGTCGGCGTGTAGCCGTAGCGAAGCGCATTGAAGATCTTGATCGGCAGCGTTTCCATGGTGAAGCCGACGGTCATGTAGGCAACGATGTATTCGTTGAGCGAAAGCACGAAGGCGAACGCGTAGCCCGAGACGATATAGGGCAGGATCAGCGGCAGGACGATGGTGCGAAAGATCGTGCGCTCATCGGCCCCCATGGTCGCGGCTGCCTCGACCAGCGATCGGTCGATCGCGGTGAAGCCGAGCGACAACGTCACCAGCGGCAGCGTCACGAAGAAGATCGCGTGGCTGACGACCGCCGTCCAGGGCTGGCCGTAGAAGCCGACCGTTGCCCAGAAGGTGAGCATGCCAAGCGCGGTGATCACGGGCGGCAGCGTAAAGGGCGCGACGCCGAGCAACTGGAAGATATTGGCCCAGGGCGCGATCCGGCGCCAGAGGAACCAGGCCAGCGGCAACGCTATCGCAACGGCAAGGGCCGCCGACAGCAACGCCAGCGTGACGGAGGCGAAAAGCGCGCTGCGCCATTCCGGATTGAGGAAGATCTCGCCGTACCAGGACAGCGAAAAGCCCTGTGGCGGGAAAGCCAGCGTCTGCTTGGCATTGACCGATACACCGGCAACGACGATCAGCGGCAGCGCCAGGAAGAGCCCGATCAGGAAGAAGTAGGCCTTGCGGAAGATCGAGGTCATACCGCTTCTCCCTTGCGTCCGGCAATCACGGTCAGCGCCACGAGCCCGAGCGTCACCAGCACCAGGAACACCGCCATGGCCGCGGCAAAAGGCATGTTCGACTGGTAGATCGCCTGGTCGGTGATCAGCACCGACAGGGTCCAATGCTGCGGCCGGCCGAGCAGCTGCGGCAGCAGGTAGGAACCGAGCGCGAAGATGAACACCATGATCAGCGTTGCAGTGATGGTGTTTCTGAGCGCCGGCACGACGACGGTGAAGAAGGCTTTGAGCGGCGATGCGCCAAGCGTCCGGGCAGCCTCCGTCAGGGTCGGGTCAAGCCGCACAAGTGCCGGGAAAAGCACCAGCACCGTATAGGGGAAAGCCTGGTAGACCATGCCGGTCAGCACCGCGCCGAAACTCGGGGTCAGTGCCTTCGCCTCGCTCATGATGCCGAGCGCCACCAGAATGTTGGTAATGCCGGCCGTGCGAGAGAACAGCGTCGACCAGGCAAAGCCGATGATGACTTCCGACAGCGACAGGATCGACAGGAGCGCCACGAGCCAGAGCACCTGCACCTTTCGTCCCATGCGGGTCAGCATGTAGGTAAAGGGCAGCGCCAGCACGACGCAGCAGATCGCCACGGTGATGGCGAGCAGCAGCGAAAAGCCGAGCACACCGCCGAAGAAGGCGGAGAGGAAGCGCGCATAATTGTCGAAGACGAAGGCCGGCGTGTAGAAGCCGCCCTGCTGGCGCTGGAAGAAGCTGACGGCGATCATGGTGCCGAAGGGCACGACGAAGAAGATCGTCAGCATCGCCGCGGGAAAGAGGAGCGGCGCGTAATCGCCAAGGGTCTGGGGCGGTTCGCGTCTCATTTCTTCAACACCACGCAAACGTCGGGGGTAAGCGCAATGCCGACCTCCTGGCCGACGGTGACGTCTGGCCGGCCGCGCGGCGTCGAGACCGCGACGATCTGCCGGCCGGCAATGTCGACGAAGGTTTCGATCGTGCCGCCGAGATCGCGCACAAAGGTGACCTTGCCAGTGAGTGCGCCGGCACCGGGTGCGGTCAGGTGCACATCTTCAGGACGAACCGACAGCGTTCCCTTGGAAGCGCCTGCAGGCAATGCAAGGCCGGCAATCGGCTGCCCCAGCACCTCGACGCGGCCGGCACTGTCGGCCTGCACCTCGAGAAGATTGGTCTGGCCGATGAAGTCGGCGACGAAGCTGTCGGCGGGGCGGCGATAGATCTCGATCGGCGACGCGGCCTGGCGGATCTCGCCACCGTTCATCACGACGACCGTGTCGGCCATGGTCATCGCTTCGCGCTGGTCGTGGGTAACGACGATGGTGGTGATGCCGAGCTTCTGCTGCAGCTGGCGCAATTCCACCTGCATCGCCTCGCGCAGCTTGGCGTCGAGTGCCGACAGCGGCTCATCGAGAAGGAAAAGTTTGGGCGAGATCGCCAGTGCGCGCGCGATCGCGACACGCTGGCGCTGGCCGCCTGAAAGTTTGGCAACGGGCCTGTCGGCATAACCGGTCAGATGGATCATCGACAGCAGTTCGTCGACGCGCTTCTTCTGGTCTTCCTTTGCCGCACCGCGGATGCGCAAGGGGTAGGCGATGTTCTCGCCGACGGTCAGATGCGGGAAAAGCGCCAGCGACTGAAACACCATGCCGAGATTGCGCTTGTGCGTCGGCACATGGGTGATGTCGTCGCCATCAAGTTGGATCGCCCCGCCGGTCGGCAGGTCAAGGCCGGCGATCATGCGCAAAAGCGTGGTCTTGCCGCAACCGGACGGGCCGAGCATGCAGACGAACGTCCCGTGCGGCACGTTGAGGTCGACATTGTTGACGGCTCTGAAGGATCCGAATTCCTTGACGACGTTTTGAAGGGCGAGTCCGGACATTGTCTCTCCGCGGGATAGTCCCCTCCCGTCTGCGGGAGGGGTGGCAAGGGAGACGATGCCCCCTTTCGTTTAAGCTCCGGCCCTCCCCTTTAAAAAAGCGGAGGGCCAACGTCTTGTCATCAGCCGACGATCAGCTCGGTCCACTTCTGGTTGAGCCAATCGGACTTGGACTGATAAAGGTCGTAGCGCGGCACGATCGGCTCGATGTCAGACGAAACGGCTGCAAATTCCTTATCCGTCAGATCGGTGACTTCGCGCTTGACGGTCGGCGACGTGCCGACCTTGCGCGACAGGGTCGCCTGGATCGAAGGCTGGCACATGTAGTCGATGAAGACATGGGCTTCCTCGGACTTCTGCGAGGCGCGCGACAGTGCCCAGCAACCGGAATCCTGGATGCCGCCTTCCTTCGGGAAGGTCGAGCGCACCGGATTGCCGTCGGCGGCCGCAAGGCCGGTCACGTCGTGATAGTACTGGCCCATCGGGATTTCACCCGACTTCAGCGACTGCTCGAACTGTGCCTCGTCGCGGTACCAGAGCCGGACGTTCGGCTTAACCTCGGCGAGCTTTTCGAAGACCTTGAGGATGCCCTCTTCGGTATCAAGCGCATTGGTGCCGCCGAAGTAGGTCTTGGCGGTCACTTCCAGTAGGAAGGAGTTGGAAACCAGCGCCAGCAGGCCCAGCTTGTCGGCATTTGCCGGATCCCAGAACGCGGACCAGGAGGTCGGCGCTTCCTTGTAGACATCGGTGTTGGTGACCAGCGTGATGTACCAGGACACGGCCCCGATGCCGGCAACGCGGCCATCCGGATATTTGTTGACGAAGCGGTCGAGCAGGTTCGAGCTGTTCTTGATCTTCGCCATGTCGATCGGCGTCCACAGCTCGGTCGACTGTCCCTTGAGCATCGCCACCTGCGACATCATCGAAACGTCGGCCGGCGCCTGGCCGGCGCGTGCGGCCTGCTCCAGCTGAACGAGCCAGGCTTCGCCGGTCGGCTCGGCGATCGATTCGATCGCAATGCCCGTCGCCTTGGTGAATTCCGGGAAGATGTTCTTGTCGAACGAGGTTTTGAAATAGCCGCCGTAAACGCCGACCTTCAGCGACTTGTCCTGGGCGCGCAGTACCGAGGGCATCGCCAGCATCGAAGCGCCGGCAAGACCCGCGCCGAGCAGCGTGCGGCGCTTGATGGAAGTGGTGATCATCATCTTTCTCCTTTGTTTCGGCGGTGATCCGCCTTGTTCCCTGTTCTCTTTGATTTCTTGCACATTTTCGGTCTCAGTGCGCGGGCATTTTGCGTTCCAGCATGCGTGCATATTGTGTCAGCGGATAACACAGCACGAAGAAGATCACCGCGACCAGCCCATAGACCGTGAAAGGTTCGAAGGTTGCATTATTGATCGCATTGGCGGTTCTGAGAAGCTCCTCGAAGCCGATGATCGACGTCAGCGCCGTGCTCTTGATGAGCTGGACGAGGAAGCCGACAGCCGGCGGCCGGGTGATCGCGAACGCCTGCGGCAGGATCACCAGGCGCAGTTCCTGCAGGCGATGCAGCCCGAGGCTGGCGCCGGCATCCCACTGGCCGGCCGGCAGGGCTTCGACGCCGCCGCGCCAGATCTCGGCAAGATAGGCGCTGGCATAGAAGGTCAACCCCAATGCTGCCGCGGTCCATGGCTCGATGCGAAAGCCAAGCATCGGCAGACCGAAGAACATCAGGAACAGTTGCATCAACAACGGCGTGCCCTGAAACAGCGCGATGTAGCCCGAGCCGAACCGACGCAGCCACTTCTGTTTCGATATGCGCGCAAACAGGATCATCAGGCCGACGGCAGCCCCACCGGCAAAGGCGACAAGCGATAGAAGCAGCGTCCAGCGGGTCGCAAATACCAGATTGCGCAGGATGTCCCAGAAGGTGAACTCGATCATGACACGCCCGCCCCAAGCATGCGCCGGCCGCCCGCCACGAACAGACGGCGGATCATCATCGACAACGCGAGATAGATCAGCGTGACGACAAAATAGGTTTCGAAGGATCGGAAGGTCCGCGCCTGCAGCAGGTCCGCCTCATGGGCGAGTTCCCGCACGGCGATCTGCGACACGACCGCCGATTCCAGCATCATGATGATCACCTGGCTGATCAGCGCCGGAAAGATGACCTTCAGAGCCTGCGGCAGAATGATCTTGACGAACACCTGCCGTGGCCTCAGCCCGAGTGCAAAGGCTGCCTCGCCCTGGCCCTTCGGCACGGCGTCAAGGCCGGCACCGACGATCTCCGTGGTGTAGGCCGCCATGTTGAGCGTCATCGCCAGGATCGCCGCGACGATCGGATCGAGCCGGATGCCGAGGCTCGGCAGACCGAAGTAGATGAAGAACAACTGCACCAGGAACGGCGTGTTGCGGATCACTTCGACATAGACGGCAACCGCCTTGCGCAGCACGCCGTAACGGCTGCGGCGGGCGGCTGCAAAGACAATGCTGATCAGAATGCCGAGCACCATGGTGCAGGCGATCAGAAAGAGCGTCATCGCAGCGCCATGGGCGATCGCGCCCGCGGCATCCCGAAGCCACCCGAAATCGAGGCTGTAACCCATCGTCGCAACCTTTCCCCGAAAGGCACCCACGGAGACGCATGTCCCCGTGGGCGTCAAGTGCTGATTAGTCTTTCAGGTTTTCGGGGTTGAGCGGCGTCTTCAGCCAGGCCACGGAGCTGGCATTCAGCTTGCCATCGGCAAGCATCTTGGCAACCGCGTCGTTGACGGCCGTCTTCAGGGCTTCCTCGTTCTTGTTGAGGCCGATATGCGACGGCGAGGTCAGGAGCTGGAACTTCTGTTCCGGCTTCAGCGCCTCCTGGCGGGCCAGCACCTGCGCACCGACGTCGTTGCCGACGACCATCAGCTGGGTCTGGCCGGAGATGAACGCCTGGATCACGGCATTGTAGTTGTCGAAGCGCTGGATCGCGGCGGTCGACGGCGCTGCCTCGGTCAGCGACGTATCTTCCAGCGTGCCGCGGTTGACGGCGATCGTCTTGTCCGCAAGGTCGTCCTTGCCGGCAACCTTGAGCTCAGCCGGACCGATGACCGCGATGTAGTAAGGTGCGTAGGCCGCGGCGAAGTCGATCACCTCGGCACGTTCCTTGGAGAAGCCGACGCTCATCAGGATGTCGACGCGCTTGTCGTTGAGATAGGGAATGCGGTTCTGGCCGGTGACGCTGACCAGGTTGAGCTTGACGCCGAGGCCGTCGGCGATCTGCTGGGCGACATCGACGTCATAACCCTTGATGCTCATGTCGGCACTGGCCGAGGAGAAGGGCGGGAAGTCCGAGAAGATGCCGACATTGATCTGGCCGGCCGACTTGATGTCGGCGAGCGCGTCGGCACGTGCGATACCGGTTGCCGCGCCCAGCATCAGAGCGGCGGCGAATGCTGCTTTCATCGTCTTGTGAAGTGTCATTGTCGTTCCCCTGTCCGGAAGCATTGTTGGTTGTGGCATTTGCTGGTCGGCCGCAGCTTCCAGTCCGGCAGCCGACAATCTTTCTTTCAGGCGTCAGGCGGACTTGCCGGTAACGGCCGGGCTGAACACCATGAGGCTGAGGATCTCGAACAGAACCTGGGCGCCGGCATGCGCCGTGTTGGTCGTCGCGTCATATTGCGGCGCGACCTCGACGACGTCGCCGCCGACAAGGTTGATGCCCTTGAGGCCGCGGATCAGTTCCAGCACTTCGCGGGTGGTGAGACCACCGATTTCAGGCGTGCCGGTGCCCGGTGCAAAGCTCGGATCAACGCTGTCGATGTCGAAGGAGAGATAGGTCGGGCCGTCGCCAACGATCTTCTTGGCCTTCTCGATGATCGCGGGAATGCCGAGACCGGTGACTTCCTCCGCATGGATGACGGTCATGCCGGACTCGTAGGAGAACTCCCAGAGATATTCGGCCGAGCCGCGGATGCCGATCTGCACGACACGGGTCGGATCGAGCACACCGTCGAGCACCGCGTTGCGGAACGGGCCGCCATGGTGGAACTTGGTGAGGTCGTAGGCGCCGCCGGTGTCGCAATGGGCATCGATGTGGATCATGCCGACCGGCTTCTTCTTGCCGACGGCTTTCAGGATCGGATGGGTGATCGAATGGTCGCCGCCAACAGACAGCGGAATGACGCCGGCATCGACGATCTGGTTGATGCGCTTTTCGATATCGTCGTGGCTAAGCTCCAGCCGGTAGCGGCTCTGGAACGGCACGTCGCCGATGTCGGCGACACGCAGTTCGTGAACCGGCGCGCAACCGAGCACATGGTTGTAAGGGCCGATGCGCTCGATCGAACGCAGCGCCCGCGGTCCGAAGCGCGAACCAGGACGGTTGGTGACGCCAAGATCCATGGGGATGCCGACGATCGCGACCTGCAGATTGCCGAAATCGGGCTCGTCCGCATCAACAGCCATGTGCGGCGCCGTCAGGAAGGTCGGGATGCCGGAATAGGGCGCAAGGCGCGTGCCGCTCTTGGTGAAGATCTTGTCGGCGACGCGGCGGAAGGTCGGGTCGAACAGCTCGCCGCCATGGCTTTCACCGTATTTCGCCTTGAGTTCGCCAAGCTTCTTTTCGTCCCAGGCCATCCGCTCAAACCTCCGTCATGTCAGCCGGGGAATGCGCACAAAGGCGCCACAGATCAGCATCTGCGGATGGGGCCGGTTCTCTCCGGCTCAATCAAGTTCCCCAGGCTTTTTGCCCTGTTGAGTTCCATTAGGTGACAAATCCTCTGGAAAATCAATTGACATTGTTATAGCGTTTCGTGTGAGAAAAATTCACATGACAACAGCCCGCCGGAACCAAGCTTTTTGTCCAGCCGCCTGCCGCCCCTGAACCCCTTGCGCGCCTTCGAGGCGACGGCGCGCCGTGGCTCCGTGTCGGCTGCCGCGCGCGAACTGAACGTGACGCACGGCGCCATCAGCCACCAGATCCGCGCGCTCGAACTCTCGATCAACGCCACGCTATTCGTGCGCGGCGGAAAGCGGCTGAAGCTGACGCCGCAGGGCGCGCTGCTACTTCCGGCGGTTACCCACGCCTTTGCCGAAATCGCCGCCGCAACAGCCGCCATGACGCGCCCGACCACCAGCGGCGAGTTGCGCATCACCTGCGTCCCCGCCCTGCTCTCCTTCTGGCTGATCCCGCGCCTGCACCTCTTCACCGAGCAGTTTCCCGATGTGCGGCTGACGCTGATCGCCTCCAATGATGCCGCCTATCTCGATGCGTCCGATGTCGACGTCTGCCTGATCTATGGCGACGGCAACTGGCCGGGCTGCTGGTCGAAGCTCTGGAGCCGGCTGGAACTGTTCCCGGTCGTCAGCCCGACATTGCTGAATATGCGGCCGTTGCGCTCCGTGCGCGACCTGCGCGACCATGTGATGCTGCATGGCGACGACGGGCGCGAATGGAACACGTGGCTGGCAGCGGCCGATGCCAGCGACCTGCAGCGCGGTCGCCAACATTTCATGAGCGATGCGCGGCTTTCGACCGAAGCGGCGCTGCACAATCAGGGTGTCGCGCTTGGCGACACCATCACCGCCGGCAGCCTGATCGCGCGCGGCGAGTTGATCGCTCCCTTCGACCTGACGGTTCCGGCCAACGACGCCTTTTACGTCGCCTGCCGCAATGAAGTGCTGGCCGCCCCGATCGTGCGTATCTTCATCGACTGGATGTTCTCGGCGCTGGAAAACGACCCGATGCCGGAACTGCAGACCTCCGCGCGCACGATTATTCGCAGCCGAGCCTCGAAATCCGAGCCGACAGACCGTAAATCGGTGAAGGACGGTTTTCAGCCGGTTTCAGCGCCGGCCCGCGGCCGGCGCACGGAACGCCCACAGAAACGCAAGAACAAAGCCTGAGCCATAGGAACACCTGCCATGCCGCATTTCAATCCGCTCGTCGAAAAGCTCTCGTCGCCGCCCGTGCCGTCGGTGCTCGCCTGGGCGAAAAGCTATGATGGCTCCCGCGGGCCGCTGATCGACCTCTCGCAGGCGGTGCCCGGCTATCCGGCGCACCCGGACATGCTGGCATGGCTGGGCGAAGCCGCGGCGTCGACTGCCTATACCGGCTATGGCGCGATCGAGGGTGAAGCGGCGCTGCGCGAGGCCTATGCCGCGCATGTGGCAGGCCTTTATCGCGCCGCGATCACGGCCGACAACATCCACATCACCTCTGGTTGCAACCAGGCATTCATCTGCACCGCGATGGCGATCGCCTCAGCCGGTGATACGATCCTGATGACCAACCCCTATTACTTCAACCAGGAAACGACGCTCGCCATGCTCGGCATCAATGTCGAGCTGGTGCCCTGCGACGCCGGCGCCGGCTTCCTGCCGGAGATCGACGCAATCACTGCTGCGCTGCGGCCGGGTATCCGGGCGCTCGCGCTGGTATCGCCGAACAATCCGACCGGCGCGATCTATCCGCCCGAGCTTCTGTCGCGCATCTACGAAGTTTGCCGCGCCAACGGCACCTGGCTGATCCTCGACGAAACCTATCGCGACTTCCTGCCCGATGCCGGCGCTGCACCGCACGGCCTGCTGCAGACGGAGGGATGGCAGGACAGCTTCATCGGCCTCTACAGCTTCTCCAAATCCTTCTGCATTCCGGGCCATCGCCTCGGCGCAATCACCGCCGGGCCGGCGCTGGTCGAGCAGGTCACCAAGATCATGGACAACCTGCAGATCTGCGCGCCCCGTTCGGCGCAGGCCGCGGTCGCCAAGGCTATTCCAGCACTTGCCGATTGGCGTCTCGGCAATCGCGCCGAGATCGCTGCGCGTACAGACGCGCTGCGCGATGTCATGGGCCGGCTGCCGCAATGGAAGCTGCAGGCGATCGGCGCCTACTTCGCCTATATCCGGCATCCCTTCGCGGACATCGATTCGCAGTTCGTGGCCGAGAAGCTGGCGAAACTCGCCGGTGTCATCTGCCTGCCGGGCGACTACTTCGGCGAAGGCCAGGAAAACTACCTGCGCTTTGCCTTTGCCAATGCCGACGCGGGCACGATCCGCCAACTGGAAGAGCGGCTCGCCGGCTTCAACCTTCCCGGCCTGTAACAGGGCAAGAGCGTATCCGGTTTCGACGCAGCCGCGGAAACGCTCTTGCTCCATGTTTTTACACATTTCCTGACGGAAGACCGCGTTCGCACCTTTCCTGGAAATGCTCTAACCGCGGCGGGCGATCAGGATGCCGACAAGCACGATCGCCCCGCCGATTGCCTGCATCAGCCCGACCGGCTCGGAGAGCAGTATCCAGGCGAGGATCGCCGCGACCACCGGCTGCAGCAAAAGCGTCAGCGACGAAAACGCCGGCGGCAGATAGGCGAGCGCATAGGTGATCGCCACCTGCCCGCCCGCATGGCTGACGAAGGCGAGGCCGAACAGCATCGACCAGCCGAAGAGCGTCGGCGGCAATAGCGTGGGCTCGGACAGAAGCACGATCGGCAGCATGCAGATGGCGGCGGATGCCGTGCTCCAAACCATGATCCGGATGGTGCTGAACAGGCTGCGCAGCCGCCCGATTGCCAGGATGTAACCGGCATAGAACATCGCAGCGATGACGGCGACGCCGTCGCCCAGCAGATTGCCGTCGGCAAGCGCCATCGGGCCGCCCTTGAGGATGATCACGCCGGCGACCGCCGTCGCAAGTCCGATGGCAAACACGGTGCTGATGCGGGCGCGAAAAAGCAGCCAGCTCGCAAGCGTCACGAAAACGGGGGCAAGGTTGGCCAGCAGGGTGGCATTGGCGACCGACGTCTTGGTCAGCGCATAGTGCCAGGCGGCAAGGTCGATTGCGAGGAAGACACCCGGCAGCACCAGCAGCGCATACTCCGACAGCCGCTCGGGCCGCCGGTCGGACGCCGGCGCCCCACGAAACCAGGACCAGGCGAGAAGCGGGATCAGCGCCAGCGCCACGCGCCAGAAGGCCGTCGCCATCGGTCCGACCTCGGACAGGCGCACGAAGATCGGCGAGCCGCCGATCGCAGCCCCGCCGATCAGCAGGGCAGCCATGGCAAGGCGATTATGAGAAGAGGCGGCGGCGGGTGCTGAGGTCACGTCAATGTCCGGCTCTCTGCTGGCGGGCGATCATGGCGCCCCTGAGAAGGCAGCTAGCAGAAGTGCGGCATCGGCAACAGTCGCAATAAATCGCCCGCAGCAACAAAGACGGCCGCCATGCGCAAACACGGCGACCGTCCAATGGTTCTATCGCGCCTCGTCGGCGCAATGCTTGGTGTCGTCAGGCCGCGTCCGGAATATGCACGGTCTTGACCTCAAGGAAATCCTCGAGCCCGAACATGCCGCCTTCGCGTCCATTGCCGGACTGCTTGTAGCCGCCGAAGGGGCTGCCATAACGATGGGGGCCGCCGTTGATGTGGACCATGCCGGCGCGCAGGCGTGACGCCACCCGCTCCGCCCGCTTGGGATCGCCGGTCTGCACATAGGCGGCCAGCCCGTAATTGGTGTCGTTGGCGATCGCGATCGCTTCCTCCTCGGTATCGAAGGGGATGATCGCCAGCACCGGCCCGAACACCTCCTCGCGAGCAATGCGCATGGTGTTGTTGACGTCGGCAAAGATGGTCGGCTTGACGAAGTAGCCGGTCTCGAAGCCCTCGGGCTTGCCGGCACCGCCGACGACAAGACGCGCGCCCTCGGCGATACCCGCTTCGATCAGCGCCTGCACGCGGCCGAACTGGACGTCGCTCACCAACGGGCCGATGTGGCCGCCTTCCTTGGTCGGATCGCCGACCTCGGCTCCACGACCGACGCGGCCGGCGATCTCGACGACCTTGTCGTAGACGCTACGCTCGACCAGCATGCGCGTCGGCGCATCGCAGGACTGGCCGGAATTGTTGAAGCATTCGAGCACGCTTCCGCTCACTCGGTCTTCGAGATCGGCATCGGCAAAGACGATGTTCGGTGACTTGCCGCCGAGTTCGAGCGTCACGCGCTTGACCGTTTCGGCCGCATCCTTGCTGACGGCGATGCCGGCGCGGGTCGAACCGGTAAACGACATCATGTCGATGTCCCGATGCTTCGACAGTGCGGCACCGGCATTGATGCCATCGCCATTGACGAGGTTGAAGACGCCCGCTGGAAAACCGGCCTCATCGATCATTTCGGCATAGAGCATGGCGTTGAGCGGCGTGAATTCGCTCGGCTTCAGCACGCAGGTCGAGCCGGTCGCAAGTGCGGGAACGACCTTGAGCGCGATCTGGTTGATCGGCCAGTTCCAGGGCGTGATCAGGCCGCAGATGCCGATCGGCTCGCGCAGGATCACGTCGCCGTTCGCCAGCGTATCGCGCGTCTTCAGCCGCTTCAGCGCATCGATGAACCCCTGCAGATGGCCGACGCCGACATCCGCCTGCTGCTCGCGCGTCATTGTCGTCGGAGCGCCGAGCTCCATGGTGATGGTGGCCACCATCTCGTCATAGCGGCGCTTGTAGATCGACAACAGCTTTTCGAGCAGCGCCAGCCGCTCGTCGACGCTTGTACGGCTATAGGTGGCGAAGGCCTTCTTCGCAGCGGCAACGGCGCGATCGATATCGGCGGCCGAACCCATCGAAATCACCGCGATCGGCTTCTCGGTCGCCGGGTTCAGCACCTCCAGATCGTTAGGCGTGATCGGATCGACCCATTGGCCGTCGATATAAAACTTCCTTTTGTCGAGCATACGCTCCTCCTTCCCGTCAGATTGTGTTTTCTTTCTCCGCGAGCCAGTCCTTGATGAGCGCGCGGTAGCGCTCGCCTGAAAAGCTCGGAAAATGTCCGCCGTGGACGATACGCGCCGGAATGCGCAGCAACCGTTCCATCGACGCCAGATAGTCGTCGGCATTGGCGTGGTAGGTATCTTCGATCAGCGGCCCGTCGTAGAGGATGTCGCCGGAAAAGAGCACGCCGCTCTTCTCCTCCCAGAGTGCGATGCCACCGGGCGAATGCCCGGGCGTGTGGATCACCTCGAAGACGCGATCGCCAAGATCGATATGATCGCCATCGGCAAGAACAATCGTCGCAGGCGCAGCCTTCACCGCGTAGGTGGTCGAGGCATAGGGCTCGGGCGGCAGCGCGTCGAAAATCTCGTCGGCGACATAGGGGTCGGCAAGCGTGTTGATGCGCGTCGGATGCGCCAGCAGCTCAGCTTCGGCCGCATGCACGGCGCGGCAATCGAATTCGTGATGGCAGCCGATATGGTCGAAATGCGTATGGCTGGCAACGGCGGTCAGTTTGCGCTCGGTGACCAGCGGCACCCACGCGCGCAACGACACCACGCCCATGCCGCTATCAACAAGCATGTCACGGTCGCGCCCGCGCACGTGCCACATGTTGCAGCGGTAGAACTCCTGGATAAAGGGTTCGCAGATGTAGGTGACATCGTCGTCGAGACGCTTCGCCGCATACCAGTCTTTCGGAGCAATTCGCCGCATCTTGCTACAGGGTTCCGCTTGCCGCCGGCAAGGCTACGACGTCGGCAGCCCGCACCGCAAGGGGGACGATCTCGCCGTCGCGCACGTCGGAGGATTGCGGCAGATGCGCCACCAACGCATCGCCGTCGGTTGCGCAAGGCTTGAGGTGGCAACGGTAGTGCGTACCGAAGAAGGCGCTGCCGGCGACCCGCGCATCGCCGAGCGCGAACATCGGACCGTCCGATTTGTCGTTCCCGCGAAAATGCTCCGGCCGAATGGTGAGCGTGATCGCGTCGCCGGCCCTGGGCGCTCTCGCAGTAAAATTGGCGGCGGGAAGCGCCAAGTTGCCGAGCGAGGTTTCAACCTCGGCCGACGAAGCGTCGGCGGCCTTGATCCGGCCGGGAACAAAATTGACCTCGCCCATGAAGCCCGCCGAAAACAGCGATCGTGGCCGCATATAGATCTGCGATGGCGGACCGAAATCCTCGATTCGCCCCTGGTTCATGACGACGATCCGGTCGGCGATCGCCATCGCCTCTTCCTGGTCGTGGGTCACATGCACGAAGGTGGTGCCGACCCGCTTCTGGATCGCCTTCAGCTCATCCTGCATCTGGCGGCGAAGCTTCAGGTCCAGAGCGCCCAAGGGTTCGTCAAGCAGCAGCACTTCGGGATCGACGGCAAGCGCGCGGGCAAGTGCAACGCGCTGACGCTGGCCGCCGGAAAGCTCGTGCGGCCGTTTGCCGGCGGACGCCTTGAGACCGACGAGGTCGAGGAAGCCGAGCGCCTTTTCGTCCCGCTCGGCCTTGCCGAGACCGCGCATCCGGAGCCCGAAGCCGACATTGTCGACGAGCCGCATATGCGGGAAGAGCGCATAGTCCTGAAACATCGTCGTGGTCGGGCGTTTGGCCGGCGTGACGAAGGTCATGTCGCGATCGCCGATGACGACGCGCCCGGAGCTTGGCGACAGGAACCCGCCGAGAATGGAAAGAAGCGTGGTCTTGCCGCAGCCCGAGGGCCCAAGCAGCACGATGAACTCCCCTGCCCGGATGTCGAGCGAGACCCTGTCCAGCGCCGTGAAGTGGCCGAACGTCTTGCTGACGTTTTCGATCGAGACGGGAGCGGTCATTGTTTCTTCGTCCTTCCGAACAGGGAAAACTCGAGGATCAGCAGCAGCGCCACCGAGGCGAGAAAGACCAGCGAGCCGATCGCATTGGTCTTGGGATTGAGGCCAGAGCGCAGCATGCTCCAGATCTCGACGGGCAGGGTCACGTCGAAACGCGACAGCAGGAAGGCGATGATGAACTCGTCCCAGCTGAAGGTCACCGACAGGAAGAAGGCAGCCAGGATCGAAGGCATCAGCATCGGCGCGGTCACCAGCGCCATGACCTTGAAATCATTGGCGCCAAGATCGCGCGCCGCCCGCTCGATGTTGATCTGGTGGTCACCCATCGCGGCATAGATGATCGCAAAGCAGAGCGGCAGGTTGATCACCACGTGACCGATGCCGACCGTCAACAACGAGAGCGGCATGTGCAGCGCATTGAGAAGCGCCAGCAGTCCGAGCGCGATGATCAGATAGCTGACCGTCATCGGCGCGATCAGCAGGCCCCTTTGCAAGGCCGAGCCCGGCAGCCTGTAGCGCGCCAGCGAATAGGCGGCGAGAAAGCCGAGCACGCAGGAGACCAAGGACGAGGAGATGGCGACCAGCATCGAATTGCCGAGTGCTGCCATCAGCTTGCGGTCGACGAAAACAGCCTCGTACCATTGGGTGGAAAAGCCGTTGAACGGCGGCACCGGCAGGCGCCCGTCCTGGAAGGAAAACAGCACGAGCACCGCGACCGGAAGGAAGATGAAGGCGTAGACGAGAGCGAGATAGGCCCAGGACACACCGCCAATGAAAATTCTGCGCAGCATCAGGCCCTCTCGATCTTCAGCCAACGGGCACACAGCACATAGGCGACGGTGACGGCCAGCATGAGGATGATCGACAGCGCCGCTGCCATCGGGAAATCGGCGCGCCGGCCGAGCTGCAGCATGATGATCTGCGGCAGCACCAGCTCGTTGTTGCCGCCGAGGATCTGCGGCGTGACATAGTCGCCAATGCAGAGCACGAAGGTGAGAAATGCGCCGGTCATGATGCCGGGCAAAGTCAACGGCAGCACCACATGCCAGAAGGTCTGGAAGGCGTTGGCGCCAAGGTCGGCGGCCGCGCGGCGATAGTTCGGCGAGAGCTGGATCAGGTTCGAATAGATTGTCAGCGTCAAAAGCATGACGAAGAAGTGGACGAAACCGATCACCGTCGCCGTGCGCGTGCTGGCGATCGCGAGCGGCTCGGAGATCAGCCCGACGCCCGTCAGTATCTGATTGATGACGCCGTTTTTCGACAGCACGAGCAACCATGAGTAAGAGCGGACGACATAGGAGGTCCAGAACGGCAGGATCGCCAGGATCAGCGCCATGCGCTGAAACCGTTTCGGCACGCGCTCGGCAATGATCCAGGCGAGCGGGTAGGCAAGCAGCACCGAAAGGATCGTGACGATAACCGTGATTTCGAGCGAATTGACCAGGCCCTGCAACAGCGCGTTCTCGGAGAAGAAGCGCAGATAGTTGTCGAGATTCCAGACGCGGACGATCTCCCGTCCCTCGCGCTTCCAGAGGCTCATCGCCGCCATGAACAGGAAAGGCACAACGAAGAAGGCGAACGTCCACAAAAGTGCCGGCGCAGCAAAACCCCAGGCTTTCCGGCGGTCGGCATCTTCGAGAGTTGTCGCGGTCATGAAAGCTCCAGATCTGAGCGCCCACCAGACAAGGATGGTGGCCGCAGTTCACCGTCCCACCGGACGGTGGGGCGGCGATCGGCTGCAGGATTGGCGAACGCCGTTCGGGGCGTTACTGCTGCAGCATTTCCGTCCAGGCATCCTGGAACTGCTGATCCAGTTCGGTGGACGGGATCGGATAGAGCTGCGTCTTCTTCAGGTATTCGGCCTGCTCGTTGAACCGCAGCGCCGCCTTCTGCTGGTCTGTCAGGTGCTCGCCGGCCTTGCTGTTTGCCGGCATCGCCCAGTAGCAGGAGGATGTCGCAAGCCGTGCCTGGCCTTCGGGGCTGACGATGTACTGCACGAATTTCAGCGCCAGATCCTGCTTGGTCGAATCCTTCATCACGCCAATCGACTGCGCCCAGCGCACCGCCCCCTGCTCCGGGATCGTCCAGTCGAGATTGGGCTTGTCGGCCGACAGCACCGCGGTGATCCACTCGCCGCCACCGACCAGGATATCGACCTCGCCGGTTGCCAGCGCCGTCTGGGAGGACACGACATCGCTGACCTGCTTGGAAACCGCACGCATTGCCGCCAGCTTTTCCTTGATCGCCGGCATGTCCGCCTCGGTTAGCTCTGCGGTCTTCTTGCCGAGCCCGAGACCGACGAGGCCGATCATCGGCAGGTAGTAGTCGTAGAGCGCGATGCGCCCCTTGTACTTGTCCGACCAGATCACCGAGAGATCCTGCATGTCCTTCGGATCGACCTTGGACTTGTCGTAGGAGATGGTGTTGTAGCCGAACTTTTCCGTGACGGCATAAGTCTTGCCGTCCTTGGTGTTGTTGGCCTCCATCCGGACTTCGGGGAAGAGGTCTGATGTCGGCAAGGCATCGGCCGGCATTTCGGCGAGCAGATCGAGATCGATGGCGCGGTGAACATCGACGCCGTCGATGACGAGGACGTCCCAGTCGCCCGGACGGGACTGGTCGAGGATCGAGAGCGCGGCACCGGTGCCTTCATAGACCTTCAGGTTGACCTTGACGTCGTTGGCCTTTTCGAACGGCTCGACCAGGGCCGGATCCGTGTGGTCGCACCAGACGAGCGCATTGAGTTCTTCGGTCGCGAAAGCCGGTGCCGGAACCGAGACAAGCGAAGCGGCGACGATCGCGCCTGCAGCGACCGAGGAGAAAAATCGGCGCAGGTGCGCGCCGTCATGAACTGACTGCATCATGCTGTTGCCCTCTTGTTTGACGCTCGTTTCGGCGTCTTCAAAAAAAGATTGAATGAATTCATTTTTTAAGTCAATCTCAAATTTGAAGACATTCAGAATTCAAGGAAATCCACATGACAGGGTTGCGCGCACGGCAGAAAGCCGACCGGAACAGACGTATCCTGGACGCCGCCGCTCAGTTGTTTCGCGAGGTCGGCTACGACAGCGCCCGCATCGAGGACATCGCCGAACGGGCCGAAGTGTCGGTCGGCACCTTCTACAATTACTATGAAAACAAGGGCGACATCCTGGTCGCCACGGTGTCGATGGAAGTGGAGGAAGTTCTCGCCGCCGGGCGCACCATCGTCGACAATCCCCCCTCCTCCGTCGAAGGCGCGCTGGAGGCCCTGATCGGTCAATATTACGATCACTCGCTCGTCTATCTCAGCAAGGAGATGTGGCGCACTGCGATGGCGATTTCGATCCAGCAGCCGGAGAGCCCCTTCAGCAAGCGCTATACCGAGCTCGACCGCCGGCTTTGCGACCAGGTGTCGACGCTCATCCACAAGCTGCAGGTGAAGGGCCTCGTCGCCCCCGGAACCGACATTCGCGCCGTCGGCGAGATGCTGTTCAACAATCTCAATCTAATGTTCATCGAATTCGCGAAGCACGAGGCGATGCCGCTCGATGAGCTCAAGGCGCGTGTCAGCAGACAGAACCGGCCGCTCGCAACGCTGATCGCGGCGCCATGATCCAACCCGGACAATGAAGCCAACTCTCACAATAAAGAGCGTATCGATGCAAGACTTGGAACAGTCGGTGCTTGCCGCCGCCGATCGGCTCGTCGCAGCCTTTGCCCGCCATGATGCCGCCGCCTACTTTTCAGCCTTCGCGCCGAATGCGACCTTCATCTTCCACAATCTCGATCGACCCCTGCGCAGCCGGGCAGAATATGAGGCGGAATGGGCGTTGTGGGAGACCCGCGACAGCTTCCGCGTCCGAGGCTGCCAGTCCAGCGATCGGCATGTGCAAATGATCGGCAACGTTGCCGTCTTCACGCATGGCGTTCGAACCGAACTTGAGATCGGCGGTGAAGCACTGACGTCGCAGGAAAGAGAAACGATCGTGTTTGAACGGGATGGGGCCGGAACCTGGCTGGCGGTCCACGAGCATCTGTCGCGCGCCGGATAGCAGTCCCGAAACGCGTTTAGAGGGCACCGATGACGACGGCGGAAACGAAGCAGAAGGCAGCGACAAAGGCGATCGCGTGCGGAAACAGGGTGATGGGTGAGCGGCGCGGCGGGGCTGCAGCGTAGGACGCATATCGGGACTGGATTGTCGGCTTCGCAGCGTTCATCGCGTCTCTCCGTCGTTCAGGCCGGGAACTTGGCCGTTAATAGCCATGTTCTCCGATATTCTCGATTGAGTTTATAGATATTAATTTCTCGATTCCACCCCAAAAGTAAAAAATCGTCCGCCAGGCGGCGCCTTCAGTGGCGATCACGGTCGCGTTCCTGCACATGTCGCGACCAGCTTTCGCTGAACCATGGCGTCAAAAGCGACACATTGGCATCGCGATGAGAGCGGGTGAGACCGCCATCGGCTTCGACGCAGGTCCAAACCGTAAACCCCGTCAGCTGGTGTTTTCCAAAGGTCTGGATCAGCGGAATGTCAGCGGCGTCGCGGCCCCGGGCAACGGCAATGCGCCCCGCACGGCGCGCATTGTTCTTGGCGTCGAACGTGTACCAGCGATCGCCGAGAAAGACATCGAACCAGGCATTGAAGTCCATCGGCGCCACTCTGTTCTCGGTTTCAAGGTCGGCCATGTAGCCGTTGACGTAGCGCGCCGGCATGTTCATGCAGCGGCAAAATGCGATGGCAAGGTGCGCATAGTCACGGCTGACGCCGAGGCGATCCTCGTGGGCTTCGAGCGCCGTGCGCATCGCCTGGGCGTAGCCGTAGCTGAACACCAGGCGCGCATGCACATAGTCGCAGATCGCCTGCACCCGCGGCCAACCGGGCGCCACCTCCCCGAAAAGCCTCCAGGCAAGCGCGCCCAGCCGATCGGTTTCGCAATAGCGGCTGGCGGCCAGATAGGGCAGCGTGTTCGGTGGAAGCTTCTCGACGGGCACGGCCTGCGCCTGCGGATCGGAAACGTCAGGCCGGCCGTCGTCTTCGATGACGGCATCATAGCTGAGCTTGAAGTCCCCTTCCGGCGCGATCATGCGCAGGCACGCATTGCGGTGCGGGTCGACAATCTCCTCCATCTTGACGATCGGCGAGGTTACGGGGCCACGTTCGCGCCGGATGTCAGGGCGCTTTTCGCTGGCGACGGAAAGATAAGTCATCATCGGTGTCGGCTGGGGGCAGCGGATGCCGATCTCATAGCCAATGCGCACGAACATCTCCAACCTCCCTCGTTCGGCAGGAATGTTTCGCGAACCCTTTTGTTCCCGGGATCGACGGTGAAATGGCGCTACCGTCGCCAATTGTGAACTCACGCAAAGAGAAACACCCGGCCGCTTCGATCCGGGTACGAATGGAGGGCACACGAACCACGGCGAGGCGCCGTAGCGCACCCCTTAGTCGCCCCAGAACGACGGCACTTGGCGGCATTCCTGCCCGTCTTCCTGCCCGGTCGATTTTATGCCCGAACGCGGCAGGCGACAACCGCATTCGGCGAGCCGTCCGGCGCCGCAGGAACACGGCACCGCCGGGTTTTCCGGCTTTTCAGACGGGTCGCATTGCCGTGCGGAAAGGTGGCCCGAGTGGTGCGTTCCCGCCCTACCAGCCAACGACATCCTTGAACGAATACCACCAGGAGCCGATCGTCGAATACTGCGCACGGAACATTCGCCCGCCCGGGAACGGGTACCAGGGCAGTTTCTCGAACATGTCGAAGCGCGTTGCGTCACCGTCGATCGCCTCGGCAAGCGTGCGCCCGAAAAGATGCGATCCCGTCACGCCATGGCCGCTATAGCCGTGAGCGAAATAGATATTGGCACCGATGCGGCCCATCTGCGGCACGCGGGTAAACGAGAGCGCGAAGTTGCCGCTCCAGGCATAGTCGATCTTCACGCCTTTCAGCTTCGGGAAGACCTTTTCCAGATTGGGCTTGAGCTTGGCCACGACGTCCGCCGGGTCGGTGCCGCCATAGACCGTACCGCCGCCGAAGATCATGCGCTTGTCCGCCGACAGTCTGAAATAATCGAGGATGTATCGCACGTCCTCGACGCACATGTCGCTGGGGATCAGCGAATGGGCGAGCTCCTCGCCGAGCGGCGCGGTGGTGATCATCTGGGTGGAAACAGGCATCACGCGCGAGACGAGCTTCGGCACCGCATCGCCGAGATAGGCATTGCCGCAGAGAACAACGATCCGCGCCGTGACTTCGCCACCGGCGGTATAGACCGTCGGCCTTGCCGCCTCATGGTCGACCCGCGTGACCGGTGACTGTTCGTAGATCGTGCCGCCAAGGCTTTCCAAGGCGCGCGCTTCGCCGAGCACCAGATTGAGCGGATGCATGTGGCCGCCCGTCGTATCCAGCATGCCGCCGCAATAGGCGTCGGAATTCACCAGCTTGCTGAGCGCGTCGCGGTCGAGAAGCTGATGATCGTCCATGCCGTACTTGCGCCAGAGCGCCTGCTTGGCTTCCAGTTCCTTCATGTGCGCCGGGGTGTAGGCCGCATAGATGTTGCCCGGCTTCAGATTGCAGTCGATCTGATACTGGCTGACGAGCCGGCGGATGATCTTGCCGCCCTCCTGCACCAGCCCGCCGACGAAGCGGGCTGCGTCCTCGCCGTAGCGGCGCTGGATGGTCGCAAGGCTGGCGTTGAGACCGTTGACGACCTGGCCGCCATTGCGCCCCGATGCGCCCCAGCCGACCTGCGCGCCCTCGACGACGACGACCTTGTAGCCTTTCTCGGCGAGATGGATTGCCGTCGACAGACCGGAATAGCCGGCGCCGACGACACAGACATCCGTCTCGACGCGCCCTTTGAGCGAAACCGGCGTGCGGATGATGTTGCGGGAGGAGGCGTAGTAGCTCGTGGGATAGCTGCCGTCGCCGGCATAGGATTTTTGGTTTCTCGACATCACACGATTTCCAGGTAAGCGCTGAATTCATAGTCCGTCACCTGCTCGGCAAAGCCGGCGATCTCCTGCCTCTTGCAGGCGATCAGCATCGAGCGCAGCGTCGGATCGAAGATCTCGGCGGCAATCGGCCCTGCCTCGAAGGCATCGACCGCCTGCCCCCAATCGGCGGGAATTTTGGGCAGTTTCTCCGCCGTATAGGCCCGGCCCGTCACCGGCGCCGAGGGTTTCCATTTGTTGCGGATACCGACGAGAGCCGCGCCGAGGATCGCGGCGATGACGAGATAGGGGTTAGCGTCAGCGCCGGCCACCCGGTGCTCGATGCGGCGCGCTGCCGGATTGCCGCCGGGGATGCGGATCGCCGATGTCCGGTTTTCATAGCCCCAGCACACGGCCGTCGGCGCGTGCGTATCCGGCCGCAGTCGACGGTAGGAATTGAAATGCGGCGCAAACATAAGCGTCGTTTCCGGCATGCCGCGCAAAAGGCCCGCGACGGCATTCTTGAGGACCGCCGACCCTTCGTCGCTGCCGTCGTTGAAGACATTGTTGCCATCAGCGTCGAGCAGGCTGAAATGGATGTGCATGCCGTTGCCCGAGCGGGTGCCATAGGGCTTGGCCATGAAGGTCGCCGCCAGCCCGTGCTTGCGGGCGACGCCCTTGACGATGCGCTTGAAGAAGATCGCGTCATCAGCCGCCTTCAAGGGATCGTCGGTGTGCAGCAGGTTGATCTCGAACTGGCCGATGCCATTCTCGGCGATCGCCGCATCCGCCGGCACGTTCTGGCGGGCACATTCCTTGTAGACGTCGGAGAAGAACTCGCCGAAATCGTCGAGTTCGTCGATCGACAGGATCGCATCGGAATCGAGCCGCTTGCCGGTATAGGGCGAAATCGGAGGCACGGCGCTGTCGGGCTCAGGGTCGATCAGATAGAATTCCATTTCGGTCGCGACCACGGGGCGCAACCCCAACTCCTGATACTCGCGTACGATCGCCGCCAGCGCCTGGCGCGGATCGGCGAGGAACGGCTTGCCGTCCTCGAGCAGCAGCCACAGCGGCACCAGAGCACTTGGCCGCGAGGTCCAGTTGACCGGCAACGCGCCGCGCCCGGTAACGGCGCAGATACCGTCCCTATCGCCGCTAGCAAACACCTGCTCGCTGTTGATGATGTCTTCGCCCCAGACGTCGACGCCGACGATCGACAGCGGCATGCGGATGCCGCCCCCCAGCACCTTGGAGGCCTGCTCCACGGGTACACGCTTGCCGCGCATGATACCGTTCAGGTCGCAGACCACGGCCTGGATGCTTTCGATAGGGCCGTTCTGCTCCAGCCAGGCCTTGAAGGCGCTCGGGTCTTCCGCGTCGAGGGACATATCGCAAATCTCATTTTGTGATCACATTTGCAGAAAGTTGACATAATTTAGAAGTTGGAGTCAACCTCGACGGATGTTATCAGCCCGCGATCATTCCCGCGTGGCAGAAGGAGCCTGCTGATTTGAAGACCCCATCGCTGCCTCTTCTCGACCGGCCAGAGGGCATGACCACGCATGACTATGCCTTTGCCAGGCTTCGCCAGGCGATCATGGTCGGCAGCTTCCGCCCCGGCACTTCGGTCACGATCAGGGGGCTTGCCGAAGCGCTGGAGAGCAGCCCGACGCCGGTGCGCGAGGCCCTGCGGCAGCTCACTTCCATCGGCGCTCTGCAATTCCTTGAAAACCGCCGCATCGTCGTGCCGCGCATCACGCCCGCCCGTTTCGAAGAGCTGATATCGCTTCGCATCGCGCTCGAGAGCCATGCCGCGCGCCGAGCCGTCGCCCATCTTTCGGAGCGGCAGATCGAACGAATCTCAGCGATCGACGACAGCATCGAGGACGAAATCCAACGCGGCGACCAGGTGGCGGCGCTGATCGCCAACCAGGCCTTCCACCGGACGATCTACACCGCCAATCCGGACCAGATCGTCATGCCGCTGATCGAAAGCGTCTGGCTGCAACTGGGTCCGATCCTCGGCATCGCCATGGAGCATGTGAGCGAACTCTATGTCGTCGACCGCCATCGCGAGGCGATCGACGCCTTGCGCCAACGCGACGAGGATGCCGTTGCCGATGCCATTGCAGCCGATATTCGCGAGGGTATCGGCGGCTTCGACCAGCAGGCCGTCGCGCGCCTGCTGAAGCTTGCAGCCTGACATTAAACCAACGCCATCAACTGAAATTTTAGTGTGGCTAAAATTTTCATTGACAAGCCGCGATCGCCGCAGCAAAGTTCAGGAAATACAAGTGCATAGCCCTGAAATCCTAGCGATTTCCGGGCGTGTATGTCTGTACCCACGCAGGAGATCTTCCCTTGGGGGAGGATGTGGGATGAGGGGGATTTCACAGTGGATTCGCAGTCTCGGCCGGGTGATCCGGCATCGGAGCTTCCTTCGCTCGGCGATCGGCTGCGCGAGCGGCGCAAGGCCCTGAAGCTGACGCTCAAGGAAGTTGCCGATCGGGCCGATTTCTCTGTGGGCTTCATCTCCCAGATCGAGCGCGGCATCACCGTGCCGTCGCTGACGTCGCTGGTCGCGGTCTGTCGGGTGCTGAAGGTCGAGGTCGGGACATTCCTCAATTCGCCGAGGGTGGCAACGCCATTTACCCGCCACGATCAGCGCCGCGCCTATGCGCTCGCTGGGTCGCCCGACAACAACATATCCTATGAACGCCTGTCGGCTTCCTTTCCCGGCAGCGTTCTGCGCAGCACCGTGGTGCACACACCGCCCGGCCACCGCAGCGAAGCCATGACCCACGAGGGCGAAGAGATGTTCTTCGTTCTCCAGGGCGCACTGACGATCGAGATTGATGGCGAAGAGACGGTGCTGGAAACGGGCGATTCCGCACATTTCCTGTCGGGTCTGACCCACCTCACCTGGAACCACACCAGCGAACCGACGGTGATCCTGCACACCTGCACGATGGATGTCTTCGGCGACGCGCAGGCAATGGAGACGCCGGAAGGCGCATTCGCGGTAACACGCGCCGAGGACCGTCGCAGTGCCTCGGCAAGCCCCGGCAAGGGCGCCGGATAGGATCGCCCTACAGCGCCGCGCGTCTAATTAGACGCGTAAAGGTCGCTGTAGCGCTTTGAATTGCTGCATGCGCAAACGCGTCAGCAATTGCGCCCATCAGATCACCAGCCTTTCGTCTGGACGCCTGCGTCTAGCGACCGCCGCGCGTCGATCGACGCCCGAACACGAGAGCGACGCGCGGCCCCTCACCTCACCCACAACCCTGCCGGAACCAGAACTGGAAACGCCATGAAAGAACAGACGAAAGCACGCCTTGCCGCCCTGCGGACCAAGATGAACGAAACCGGCAGCGGGCTGGTGGCACTCGCCCCCGGATCGCACATGGATTGGTTGATCGGCTATCATCCGCATCCCGACGAACGCCCCTGCCTGCTGCTGATCGGCCCGCAGAAGGAAGCCTTCCTGATGCCGGCGCTCAATGCCGAGGGCACCCGCGAACATACGGATATCGATTTCTACAACTGGTCCGATGCCGAAGGACCAGTTGAGGCTCTGACTTTGGCGCTTGCCGGGATCGGCGCGGAAAAGCCCGGCCGCGTGGTGATCGACGAGACCATGCGCGCCGATTTCGCGCTGCTGCTCATCGACAATCTGCCCGAGGACACTGCCCGCGACTTTACACCTGAGACGCTCGGTGCCCTGCGCATGCGCAAGGACAGGAGCGAATACGAGCTGCTGAAGATGAATGCCGGCATCGCCGATCGCGCCATGCAGGCGGCCTTCGCCAAGATCCGCCCCGGCATGACCGAGAAGGAACTGGCCGCAGAAATCCGCTCGCACTTCTTATCCGAAGGTGCGGCACCGGCCTTCTGGATTGTCGGCGCCGGCGGCAACGGCGCTTTCCCACATCATTCCGCCAGCGAACGGGTCATTGCCGAAGGCGACGCCGTCGTTATCGACATCGGCGGCCGCAAGCAGGGCTTCCCGAGCGACATCACCCGCATGGCGATCGTCGGCCGCGCACCGGAAGGTTACGGCCAGATCCACACGATCGTCGAGCGGGCCGTTCAGGCAGCGCTCAAGGCGGCTCGTCCAGGCGTTCTCGCCAAGACCGTGGACGATGCAGCACGCAAGGTGATCGCGGACGCCGGCTACGGCGAATATTTCGTCCACCGCACAGGTCACGGCATGGGCATCGACGGCCACGAGCCACCCTACATCACGGCAACGTCGGAAACGGTTCTGGAGGAAGGCATGGTCTTCTCGATCGAACCCGGCATCTACCTGCCCGGTCGCTTCGGCATCCGGCTCGAGGATATCGTCATCCTGCGCGCGGACGGGCCGGAAGTGCTGTCGTCGCTGCCGCGCGACGCCCATATCGCGCAAATCTGATACGGAATTTTGGGGCGCCCTCGGGCGCCACTTTTCTTTGTCCCTGCCACACACTGGCCGCTACAGCGCCGCGCGTCTTATTAGACGCGCAAAGGTCGCTGTAGCACTTTGAATTACTGCATGTTTTTATCCTTAAATCGAATACGGTTTAAGGAAACATGCAGTAGGCTATTGCGCGTAAGTCTTCTTGCGGCCGTCGGATTTGCCGCTGGCAGGCTGGTTCTGCGGCCGTTGCTGATAGACCGGTTCCCGCCTCCACTCTGGCGGCCAGATCCAGAGATAGCTGCCATAGGGCGCGCGCTTGATGCCCTGGTAATACTCGCCCTTGCCCGTGCGCATCTGCGCCTCGGCACCGCTCGTAGCAGTGCCGGCAGCGATTGCGATCGCCGCCAGGGCCACGAGCAGACGTCCTGTTTTCTTCATCTTCGAACTCCTTGCTTCGCCATATCACTCCGTGCGGAGTGCCGGGTCAACCGACGCGTGTTTATAAGTTCCTGCTTGACGACTTCCCGTGCCTTGGTCATATTGATCAGATGTCAGACCAATTTGGCGCCGAGGGGGAGGCTGAATGACTGAACAAGCAAGAGCAGCGCTTCTGCCACTGCCGCCCGCCGACCGGGCGCAACAGGTCATTGCCGCGCTCGCCGATTACATCCAACAATCTGGCCTGAAAGCCGGCGATCGCCTACCGGCGGAGCGCGAACTGATGATGGCGCTTGCCGTCGGGCGCTCGACCGTGCGCGAAGTCATCCGCCATTTCCAGGCGCTCGGCGTCGTCGAAGCGCGCAAGGGCAGCGGCACCTATCTGCTGCGCGCCATCTCGGCCGGCACCGTGCATATGCCGCTGACGCTCGACGCCGGGCATCTTCGCGACGTGCTTTTGATGACGCTCGAGGTCCGCCGCGGCATTGAAGTCGAAGCCAATATGGTCGCAGCGCGCCGACGCACCGACGCAGACCTTGAGATCATCGAAGTGAAGCTCAATGAGATGGAGCGGGTGCACATCGCCAAGGGCACCTCAGGCCCGGAAGACCTCGCCTTCCACCTGGCGATATACGACGCCACCCACAATCCCTTGTTCCGGCAGTTGCTCGAACAGATGCGGGAAGCCTTCGAACGCTTCTGGGAAGAGCCCTTCGACCGTTCGGATTTCGCCCGCCGTTCCTTCCCATTCCACCGCACCCTCTTCAACGCGATCGCGGCAAAGGATCCCGATACCGCGCGCGAAGAAACGCTGAAAATCCTCGCAATCGTCGAGGAAGACATCAAGGAAATGTCCAAATGAACAACGGCTTCGATCCGTTCGACCACGCCTCTTTGATCGTCGCGCACGACGAGGGCAATGCCTTTGACGCCGTCGTGCCGCCGATCGTCCAGACCTCGCTGTTCACCTTCAAGGACTATGACGACATGGTCGCGACCTACAAGGGCGAACGCGTGCGGCCGATCTACACCCGCGGCCTCAACCCGACGGTGCGCATGTTCGAGGAGATGCTGGCGAAACTGGAAGGGGCAGAGGACGCGATCGGCTTTGCCAGCGGCATGGCGGCAATCTCCTCCACCGTGATGTCCTTCGTCGAGCCCGGCGACCGCATCGTCGCCGTCAACCATGTCTATCCCGACGCTTTCCGGCTCTTCGGCACCCATCTGAAGCGCATGAAGGTCGAGGTGACCTATGTCGACGGCCGCGATGAGGAGGCCGTCGCCAGGGCTCTGCCCGGCGCCAAGCTCTTCTACATGGAAAGCCCGACAAGCTGGGTCATGGACACCCATGACGTGGCAGCACTGGCAAAACTCGCAAAACAGCAGGGCATCCTCACCGCCATCGACAACAGCTGGGCGAGCCCGATCTTCCAGCAGCCGATTTCGCTCGGCGTCGATCTGGTCATCCATTCGGCCTCGAAATATCTCGGCGGGCACAGCGACGTGGTCGCAGGCGTCGTCGCCGGCTCGAAGGACCTGATTGGCCGCATCCGTTCGGAAGCCTACCCCTATCTCGGCGGCAAGCTCTCGCCCTTCGATGCCTGGCTCCTGATCCGCGGTCTTCGCACCCTGCCGATCCGCATGAAGGCGCACGAGCGTTCGGCGCTGACGGTAGCGCAGCGCCTGCAGGCCCATCCGCTGGTCGAGACCGTCTGCCATCCCGGCCTTGGCAACACCTTGCCGCCGGGCCTGTCCGGCACATCGGGTCTCTTCTCTTTCATCTTCCGCGACGGCGTCGATGTCAGACGCTTCGCCGACCACCTCGACCTGTTCAAGCTCGGCGTTTCCTGGGGCGGACACGAAAGCCTGATCGTGCCGGGCGAAGTCGTGCTGTCACAGAAAGCCCAGCCCAATTCCGCGGCCGCCTTCGGCATCTCACCGCGGTCCGTACGGCTCCATGTCGGCCTGGAGGGAACGGAGGCCCTCTGGAGCGATCTTGAAGCGGCGATGTCTGCCGCTTCGTCAGGCTGACAGGAGCGGGATGCCGCATCCCGCTCATTGCATGTGGATCAACCATCAAAAAACAAAGGGAACAAATATGAGGAAACTGATTACCGCCACTCTGCTTGCCACCCTGATGGCAGGAAGTGCACTGGCCGATACCAAGCTGAAGCTGGTCGAGGTCATCACCAGCCCCGAGCGCACCGAAACGCTGAAATCGATCGTCGCCAAGTTTGAAGCCGCAAATCCGGGCACCACGGTCGAGATCATCTCACTGCCCTGGGGCGAAGCCTTCCAGAAGTTCGCGACCATGGTTTCGGCCGGCGAGCTGCCCGACGTGATGGAAATGCCCGACACCTGGCTTTCGCTCTATGCCAACAACGGCATGCTTGAAAGCCTCGAGCCCTATCTCGAAAAGTGGGAGCACACGCCGGGCCTGACCGAGCGTACGCTCGAGCTCGGCCGCGACATCAAGAACACCGCCTACATGCTGCCCTACGGCTTCTATCTGCGCGCCATGTTCTACAACAAGAAGCTCTTGTCGGAGGCCGGCGTCAGCGAACCGCCGAAGACCATGGACGATTTCGTCAAGGCATCGGAAGCCGTCTCCAAGCTGCCGGGCAAATCCGGCTACTGCCTGCGCGGCGGTCCTGGTGGCCTCAACGGCTGGGTGATGTTCGGCGCGACCATGGCCGGCAGCAACAAATTCTTCAATGAGGACGGCACGTCGACCATGAACAGCGAAGGCTGGGTCAACGGTCTCACCTGGGTGATCGACCTCTACAAGAAGGGGCTGGCGCCGAAGGACAGCGTCAACTGGGGCTTCAACGAAATCGTCGCCGGCTTCTATAGCGGCACCTGCGCCTTCCTCGACCAGGACCCGGACGCGCTGATCGCCATTGCCGAGCGGATGAAGTCGGAAGATTTCGGCGTCACCACCATGCCGAAGGGACCGAGCGGCAAGGCCTTCACCACCATCGGCTTTGCCGGCTGGTCGATGCTTGCGGCGAGCCAGAACAAGGACCTCTCCTGGAAGCTGATCGAAACGCTCGAAGGGCCCGAAGGCAACATCGAGTGGAACAAGCGCACCGGTGCCTTGCCCGTCCACAAGGCGGCGGAAAAGGATCCGTTCTATGCGAGCCCGCAGTTCAAGGGCTGGTTCGACGAGCTTGCCGACAAGGACGTCGTTTTGACGGTCATGCCGACCTACCTCGAAGAATTCGCCTTCTTCAAGGATTCGCTGGCGATCAAGACGACGCAGGAAGCCCTACTCGGCGACATCACGCCGACGGATCTCGCCAACCAGTGGGCCGAGTACCTCACCAAGGCGCAGCAGAAGCACCTCGCCAAGAAGTGAGCCTTCGACCGGCGGCGGACCTCACCGCCGCCGGTCACTCGATATGTTGAGAACAGGGCACGCCAAAAAACCGGCGGCCGCACAGGGGAAATTTCGACCGATGGCCTATGCCGCCCGCCATGACGGCCTGCCCGCACGCCGGCCGCTGATGAAGCGTATCACCGATGGTGCTGCGCCCTATCTCTATAGCGCGCCGGCGCTGATCCTGATCGTCACCGTCATGCTGGTGCCGTTGGCGCTCGGCGTCTCCTACGCCTTCCGCGATATTCAGCTGCTCAATCCATTCTCCGGCGCCTTCATCGGCCTCGACCACTTCCGGGCGCTGTCGCAGGACCAGGCTTTCTACCGGGCGCTGCGCAACACGCTGTGGTGGACGGGCGCCTCGGTCTTCCTGCAGTTTTTCCTCGGGCTGATCCTCGCTTTGCTGCTCGACAAGCCGTTTTACGGCCGAGGCCTGGCGCAGGCGCTCGTCTTCCTGCCCTGGGCGGTGCCGAGCTTCCTGGCCGGTCTCAACTGGTCCTGGCTGTTCAATCCGGTCGTCGGACCGTTGCCACACTGGTTCTACGCGCTCGGCATCATGAGCGAGCCGTCCAACATCCTTTCCGATCCGCATCTGGCGATGTGGGGGCCGATCATCGCCAATGTCTGGTGGGGCATCCCGTTCTTCGCCATCACCCTGCTTGCCGCCCTCCAGGCGATCCCGCGTGATCTCTATGAAGCCGCCAGCATCGACGGCGCCGGCCCGGTGCAGCGGTTCCTGTCGATCACCCTGCCCTTCCTGGCGCCGACGATCGCCATCACCATTCTCCTGCGCACCGTTTGGATCTCGAATTTCGCCGACCTGATCATCGTCATGACCAATGGCGGTCCGGCCGATCGCACCCAGATCGTCGCCAGCTACATCTTCACCCAGGCCTTCAAGCGGCTCGACTTCGGCTACGCTTCGGCGATCGCGCTGGTGCTTCTGGCACTGCTGCTCGCCTACTCCATGCTGATTGTCATCCTGCGCCAATGGCTGCTGAGCAAGGATTGAGACCATGCGCGCCAAACCCATCCTTCTCGTAGCCGCACATCGACTGGCGATCCTCGCCTATATCGCCTTCGCGCTCTTCCCGCTCTACTGGCTGCTGAAGGTCGCAGTCACGCCCAACGACCTGCTCTACTCCGAAGGCATTCGGATGTGGCCTTCGCGCGCCAGCCTCGAGCATTTCGATTTCGTGCTGCGCCACAGCGCCTTCCCGGTGTTCTTCAAAAACAGCCTGATCGTTTCGGGCTCGACGGCGATCATCGTCACCATCCTTGCCTCGCTCTCGGGATACGCGCTGTCGCGCTTCAACTTCCGCGGAAAGTACTGGCTGGTGGCGCTGATGCTGCTGACGCAGATGTTCCCGCTCGTCATGCTCGTCGCACCGATCTTCAAGATCCTGTCGCCGCTCGGCCTCACCAACAGCCTGACCGGCCTCGTCATCGTCTACACCGCTTTCAACGTGCCGTTTGCCACCTTCCTGATGCAGTCCTTCTTCGACGGTATTCCGAAGGATCTCGAAGAGGCGGCGATGATCGACGGCGCAACCCAGTTCGTGGCCTTCCGCCAGATCATCCTGCCGCTGACGCTTCCGGGCATTGCCGCAACCCTCGGCTTCGTCTTCACCGCTGCCTGGAGCGAGCTTCTGTTTTCGCTGATGCTGATCTCGGGCAACGACCAGGCGACTTTTCCGGTCGGGCTGCTGTCCTTCGTGTCGAAATTCTCGGTCGACTTCGGCCAGATGATGGCCGCCGGCGTGCTGGCGCTGATCCCGGCCTGCCTCTTCTTCCTGCTCATTCAACGCTATCTCGTCCAGGGCCTGACGGCCGGCGCGGTCAAAGGCTGAGGATACCACCATGGCTTCCATCGATATCGCCAACATCCGTAAATCCTACGGCATCCACCCGGTCCTGCACGATGTGGACCTGAAGATCGGCGACGGCGAATTCGTCGTGCTGGTCGGCCCGTCCGGCTGCGGCAAGTCCACCCTGCTGCGCATGATCGCCGGCCTTGAAAGCGTGACGTCAGGCGAAATCCGCATCGCCGGAAAACGCGTCAACGAACTGGCCCCGAAGGACCGCGACATCGCCATGGTGTTCCAGTCCTATGCGCTCTATCCGCATATGTCGGTCGCCAACAACATGAGCTACAGCCTAAGGCTCCGGAAGACGGCCAAGGAAAAGATCGCCAGCGTCGTCTCCGGTGCTGCGTCGAAGCTCGGTCTCGACCCGCTGCTCGAGCGTCGCCCGCGCGCCCTTTCCGGCGGCCAGCGCCAGCGCGTCGCCATGGGCCGCGCCATCGTGCGCGAACCCAAGGCCTTTCTCTTCGACGAGCCGCTGTCAAACCTCGACGCGCGCCTGCGCGAACAGATGCGCGCCGAGATCAAGAAGCTGCACAAGGATCTGGGCGCCACCTCGATCTACGTCACCCACGACCAGATCGAGGCGATGACACTTGCCGACCGGATCGTCGCCATGAACGGCGGTTTCGTGCAGCAGGTCGGCAGCCCGCTCGATCTCTACGACCGTCCGGCAAACCTCTTCGTTGCCGGCTTCATCGGCTCSCCCGGCATGAACTTCTTCGAAGGCACCTACCGAAACGGCGAAGCGCCACGTTTCGAGACTGCGGGCGGCGTAACCATTCCGGCGCAAGTGCATGCGGAACTGATTGACGGGGCCAGCACGACGCTCGGCATTCGGCCGGAACATGTCGAGCTCGGCACCACGGCGCCGGATGCGCTGAAGGCAACGGTCGACCTGGTCGAACCAACCGGCTTCGGCATCATCCTGCATTTGTCCTTCGGCAAGGCCAGCTTCAAGGCCTTTACCAACGACCGCACTTTCCTCAATGCAGCCGGCGAAATCCCGGTACGACTGCCGCCCGAGCGACTGCATTTCTTCGACGCCGCCGGCAATCGGGTCTGATTGCCGCGCCGGCCGTAGCGGCTGGCGGAAAGTGACGCGGCGCGAGCGATATCGCCCAAGACCGGAGATTGACATCTTCCGGACGAGGCGTACCGTCATGCCGTCGCAAGTATCAACCGCCCGTGGCGCCCAATTGAGAGAAGCAAGTACCGCCAATACGATGAATTGACGATAGCCTTCCTTGCCCCGCGCCCGGCGATATTGAGGAAGTGTCATGCGAAATTTTGTTGTTGCCCTTGCCTTTTCGACAACGCTGCTCTGTCCCGTCGCCGCCCTCGCGCAAGAGGGCGATGCGGGGGCCGGCGCGACCGTCTTCAAGAAATGCGCCATCTGTCATGTCGCCGACAGCGACACCAACAAGGTCGGTCCTTCGCTCAATCATGTGCTGGGCAGAACAGCCGGCACGCATCCGGACTTCAAGTATTCGCCGGCGATGATCGATGCCGGCAAGGGTGGGCTTGTCTGGGACGAGGCGACGCTGCGCGATTATCTCCACAATCCGAAGGCGAAAGTGAAGGGCACAAAGATGGTCTTTCCCGGCCTGAAGGACGAAGGCGATATCTCCAACCTGCTCGCCTATCTCAAGCAATATTCGCAGTAGACGAAATGGGTTGAGTTGCCGGCAGACGCTCAACCGAACGGTCAATTGCGAGTATTTTCCGTTCGTGCAATAATTGCATTTAGAACTCTACGGATTGCGTATTCATGCCCACAGCCGCGAGCGGCGAGGAGGGACAAGAAATGGCCGTGGTGGTTATTCTGGTTTTGCTGGCCGCCGGATCGGTGTTGTTCCATTTGTTGAGCCCATGGTGGTGGACGCCGATCGCGTCCAACTGGAACTACATAGACAATACACTCATCATCACCTTCTGGATCACCGGCGTCGTCTTCGTCGCCGTCGTCCTGTTCATGGCCTACTGCGTCCTGCGTTTTCGGCACCGCCCGGGAAACAAGGCGGCCTATGAACCTGAGAACAAGAAGCTCGAAAGCTGGCTTGCCGCCGGCACGACGCTCGGCGTCGCCGCCATGCTGACGCCTGGCCTGTTCGTCTGGCATCAGTTCGTCACCGTTCCCGACGGTGCTAGCGAGGTCGAAATCGTCGGCCAACAATGGTTGTGGAGCTACCGCCTGCCCGGCGTCGACGGCAAGCTCGGCACCTCCGAGACACGCGACGTCTCGCCGGAAAATTCGCTTGGCCTCAACCGCAACGACACGGCCGCCCTGGATGACGTCGTCATAGAAGGCGGCGAGCTGCACCTCGAGATCGGCAAGCCGGTCAAGGTGCTGCTGCGCTCCGTCGATGTGCTGCATGATTTCTACGTGCCGGAGTTCCGCGCCAAGATGGACATGGTGCCCGGCATGGTGACCTATTTCTGGCTGACCCCCACGCGCACCGGCACCTTCGAAGTGCTCTGCGCGGAGCTCTGCGGCGTCGGCCACCCGCAGATGCGCGGTACCGTCGTCGTCGACAGCGCGGAGGACTATCAGACCTGGCTCGCGAGCCAGCAGACCTTTTCGCAGTTGATGGCAGCAGCGCAGACGAAGGAAACGGCACAGGCAGAAAATGCCGCCCCGGCGCGGTAGGAGGCGCCCCGACGGCAATTGGGAGAGTATAGATGGTCGACATCCGGTCAGGCACAGATGGCGCGCTCGGACACGCCGAGGTGGAGGATGTTGAACTCTACCATCCCCACAGTTGGTGGACGCGCTATGTCTTCAGCCAGGACGCCAAGATCATCGCCGTGCAATATGCCTCGACCGCCATCGCCATCGGCATGGTTGCGTTGGTTCTCTCCTGGCTGATGCGCCTGCAGCTTGGCTTTCCCGGCGCCTTCGCCTTCATCGATGCGGAGCGTTACTACCAGTTCATCACCATGCACGGCATGATCATGGTGATCTACCTGCTGACCGCGCTGTTTCTCGGCGGCTTCGGCAACTACCTGATCCCGCTGATGCTCGGCGCACGCGACATGGTGTTTCCCTACGCCAACATGCTGAGCTACTGGCTCTACCTTCTCGCCGTGCTCGTGCTGGTCGCCAGCTTCTTTGCCCCCGGCGGACCGACCGGCGCCGGCTGGACGCTGTATCCGCCGCAAGCCGTGCTTTCAGGCACACCCGGAGGCAAGGACTGGGGCATCGTGCTGATGCTCTCCTCGCTCATCCTTTTCATCATCGGTTTCACCATGGGCGGGCTCAACTATGTGGTGACGGTGCTCCAGGGCCGCGCACGCGGCATGACGCTGATGCGTATGCCGCTGACGATCTGGGGCATCTTCACCGCGACGGTGATGGCGCTGCTCGCCTTCCCCGCCCTCTTCGTCGCCTGCGTCATGATGATGTTCGACCGGGTGCTCGGCACCAGCTTCTTCATGCCGGCGATCGTCGAAATGGGCGAACAGCTGCAGCATGGCGGTGGCAGCCCGATCCTGTTCCAGCATCTCTTCTGGTTCTTCGGCCACCCCGAAGTCTACATCGTCGCCCTTCCCGCGTTCGGCATCGTCTCCGATCTCATCAGTACCCATGCCCGAAAGAACATCTTCGGCTACCGCATGATGGTCTGGGCGATCGTCATCATCGGCGCGCTTTCCTTCGTCGTCTGGGCGCACCACATGTATGTCAGCGGCATGAACCCCTATTTCGGTTTCTTCTTCGCCACAACCACGCTGATCATTGCCGTGCCGACCGCGCTCAAGGTCTACAACTGGGTGCTGACGCTGTGGCGCGGCGATATCCATCTCAACCTGCCGATGCTGTTTGCGCTCGGTTTCATCGTTACCTTCGTCAATGGCGGGCTGACCGGCCTCTTCCTCGGCAACGTCGTCGTCGACGTGCCGCTTTCCGATACGATGTTCGTCGTTGCCCATTTCCACATGGTCATGGGTGTCGCGCCGATCCTCGTCATCTTCGGCGCCATCTATCACTGGTATCCGAAGGTCACCGGCCGCATGCTCAACGAGGCGATGGGCCAGCTTCATTTCTGGGTCACCTTCGTCGGCGCATACCTCATCTTCTTCCCGATGCACTATCTCGGCCTGATCGGCGTGCCCCGGCGCTACTACGAGATGGGCGAAACCGCCTTTGTCCCGGCCTCGGCCCACACGCTCAACGAGTTCATCACCATCGTTGCGCTCATCGTCGGCGCGGCGCAGATCGTCTTCCTCTTCAATCTCGTCTGGAGCATTCGCCACGGCCGCGAGGCCGGCGGCAATCCATGGCGGGCAACGACGCTCGAATGGCAGACGCCGGAAACGCCGCCACGCCATGGCAACTGGGGCAAGGATCTGCCGGTGGTCTATCGCTGGGCCTATGACTATAGCGTGCCCGGCGCACCGGAGGATTTCATCCCACAGAACCAGCCCGGCCCCGACAACCTGACGCGGGAGACCGCGACATGAGCGTGACACTGATCTTCCTCGCCGTCATCGCGGCGATCGCGGGATGGTGGCTGTCGCAGCAGCGGATGATGTCGAAGCCCTGGCTGGAGGTCGGCCACCACCACGACCCGCGCCCGCAGGGCCGCCACCCGATCGAACCGGCCAAAATTGGCCTCGGCGTCTTTCTCGCCGTCGTCGGCGCGCTGTTCACCCTGTTCATCAGCGCCTACTTCATGCGCATGGCATCGACCGACTGGTGGTCGACGCCGATGCCGACTCTCCTATGGCTGAACACGGCGGTGCTCGCTGCCGGAAGCCTGATGCTTCATGCCGCCAAGGTATCGGCCGAACGCCACCGTGACGAAGCAAGCCGCACGGCGCTCATCGCCGCCCTTACCTTGGGCCTCGGCTTCCTCGTCGGCCAGGTCTTCGCCTGGCGCGAGCTCACCGATGCCGGATACCTCCTCACCGGCAATGCGGCCAACAGCTTCTTCTACATGATCACCGGCATGCACGGCCTGCACATCGTCGGCGGCCTGATCGCGCTTGCCCGCACCATTCTCGCCACGCGCAAGGGGCCGATCGATGAAAGGGCGACCCTGTCAATCACGCTCTGCGCCACCTACTGGCATTTCATGCTCGCTGTCTGGCTCGTGCTGTTTGCGCTGTTTTCCGGCTGGGCCAACGACTTCATCGACCTCTGCCGGCAAATCTTGACCTAGGAGCCGCCCATGTCCGCGCCGACACATGCACCTGTCACAGAGCCCTTGCCCCGGCCTTCGGGTCTCGCCGGCTTTGCCGCCGATTGGGCATCGGATCAGCGCGCCTTCAAGAATGTCTCCTGGGGAAAGGCCATGATGTGGATCTTTCTCCTGAGCGATACCTTCGTCTTCGGCTGCTTCCTCGTCGCCTACATGTCGGCGCGCATGTCGACCGCGGTCCCCTGGCCGAACCCGAGCGAGGTCTTCGCGCTGCATATCGGCGGTTCGGACGTCCCCCTGATCCTGATCGCCATCATGACCTTCGTGCTGATTTCATCGAGCGGCACCATGGCCATGGCGGTCAACTTCGGCTATCGCCACGACCGGCGCAAGACGGCGATCCTGATGATGCTGACGGCACTCTTCGGCGCCACGTTCGTCGGCATGCAGGCCTTCGAATGGACCAAGCTGATCTCCGAAGGCGTTCGGCCCTGGGGCAACCCGTGGGGTGCGCCGCAGTTCGGCTCCACCTTCTTCATGATCACCGGCTTCCACGGAACGCACGTGACGATCGGCGTCATCTTCCTCTTGATCATCGCGCGCAAGGTCTGGCGCGGCGACTTCGAAACCGGCAAGCGCGGCTTTTTCACCAGCCGCAAGGGGCAATACGAGATCGTCGAAATCACCGGCCTTTACTGGCACTTCGTGGACCTCGTCTGGGTCTTCATCTTCGCATTCTTCTATCTCTGGTGAGGAACAGCCATGACTGACGCACCGGCACATATCGCGGTCAAAGAGCACCAACAGCACCCGATCGGTCTCTATCTGCTGGTCTGGGGCCTACTTTTCGTGCTCAGCACCTTCTCTTACCTGGTCGATTACGTCGGCCTGCAGGGCTATCTCAGATGGTCGCTGATCCTCATCTTCATGATGCTCAAGGCGGGGCTCATCGTTGCCGTCTTCATGCATATGGCCTGGGAACGTCTGGCGTTGATCTACGCGATCCTGCTGCCGCCGCTTCTGGTACTGGTCTTCGTCGCGCTGATGGTATCGGAATCGCACTACGTGCTCTTCAGCCGCCTCACCTTCTTTGGTGCCGCGCCATGACCGGGAAGTTTGCACCGCTCAGAGCAACAGCAACTTCTTGAGGACGGAGAACACTTCCTTATAGGGAAGAATGGTGACGCCGGCAGCGGCGATCGGCAGGAGGGCAGCTGCCGCCACCGGCACGACTGCCGTGCGGCTCAACAGCATCGCCGACAGCTTGCGCGTCGTTTCAAACTGTTTCGTCGGGTCGGCGATGTCATCGGCCTGCTGCTGAACCTCGTCGGTGCTTGCCGCCACCACATTGGTGCCCAGTATCTTCCGCTCGTTTGAGCGGTGATAGCGGGTCGCCTGCGTCCCCAGCATCAACAGGCTGCGCTCCTTCAACTGTCCAAGCGGCTTCGAGAAAGCCGACAGCGGGTAGGCAAAGAGCGCCAGCACGATCACCAGCCAGCCGGTTGCGATCGTGCTGAAGGTGGTGGTTGTCAGGCTTTCCTGCAGCAGATGCTTGGCGATCGCAGCACCTATCGCGGCACTGATACCGAAGATGAAGAGAACATAGGCGTTGGGATAGCTCGCAAGAAAAGAGAGCCCGCCATTGCCGTCTGGATGCGTCGCGACAAGCCGAAGTTCCAGTCGAGCGATCCGGCGCAGAAGCTGCGCCCAGACGAGGTGTCGCCACAGCCCGCGCAGCAACAGGAACACGAACAGCGGCTGGCTGACGACGATCGTCCACCAGCCGGCCGCCGTGATCCGCCGCCCCTCCGCGGAGACGTCGACTGCCCAGGATGCGACACCCGACGTGCGCATGTTGAGGTAGGCAAAGATGGCGGCAAGAAGCGCCAAGCCAAGACAGACCGCCTCCGCTAGCCGCGAGTCGCGGCGGGCAAGCGCAACCGTCACGGCGTCGCCAAATGCCTGCACCGAGCCCGGCGCGACGATCGGCGCCTTCAGGAACTGCCCGAGCTTGATGTGCAATCCGCGCTCGACCTGCTGTTCGGCCAGCACAAACGCGCCGACGCCGATGGCAAACCGGCCCCAGACGCCCAGATCACCGAGATAGGAGCCTGGCGCGTCGACGGAAAGAAAGCTGCGCGGCAGCCCAAGCAGCAACGGCACCAACCAGGCAAGCGCTACGAACAACAGCGCGCGCCTTCCGGTCTTCAGCGCATGTTCGCGTAGTAACCCGAGCCGGCGTTGCAATTCGAAAAACGGCCCGCCATGCGCGGCGAGATACTCGCCCGGCGAAAGATCGCGGCGCGGCGATGTTGCCGTTCCCTGTTCGGCGCTCTTGCGAACCTTTTCTTCAATACTCAATGGCGCTCAATCCTCGGTGATGGTCCAGTTGTCGTTGGGATTGAACTGCTTGATATCGCGCGCCATCGCAGCGGTGTCCGCGCCGAGATCCGCCTGATAGACGATGCCGTTCCGGTTGACGACAAAGGTATGAACGCCGGTCTCACCGTATTTCACCGGCCAGGCCACCAGCCCAAACCCTGCGATCATGTTGCCGTTGATGACATAATCGTAGGAGCCGCCGGCGATGTTTCCGCCCTGCCGCGTCAGGATCTTGAAGCGGTAGCCATAATAGCCTTCGTCGGCCTTGGCCTTGTCCAATTGAGCCTGCGAAAGATCGCCTGCAGGGCTGTCACCATCCCCCTGCTCTGCCGGCCAGTAGAGGCCATCGGTCTTGCCTTCGCTCGAAATCAGCTTCTGGGCATATTCGAACACGCCATCGCCGTCGTGATCTTCTTGAGTGTATTCTTCCTGCGCGTCCACATAGGCTCGCGCCGTGTTGATCGCCTCAAGCTCATTCTCACCAACGCGGCGATTGATGATCTCTTCGATCCCGGCATAGGTGTCGAACGCCCACTTGCCGTCTTCCCCCTTGACGATCGGGAAGGGCAAGGGCCAGAGCTGATCGCCGATCTCGACAATCTTGTTTTCGCCCGCGTCGGTCAGGATCACCTTTTTGGCGGCACCCGCCTTGATCTGTTCGTAGGTGTTCATCACACCTTCGCCTGTTTTCAGCTTTTCGGCATCAAGGCCCAGCAGCGCGGCAAGTTTGCCGAAATCGCTCGAACTCATTGCATCCTTGAAGGCTGAAGCCGCCTTGTCCGAATCGTCGAAGGTGGGAGGATCGGTCTGCGAGATATAGTCTGCAAGTTCGGCCGGCTGGCTCTCTGCCGCCAACGTCGCTCCGGCGTAGCCCGACAGGCCGAGCAGCAGCAGCCCGACACCCGAACGGAAAATCATGCTCTGACGATGATACCTGGTCATGACCATACCCTCCCGTTTCTCGCGCTCAACCACGACGTCCGCCACCACCGCGTCCACCGCCACCACCATGGCGAGCCCCACCGCCGCCGCCGTGTCCAACGGACCGATGCGGCACGCCCCCACTGCGGGCGCCGCCACCCATCGCCTGGCCGCCGCGCCGCGATTGCACTTGCGTCACCTTGCCCGGCCGCACTTCGCCCAGACCTGATGGCTTGCGCGGACGATTGTCGGCTTTTCCTGCCGGACGCGGCTTGCTCGCCGGTCGGTTGGCCTTGCCGCCGGAACCGCCGCCGGGTTTCGAGATGTTCCCGGGCCGCTGCGCCGCCGCGGATCCAGCGTTCGGCCTTGCATTAGCCGGCCGGTTCTTCGCACCATCGATCTTGTTGCTGCGAACATCCTTCAGATCCTTGAAGGAGCCCGTGTCTACCTTCTGGCGCAGGTTGGCACTCGCATCGCTTCTGGTGATCTTGGCCTTGTCGCGGATGTTGTTATTGCCGTTGGCTTCGATGCTGTTCTTCATGTTCGAACGGTCGAACTTGGCGAACTGGTCCTTGTCGATATTGATCTTGCTGCGGTCGACATTCTTCCAGTCGATGTCGTTGAACTTGACCTTGCCGTTGATATCGACGTTGTTGAAGCACTTGTTGCAGTCGACGTCGATGTCGCCATTGTAGCGCCCACCCCAAACACCCCAGTCGTCCCAATCGACCATCGCACCGAACACCGCGCCGGTGACCACACCGGCAAAGAACGTCGCCGTTGGATAGTAGTAGTTCGGATAGGGCTCGGGATAGTAGGACAACGGTTGGGGCGCATAGTTTGGCGCGTAGAGCATCTCCGGCTCGTATTGCGGCACATAGATCTTTTCCGGATTGGCCGCCTGAATGATGACGTTGTCGTTCTCCTGAACGACCTTCATCTTGTCGTCGGTCTTGAGCACGCCTGAAGCGACCGCCTTGTCGCGCAGCTGCTGAATGGCGATCAGCACATCCTTTTGCTGGTAGGCCATTGCATCGGAAAGGGACTGCGTCCAATCGATATCCTCGCTCATCATCTTGACGATATCGGGATAGTTCAGAAGTGAAATGACGCTGCCATCCCACGTGTCCTTGGGCTTCAGGTCCTTGTTCTTCTTGAGGTTATCAAGATAACGCTCAGCTTCGACGATCTGCAGCGGAAAGAGCGAAGCCGACGCGATGAGCGCGACCAGTTCGTCTGGATAAAGCGCGATGCGGGCGACAAGGATTTCGAGCTCTTCTTCGCTGAGCGGCTCCGGCGTGTCCGCGTCGGCCTGCTGGGCAGCCGAAGGATCGGTGGCCGCCTGCTCCTGCGCAAAGGCGCTAAAGTTGTAAGTGTAGGGCTCCGGTATCAACAAACACGCAGTCGCCAGGAAGCAGATCGATCGATGCAAACGGATGACACTCTTCACTGCCATTTCCCCTCCCCGTTCGGACGCACTGTTGCGTCACCTGTCTTGCCTGCTGGTGCGTGGGTTTCTATCTGCCTGTCTGCTGGTCTCATATGTTGGCAGCGCATCGGCCGCCGCAAGTGTTGGTTGACACTATTGCATACGCTCTCTCTTTTTCAATGCACAAATGATGACCACACGACGGTACACACCATAGGTTGTGCCAAGTTGGCGCAACGAGCCTGCCGCCCTACGCCCAAACGGCCGGGTCCTGCCCAATTGGATGTAGACGAATTGCAGGCTCTTCTTTTCCAGCATCTGGCTTCAGAATAGCGGTTTAATGCGGACCCATGTCCTGCGCGATATCGCAGGGCCTGGGCTGAACCGTGGATTGGAGAAACGGCAATGACGGAAAATCGTCCCTTGTCGGAAGCGGCGCCGAATGCGAACACCAATCAGAACACGGTCGCGACCGCTGCCGGCGGGCATCTCGCGTTGGTCCCCACCTGGCTTCCCCTCGATCTCGTTCCGGATCCGGACCACAATTCGGCCGGTGCCGGGGGTAATGGCACCAGCATCGGTACCCTCGACAGCAATACGCTCGCCGTTTTCATGCCCTCCAACGCTGCTATCACCGGCCCGCATTCGGCCGCGGATGCGCAGCAGGGCAATGACGCCCTGATCAACCAGCACGCCACCGAAATGGCCGGCATGGGAGGCGACGGCGGCAGCGGCAATCTTGCGGGCAGCGGCGGCGGCAATGCCGGCGGCGGTGGCCACGGCACCTTCATCGGCAGCCTGGTCAGCACGGATGTGGGGGTATTTGCCCCGGTGAATACCGCCGTTGCGGCAGGGCCGGGATCGACGGCGACGGCCAATCAGGCCAACAACGCGGCAATGCTGCAAGGCGCCACCCAGATCGGCGGCATCGGCGGATCGGGCGGCGACCACAACATTGCCGGCGGCGGCACATCCGCCAACCATGGGACATCCATCACCTTCACCGGCGACAACTTCGCCGGACACGGCGGTGACGGCACCTTCATCGGCAGCATGATCGATGTGAACGTGGCGGTGTTTTCGCCGATCAACATCGCCATCGGTGCGGCCGGCGGAGCCGCCTCGGCTCACCAGACCAACAACGCCATCTTCGATCAGGGCGGCGTGCAGATCGCCGGTATCGGCGGTGCCGGCGGTGGCTTCAACCTGTCGTCCGACACGATCTTCACCGGCGACCAGATGGCTGGCGGTGGTGGGTCCGGTTACTCGAACGGCAGCATGGTCGATGTCAGCATTGGTTATTTCCACCCGATCAACATTGCGGTACCGGCCGGTGGCACGGCCGATGCCCAGCAGCTTGATCACGTGCTCTTCGACCAGCACGCGCTACAGATGGCTGGCGTCGGTGGTCTTGGCGGTGAGGGCAATCTGTCGGATGCCCATTCGGCGCTCGTGGACGATATCCTCAGCCTTGTCGATGGAATCTGAAGTCGGACAGCTCGCACAGTCCGTTTCGAACCTGACCCGGCACGAATGTCAAAACGCACCCGCAGTCGGGTGCGTTTGTCTGTCGCCGATACCACGCACTCCCGCATGGCAAGCCAGCGCCCCATACCCCGCCCAAAGGGACGTCACCGAATATCCAGCTAGTTCGCACGCTCGATAGCGCTCACCATTCAATCGCGGTTACCCCGTCTGCCAAACGGTATCGCTGGCACCGAACCGCTTAAGAGAACACGGGGGTCACGATACTTAGAGGAGCAACGCTATGCCTATTCCGCAAGCATCTGACACGATCAACCTCACCGACTCCAATGCTGGCGATGCAAGCGCCGGCAACGGCGGCGACGGCTTCAACTATGGTGATATTCACTACAATCCGGTCGCCTATGTCGCCAATTCACAAACGGTAGAAGGTGCCTACACCAAGCTCTACAACGGCGATCATGTATGGCAGGACGCCGGATGGGGAACCGGTGACGGCGGCGACGGTGGACTTGCCCAGGCACGGGACGGCCTGTTGGCCGTGCTGACCAACAACGGCTCGGGCGGCGCCGGCGGCGACGCCTATTCCAATGGCGATCAAGGCAACACCAGCGGTGGTAATGTTGCAGCGGTTGCTGCAGACACAACGGCAACGCAGAACACCCAGTTCCTGGCCGACCAGCATGCAACCATTCTCGCCGGCGTCGGCGGCAATGGCGGCAATGGCAACCTTGCACAGGGCGGCGATATCTCCTCGGCCTTGGTTCACACCAATCCGTTCACGGAAACCAACACGTCAACGGACATAGACACCACGACCGAAACCACATCGGTCTCGAACGCGCTCGACCATTTCATCAACGCATTCGGATCGATCGACCTCAACGACATCGGTTCGTGAATTTTTCATGAGGATCGCCGGTTTCGGCCGACGATCCTCATCCTTGCATGCGTCTTGCCAAGCCCTTGCCTTGTCAGAATCGATTGCACCGAGATCTGATAATGACAGCCAATTCGACACCCACGCCGCGCGAACCAACGCATCTGGTCATGGCCCTCAGGGCCTGCGCCAGCGCCTTTGGCCTGGTCTTCCTCTATAGCTGCGGCTACAATCTCTTTCTGCTCACCCCCTCCATCTATCTGCTGCAGATCTACGATCGCGTGCTGTCGAGCCGCAGCGCCGATACGCTGGTGATGCTGACGCTGATCGTTGCGGTCGCCGTGGTGGTCGGATCGCTCCTGGATATCGTTCGCCGCGCCGCCCTGTCGCGCATCGGCAGTTGGCTTGATCACCGGTTGCGCCCGGTGGTTCTCACGGCCTCCTTCGAATATGGCGCCCGTACCAGCACCGCAGTTGCGACCGATTGCTACAAGGACCTGTCGACGCTCAGGCAGTTTCTGGATTCGCCGGCAAGTTCGCTGCTCTTCGACGTTCCCTGGGCGCCCGTGTTCCTGCTGCTGCTGTTTCTCGTCCATCCGCTGCTCGGCGTGATCGGCGTGCTGAGCGCCGTCTCGCTGCTGCTCCTGGCCGTCCTCACCGAACTGGCGACCCGACGTCCGCTCACCCACGCCAACCGCGCCCTTGCGCGCAGCTACGTGCGCTTTGCGACCGCGCTCAAATACATCCAGGTTATCCGTGCGATGGGCATGCAGGACGGCGCCGCGCAGATCGTCTACCGCGACGCCGAAGCGGCCAGGAAGGCACAGGATGCCGCGATGCAGCGCACCGAGATCATTCTTGGCCTGTCAAAATCCGTGCGTACGCTCACGCAGATCCTGATGATGGGTGCTGCCACCTGGCTGGTGCTCGAGGAAAACAGCAGTCCGGGCATCATCTTCGTTGCCAGCCTGCTGCTCGGCCGCGGCCTTGCCCCGGTCGAAGGGGCGATCGGTGCCTGGCGCTCCTTTGCTTTTGCCCGCAGCGCCTTCGAACGGCTCAATCAGATGCTGATTGCGGTCGCCGCTGACAGCGACGCGCGCATGGTTCCCGTGCCGGAACCGAGCGGCCTTATCCTCGACAGTGTCGGCTACACCCTGCCCTATGCCGATCGCCAGATATTGCGGGGCGTAACCCTGCGCCTGGCGCCGGGCGACTGCGTCGCCCTGATCGGACCATCGGGATCGGGAAAGTCGACGCTCGGCCGGATCATGGCAGGCGTCGAGCCGGCCACGAGCGGATGTGCACTTCTCGGCGGCGTCGATATCTCCGCCCTGCGGCTTTGCGCGGGCACACGCCATGTCGGTTACCTGCCGCAGGACATCGAGCTCTTCGGCGGCGCCGTCAAGGATGTCATTGGCCGGCTGGACGGATCCAACCCCGGCAAGGCGATCGAGGCGGCCAAGCTCGTCGGCTTGCATGAAACGATCATGCGACTGCCCAAGGGCTACGACACCGATATCGGCGAAGGCGGCGGCCTGCTCCTGCGGGCGCAGCGCCAGCAGCTTGGTTTGGCACGCGCCGCCTACGGCAATCCGTCGCTGGTGGTGCTCGATGATCCCAATTCGAGCCTCGACTACGACGGCGAGCGCAAGCTGTTCACCGCCATATCGCGGATGAGGTCGCGCGGCATGATCGTCGTCGTCATCACCCATCGCATGGGAATTCTGCCTGTCACCAACAAGATCGCCATCCTGCGCAACGGCACGGTCGACGCCTTCGGCGACAGCGAACAGATTTTTGAGACTCATCTTCAACCGCCGGCGCGGACCGGAACATAGGAGGGGGATCGCACAATGCTCCCCGCACAGATCGACCGGCCTCCATCACGATCCGCTGTTGCAAGCAGCGCGGCCAATCATCTGGCAAAGGCGCAAGGTCAAATCGGCAAATTGCTTACCTATGCGCCGACCGACGGCCTCGTGCCGATCGAACTCGCCGCCGCCTCGCCGATGTCGCGGCTTCGCTCCGTCGCCAGGACCGGCAACCTGCTCATCGGCTTTTTCGTCGTCGGCCTCGGCACCTGGTCGGCATTGGCACCGCTTACCAGCGCGGCAGTCGCCTCGGGGGTCGTCGAACCGGAATCCAGCCGCAAAACCATCCAACATCTCGAAGGCGGCATCATCAGGCAGATCCGCATCAAGAACGGAGATACCGTTACCTCCGGCCAGATCCTGATCGACCTGGACGACACCAAATTCCGCTCGGAGCGGGACAGCCTGAAGGGGCAGCTCTGGGATGCGGAGGCAAGGCATGCGCGTTTGCTTGCCGAGCAGGACGATGCCGACAGCATAACCTACCCGCCCGAAATGCTGGCCGCCATGGTCGACAATCCCGCGATCAACGCGATCGTCACCGGTCAGCAGCGGATTTTCGAAACCCGCCGCCAGGTCATGCGCGCCGAAATTGCGATCACTGAAGAAAAGATGAAACAGGTGCAGCAGGAGGTCGCCGGTCTCACCGCACAGAAGGCGGCTCTGAGCGAACGTGTCGAAATCTCCAGACAGGAGTTGGAGAGCGTCACGACGTTGACCAAGAAGGGGCTGGAAAAGAAGAGCCGTGTCCTCAATCTGCAACGGGAAAAGGCCGATATCAGCGGGCGGGTCGGCGAAAGCGCCGCCCAGATCTCCCGTGCCTATCAAGTGATCAGCGAAGCCCAGGCCTATCTCGTCAAGCTTCGAAGCGATCGCCTGAACGAGGTGGCGCAAACCATGCGCGAAACGGAAACGCAGATCCTGCAACTGAGCGAAAGGCTGCGTGCGATCGACGACCAGCTTGCGCGAACTGCGATCAGGGCGCCTGAGGACGGCGTGATCATGGACTTGCGGGTCCATACAACCGGCGGCGTTATCGGCGCCGGTGAACCGCTTGTCGATCTCGTTCCACGCAAAGGCCGCCTGATCGTCACCGCCCGCGTCCGGCCAGAGGACATCAATCTCGTGCATCCCGGCCTCACGGCGCAGGTGCATCTGCTCCCCTACAACCAGCGTCGGGTCCCGCTGCTGAAAGGTCAGGTCGAATATGTCTCGGCGGACCGTCTGGTCGACAAGCAGACCGGCCAATCCTACTACGCCGCGACGATCCATGTCGTTGATGAACGATTGGCCACGATGAGCGAGGTCGAGTTGGTCGCGGGCATGCCGGCCCAAACGCTGATCGAAACGGGTACGAACAGCGTGGCGCTCTATGCATTGAGACCACTGCTTGACAGTTTCAACAGAGCATTTCGTGAGGACTGACACAGCCTTGGCCGGTGGCTCCGTGCACGGTGCAAATGAAGGTGCGGCTCCGTTGTTGCCGACGCACCCCACTCTTGGCTCGCGGGCACCCCTGATCCGGCCGAAGGATACGATAATGGGCAAACGAAAATTCGACGACGACGAAATCATGGGTATTCTGAGGGAACATCGGACCGGCGCGACGGTAGCGGAAGTTTGCCACCGCCATGGCATCAGCGAGCCGACCTTCTACCGCTGGCAATCCTCACAGCTTCGAACCGTCGGCTTCGACGTTGGGCGCATACGCGCGCTGGAGCTGGAAAACCAGAAGCTGAAAAAACTGCTGGCCGAAGCCATGTTGACGGCCGCGACACTGAGCGAGATGCTAGCGAAAGCCTCGAAATAACGATAGCGACTATGGTATCGCCAATCCGTTGCGCGGCGATGCCCTGCCGCCCAGTCGGGCAACGACCTCCGTGCGGTTCTGAACCTGCAGCTTCCGCATGATGTGCTGGAGGTGCATCTTCACGGTATGCCCCGAGAGGTTCAGCTTGCCGGCGATAACCTTGTTGGACGAGCCGCATTGCAACTCAGCCAGAACATCGGTTTCCCGCGGCGTGAAGTCGGCATGAAGGAGATCGTCGCGGCGCGGCCGCCTGGCGGGGTCAGCCTCTTCAGGCCTCAAATGCAGCGCTGTCCCATCGCCAAAGGTCCCCAGCGGATGCGGACAGAACACACCGCCCGCCAGCACCAACCTGAGGCCCGCAAGAGCGATTTCGATTGGCAGCGACGTTGTGAAGAAGCCGCGGATGCCCATCTGCAGCGCCTGCGTTGCCATCGAGATATCGTCCGTGTCCGACAGCAAGGCGATCGGCGCATCGGAGAAACGCTCGGAGATGGCCGCAAGATCGGAACGCAGACTGCTGCTTCCGACGTCCCTCCCCGCCAGATCCAGCGTAATCAGACGGATGTCCATACCGAGTGCCCTGTCCAGGCTCGCGGTCGAGATCATGTCGATGAAGGTCCACCCCGCCAGTTCGCGCTCCAGCAGCGTGACAATGGCAGTGCGGGCGAGAGTATGCGGTTCGACGACGATACCGGTGGGTGCATTGCGCCCTTTGCGGCGCAGCGTTCCTGAACTGATGGACACGAGCCGACCCCCAGGATGTTTGCAACCTCTAAGGTCAGCATACTATGCCCGAACATGCATCATGTCATGAGAAAATGGGGATTAATCCGATCGGACCAGTCCCGGCAAACCGTTGACAACATACGGTTTTTTTAAGCGCACTCACTGGCGTTGGGCGCTGTAACATATCTTGAGTAGTAAAATACACCCAGTTCGTTGCGACGATGATCGAAAGCCTATCATCGCAGCGGTCACAATTTTGCAACCGAGTTCGGCGAGATACCGCTCTCGTTTTGTCAAAATGGACGCTGAACCGGTTGCCGTTCCGGCGATACCTTCCGCCTGATCATCGCTTTGGAGTTGGTCCCAGAACGCCAAAAAGCCCGCCGGATTTACCTGGCGGGCTTTTTTTTTGATTTGGTTGCGGGGGCAGGATTTGAACCTGCGGCCTTCAGGTTATGAG
>NZ_LMDX01000021.1:0-61357 GCF_001425225.1 Ensifer sp. Root127
CACCGGCCACACCACCATCTTCGTCACCCATGACCAGGAAGAGGCGCTGGAGCTTGCCGACCGGGTGGTGGTGATGAGCAAGGGCACGATCGAACAGGTCGGCACTCCCGACGAGATCTACGACCATCCGGTCTCGCCGTTCGTCTACGGCTTTATCGGCCAGTCGAACGCGCTGGCCGTCACCTTGCAAAACGGCGAGATCTGGTTTGAGGACCGGCCGATCGGCCTCAGAGCCCCGACCGAGCCCGATGGCCCGGCCACCCTCTACTTCCGCCCGCACGACATCGAGCTGATCGATGGCTGCGGCGGCTGTCTTGCCGGCCTGGTCACCGCCAGCCGCCGCGTTGCCGGCACCCGCCATCTCGAACTCGACCTCGGCCGCAACCACCCGCATGCCGAAATCGAACTGCCGCCCGAACGCACCACAGCACAGGATCGCGCAAGGGTCGCATTCCGCCCGACTAAGTGGAAACTGTTCAGGGATGAGAAGGCAGTCGGCGAACTGGCGAGCGCAGACGTCGACGCGGAAACGCAGGTCCAACAATTTGAACTGGCGCGTACCGGCACCTGACGGCTTCTCAACCGTCCGATCCCACCCTGGTTTCAAGCCGTTTCCCGTTTCTGCCGAGATGCGCTACAGCACCTCATGCGGTGAGAGAAGCGGGAGACGAGGCGCATGTCCGTTATTGAAGATCTGAAACAGGCACTCGGCGATGCCGTGCTGACCGGCACTGACATCGGCGAGCGCTATCGCAGCGACGCCAGCCTCACCGGACGTTATCTTCCGAAGGCCGTCATCCGCCCTTCCAACACAGAGGAAGTCGCAGCGACCCTCCGCATATGCAACGCCCATGGCCAGGCGGTCGTCGTACAAGGTGGGCTGACCGGCCTTGCCGGCGGCGCGAACCCGGACGAGGACGCGATTTCCATCTCGCTCGAACGCCTGACCGGCGTTGAGGAAATCGATCCGCTTTCCGCAACCATGACCGTCCTTGCCGGCACGCCGCTCGAGGTCGCCCAGCGCGCCGCCGACGATGCAGGCTTCCTGTTGCCGATCGACCTCGGCGCACGCGGCTCGTGCCAGATCGGAGGCAATCTCGCCACCAATGCCGGCGGCATCCGCGTCATCGGCCATGGCGTCACGCGTGACAACGTCCTGGGGCTTGAAACCGTGCTTGCCGATGGCACGATCCTCTCGTCGCTCAGCAAGATGATCAAGAACAACACCGGCTATGATCTGCGCCAGTATTTCATCGGTTCGGAGGGCACGCTCGGCGTCATCACGCGCGCCGTCCTGCGGTTGAAGCCGCGGCCGTTCGGACGGCTGACGGCGCTCTGCGCGCTTCAGACCTATGACCAGGTCGTCGCCTTCCTGACGCGAGCGCAAAGAGGACTTCCTGGCCTCTCGGCCTTCGAGGCCATGTGGGAAGACTATTTTCACTTCAACTGTGAGGCGGAGGGACAGCGCTTTTTCGAGACGTCCCCCGCCTTTGCGGTGATCCTGGAACAGGATGTCCAAGGCCACGAGACCGACAGCGAGGAATTTGAGACCTTCCTCGGCGCCGCGCTGGAAGACGATGTCATCGTCAATGCTCTGATCGCCCAGTCGGACAAAGAAAGCCGGCTGTTCTGGCAGGTGCGCGAGGGCCACGCGATGGACCGTCTGCTGCCGGCGCTGATCAATCTCGACGTCAGCCTGCCGATCGGCGAAATCGGCCGCTTCGCAGCGGAATGCGGGCCGGCGCTCGCCGCCCGTTTCCCGCAGGCGCACATCTCCTTCTTCGGTCATGTTGCCGACAGCAATCTGCATATCGCCTTTTCCACGCCGGGAAGCGACGAGCACACACAGCACGCGGTCGACGGCATCGTCTATGACATCGTTCGCCGTTATCGCGGCTCGATCTCCGCCGAACATGGCATCGGCACCTTGAAGCGGGAGTTCCTCGGCCATTCTCGAAGTGCGGCTGAGCTTGAAGTCATGCGCCGGATCAAGCACGCGCTTGACCCGAAGGGCATCCTGAACCCCGGTAAGGTTCTTTGACGCACGCGAATCGGCTTTAAAGCCAGGACGCCGGTGCCCTCGGCTAACGGCTCACGGAAGCGGTACCTGTCGCCAGGAGGGCTCGCGCCGCTCGAAGAAGGCGGCAACGCCTTCGCGCGCCTCATCGGACTCCCAGCAATCGGCAAGCTGCTCGATCGTCGCGGCAATAGTCTCTTCGGTGATCGGCTGTCCGAGCGAACGGGCAAGCCGTTTCGCCCGTCCGGTCGCACCGGGCGCCGTCTGGAGATAGGGTTCGACCTCGGCCGCAATTGCCGCATCAAGCGCATCGGGGGCAGCAATGGCCGTCACCAGACCGGCATCCCTTGCCTCTTCGGCGCTGAACAGGCGTGCGGACATGAACAGAGGCCGCGCCCTGCCCTCGCCGATGCGGGCAACGACGTAGGGGCTGATGGTCGCCGGAATGAGGCCGAGCCGGGTTTCGGTCAGGCCGAAGCGCGCATCGGACGACGCAATGACGGCATCGCAGATGCTCATGAGGCCGACGCCGCCGCCGAAGGCATTGCCGTGCACCCGTGCGATGACCGGCTTGGCGATCTCGTTCAGCGCCTTGAACATCAACGCCAGACGGGTCGCCTCGGCGATCCGGGTCGGCCGGTCCGCGTCGAACTGCTCGCGCATCCAGCCAAGATCGCCGCCGGCGCAGAAACTGCGGCCTTCGGCATCGAGCACCACGACGCGGACGGTGACATCCGCTGACAGTCGCTCCGCCGCCTCAGTCAGTTCACCGATCATGATTGCGGAGAGCGCGTTGTGCTTCTGCGGCTGTGCCAGCGTCAGCCGGGCGACGCCCTTCGCATCGACGGCGTATCGGATCGTTTCGAACATCAGCCAGCACTCCTCAGCGATCGTGCGAAAGCGGCGGCATCTTCAAGCCTTGCCGCATCCAGCCCCGTCGAAAACCCGCGCCCGGTGACAAAGGCGTTGACATCAAGCGTATCGACATTCCCTGCCGCACCCGGCGCATAGGGGCAGCCGCCAAGGCCACCGGCCGAAGCGTCGAAGACACGCAAGCCGCGCTCGAGCGCGACCCCGATATTGTCGAGCGCCCGCCCGGAGGTGTCGTGAAAATGGCCCGCTAGTCGCGCGGGTGGCACATGAGCCAATACGGCCACCAACATCGCATCGACCGCCTCGGGCGTGCCGCGCCCGATCGTGTCGCCAAGGCTGATCTCGTAACAACCAAGCACCATCAAGGCGGCGGCCACTTGGGCAGCGCTCTCCGGCGCAATCGCGCCTTCATAGGGGCACTCGACGACACAGCTGACATAACCTCGCAACGGCACCGCACTGGCGCGGCAGGCTTCGGCGACCGGGCGAAAGCGCTCGATGCTTTCGGCGATTGAGCAATTGATGTTCTTCTGCGAAAAGGTCTCAGACGCCGAGGCGAAGATCGCAACCTCGTCGGCCTTGGCCGCCAGAGCCGCATCGAAGCCCTGCATGTTCGGCGTCAGCGCCGCGTAGCGTGTACCCGGTCGACGCTTTATCCCGGCCATCACCGCCGACGCATCCGCCATTTGCGGCATCCATTTCGGGCTGACGAAGCTCGTCACTTCGATGCGCTCATAACCGCAACCCGATAGCAGATCGACGAGGTGGATCTTGTCGACCGTATCGACAAGCCGCTTCTCGTTCTGCAGGCCGTCGCGTGGCGCCATTTCGACAATCGTCACATGCTCCGGCACCGACGCGCTCATTCGCTGCGCTCCGGCTGCAGCACGACGAGGATCGCGCCGGCGCTCACCTGTTCGCCTGGCGATACCAGCGCGCTCTCGATGACGCCCGCACGCGACGCTGCCAGCGTCAGCTCCATTTTCATCGCTTCCATCACCACGAGCGGTTGGCCCTTCGTGACCACGTCGCCGGCGCGAACATGGATGAGCTTGACGATGCCGGGCATCGGAGCGGCAAGCTCGTCCTCCGCCGCCTCACCGGCGTGGGCGGTGGCGAGCGCATCGGGAAGGCGAAGAACGAAGGTCTCGCCACTCACGAAGAGCGTGATGGTTTCATGCTCGCGCAGGAAGCGGAAGACGCGTTGCTCGCCGGAGATCTCCACACGGGCGCCATCGTCGAACCGATCGAGCACAAGCACCGGAAAGGTGCTTTCGCCAGCCCGCACTGCGAACTGATCGCGCCCGCGCGCGGCAAGCGTGACGACCGATCGCCCGCCGGCGTGGTCGACGGCAATGCTTCTATGAGCATCCCCCCAGATCTGCCAGTGACCGAGCGACGACCAGGGATCGTCGGATTTCATCGGCTGCAGCACGCCGGTGGCGGCGATCGCCGCCAGTGCCAGCGCCTCGTCACTCGGCACCACAGGCGTCGTCAATTGATCGATTGCCCGGTCGATAAGGCCGGTATCCGGCCGCCCGGCGCGAAACTCAGGCTCTGCAGCGAGGCGGGCCAAGAAATCGAGATTGGTGATGGTACCGCCGATACGGCAGGCTTTGAGGGCGCTCTCCAGCCGCGCCAGCGCCGACGAGCGGCTCGGCCCGTGTACGATCAGCTTGGCGATCAGCGGGTCGTAGTAGGGGGCGATGACGTCGCCCTGCCGGACGCCGGCATCGACGCGGACGCCGTCTACAGGAAAATCGAGCGTTGCGAGCCGCCCGGTTGCCGGCAGGAAGCCGCGCGCCGGATCCTCGGCATAGATCCGTGCCTCGAACGCCCAGCCATCAATGGCGATTTCATTCTGTCGCTTTGGCAGGGCCTCGCCGACAGCGGCGCGCAACTGCCACTCGACGAGGTCAATGCCGGTGATCGCCTCGGTGACCGGATGCTCCACCTGAAGCCGGGTGTTCATTTCCATGAAATAGAACTGGTCCGGCCAGAGCCCGTTGGTGACATCGGCGATGAATTCGACCGTGCCCGCACCGACATAGCCGATGGCGCGCGCAGCCTTGACCGCGGCCTCGCCCATGGCGCGGCGAACCTCCGCCGTCATGCCGGGCGCCGGCGCCTCCTCGATCACTTTCTGATGGCGGCGCTGCAGCGAGCAGTCGCGCTCGAACAGATGCAGGATATTGCCGTGGCGGTCGCCGAAGACCTGGACTTCGATGTGACGCGGCTTGGTCAGGTATTTCTCGATGAGCACCGCGCCGTCGCCGAAGGCGGCTTCGGCTTCGCGGCGCGCTGCTTCAAGGGCCGCAGCAAACTCGTGCGGCTGCTCGACCTTGCGCATCCCCTTGCCGCCGCCACCGGCGCGCGCCTTGATGAGTACGGGAAAGCCGACGTCAGCCGCCCGGTCCGCCAGGAAGGATGGCTCCTGCTCGTCGCCGTGATAACCGGGGACAACAGGCACGCCGGCCTGTTGCATCAGCGCCTTGGCCGCATCCTTCAGCCCCATCGCGCGAATTGCTTCCGGCGACGGGCCGACGAAAGTCATGCCCGCGGCCTCGACCGCCTCGGCAAAATTGGCGTTTTCCGACAGGAAACCGTAGCCCGGGTGAATGGCATCCGCGTTGACGGACCGGGCCGCAGCCACGATCCGCTCGATCGAAAGATAGCTCTCGGAGGCCGTTGGCGGTCCGATGCGGATCGCCTCGTCAGCCAACGTCACATGTAAAGCGTCGACATCGGCATCGGAATAAACGGCGACAGTGCGGATGCCCAGGCGCCGGGCCGTGCGGATGACGCGGCAGGCGATCTCACCGCGGTTGGCAATCAGAAGCTTTGAAAACATCGGCATATGGCCCGCCCTATTGTGCCGCGATCACTTCGACTTCGAGCAACCAGCCAGAATCGAAGATGCCGGCAATCACCACGGTCATCGCCGGCGCGAGCGGACCGAGATATTCGGCACGGGCCGCGCGGTTGGCCATGGTGTGGTTGCGATCGGCGAGAAAGGTCGTCACCTTGACGATATCGGCCTTGCTCATGCCGGCGGCCTTCAATTGGGCGTCAATGTTCAGCCAGACCTGGCGCGCCTGTGCCTCGAAGCCGTCGGGCAGCACGTCGTCGGAATTGAGCGGCACCTGGCCGCTCACGAAAACCAGCCGCTCGAAACTCTCGAGCCGCACGGCTTGCGAATAGCCGCCGCGCGGTTGCGGCGCATTCTTGGCGTTGACGTTTTCGCGCTTCATCGCGATCTCCCTACATTCTGAACAGGCCGAAACGCGTATCTTCTATTGGCGCATTGAGCGCCGCCGACAGGGACAACCCGAGAACGTCGCGGCTCTTGCGCGGGTCGATGACGCCGTCGTCCCAGAGCCGGGCCGAGGCATAAAGCGGATGGCTCTGGCGCTCGAAGAGATCGAGAACCGGCTGCCGGAACTTGGCTTCCTCTTCCTCGTTCCAGGGCGTTCCGGCGCGCTTCAGCGCCTCGCCGCGCACCGTCGACAACACGCCGGCCGCCTGTTCGCCGCCCATTACAGAAATCCGGCTGTTGGGCCAGGTCCAGAGGAACCGCGGCGAGAAGGCGCGACCGCACATGCCGTAGTTGCCGGCACCGAACGATCCGCCGACCAGCATGGTGACTTTCGGCACCTGCGCCGTCGCCACGGCCGTGACCAGCTTGGCGCCGTGCTTGGCGATGCCTTCGGTCTCATATTTGCGGCCGACCATGAAGCCGGTGATGTTTTGCAGGAACACCAGCGGGATCTTGCGCTGGGCGCAAAGCTCGACGAAGTGCGCACCCTTCAGCGCCGATTCCGAAAAAAGCACGCCATTGTTGGCGATGATGCCGACTGGAACGCCGTGGACATGCGCGAAACCGCAGACCAGCGTGGTGCCGTAGCGCGCCTTGAACTCGTCGAAGCGGGAGCCATCGACAAGACGGGCGATGACTTCGCGGATGTCATAGGGCGTGCGCAGGTCCGCCGGCACGATGCCGGCGATCTCCTGCGGATCGTAAAGCGGCGGCTCCGGGCTCTGCAATTCCACCGACGTCGGTTTGCGGCGGTTGAGTGCGGCGACCGCACGACGGGCAAGCGCCAGCGCATGCGCATCATCGCGCGCCATATGGTCGGCAACACCGGAGAGACGCGTGTGTACGTCAGCGCCGCCAAGGTCCTCGGCCGAGACCACTTCACCGGTCGCTGCGCGCACCAGCGGCGGGCCGGCCAGGAAGATCGTGCCCTGACCCTCGACGATGATCGTCTCGTCCGACATGGCCGGCACATAGGCGCCGCCTGCGGTGCACGATCCCATGACAACGGCGATCTGCGGAATTCCGGCCGCCGACATATTGGCCTGGTTGTAAAAGATCCGACCGAAATGCTCACGGTCGGGGAAGACCTCGTCCTGGTTCGGCAGGTTGGCGCCGCCGGAATCGACCAGGTAGATGCACGGCAACTGGTTCTCGGCGGCAATCTCCTGCGCACGCAGATGCTTCTTGACCGTCATGGGATAATAGGTCCCGCCTTTGACGGTCGGGTCGTTGCAAACGATCATGCATTCGCGGCCGGACACCCGGCCGATACCGGTGATGAGACCCGCTGCCGGCGCATCGCCGTTATACATGCCGTGTGCGGCCGTCGAGCAGATTTCGAGGAAGGGCGTTGCCGGGTCGATCAGCGAGGCGACGCGGTCGCGCGGCAGCAGTTTGCCGCGGCTGACATGGCGCTCGCGCGCCGTCTCGCCTCCACCGCCGGCCGCCATCTTGACGGCGTCCTCCACAGTCGTAATCGCCTCCGCCATCGCCGCCTGATTGGCCTTGAACACGTCGGACGAGGGCGAGATGTGAGATTTCAGAACAGTCATGAAGTCCTCATTCGATCGAGCCTGATTGTGGCTTCGGAGGTCTACCCTGGCGTCTATCTGGTCTCGGTGAACAGCTCGCGGCCGATCAGCATGCGGCGGATTTCACTGGTTCCGGCACCGATCTCGTAGAGCTTGGCGTCACGCAACAGCCGCCCGGCCGGATAGTCGTTGGTGTAGCCGTTGCCGCCGAGCGCCTGGATGGCTTCGAGCGCCAGCGCCGTTGCCTTCTCGGCCGCATAAAGAATACAGCCGGCCGCGTCCTTGCGGGTGGTCTCACCACGATCGCAGGCTGCAGCCACCGCATAGACATAGGCCCGCGCCGCGTTCGCCGTCACATACATGTCGGCGAGCTTGCCCTGCATGAGCTGGAACTCGCCGATCGCCTGGCCAAACTGCTTGCGCTCGTGGAGATAGGGGACGACGACGTCAAGGCAAGCGGACATGATGCCGAGCGGTCCGGCGGACAGGACGACACGCTCATAGTCGAGGCCCGACATCAGCACGCGGACACCGCCGCCTTCGTTGCCGAGAATATTTTCGGCCGGCACCTCGCAATCCCGGAAGATCAACTCGCAGGTGTTCGAGCCGCGCATGCCGAGCTTGTCGAGCTTCTGGCCGGTGGAAAAGCCGGCAAAGTCTTTTTCGACGAGGAAGGCGGTAATTCCACGCGGACCGGCACTTGGGTCCGTCTTGGCGTAGACGACCAGCACGTCCGCATCCGGGCCGTTGGTAATCCACATCTTGCCACCGTTGAGAACGTAGCGGTCGCCGCGCTTCTCGGCCCGAAGCGTCATGGAAACGACGTCGGAGCCCGCTCCCGGTTCGGACATGGCGAGTGCGCCGACATGTTCGCCGGAGATCAGCTTCGGCAGATAGCGCGCCTTCTGCGCCTCGTTACCGTTGCGGCTGATCTGGTTGACGCAGAGATTGGAATGGGCGCCGTAGCTCAAGCCCACGGAGGCGGAGGCGCGGCTGATCTCTTCCATGGCGACGCAATGGGCGACATAGCCCATGCCCGCACCGCCATAGGCCTCGTCGGCGGTGATGCCGAGCAGCCCGAGATCTCCCATCTCACGCCAGAGTGGCGTCGGGAAAGCGTTGTTGCGATCGGTTTCCGCCGCCAGCGGCGCGATACGCTCAGTCGCAAAACGGCGCACGCTATCGCGCAACGCGTCAATGTCCTCGCCGAGCGCGAAGCTCAATCCGCCCTGAAACATCTCTCGTCTCCTCCCCTCGACCCTATCAGTGATCTCCTCACCACCAACTGGCCGGTCTGCGCTCCATCCTCTACGCGCAACGCGGCGATTGCAATGATATCAACGCCGCGATGTCGAGCGACGATAACACCGCGTCCCGCTAATTTCCTTCCAAAGAGGAAATCCGGGAAGCACGATCTGCAAAGTTTAGGAACGTTTGGCGATACATCCGCTGCGCGAAGCTGCTTCGGCCAATCTGGCTCGCGGCAACTGTCGTGTCGCGACGGAATCGCGTGCGAAGCGTTTACTTGTTCGGCCAGATTTCCTGCGCCTTGCCGACATCGGCAAGGCCGCGCTGCGCGTCGCGATTGCCGGTGGCAGCGACTGCCTCGAAGATGCGCCGGGCTTCGGCGTAATACTTGAGATTGAGATAGGCGTAGCCGCGCAGCACCATCAGGTCGGACCGCTGCGTCGAGATCTGCCCCAACTGATCAAGGAAAATCAGCGTTTCGCGATAACGTTTGGCATCGAAAGCGGCAATCGCCCGGTCGGCGAGGATCGCGCTCTGGAGTTCTTCGGCGCGACCACGGCTCTGTGTTGATTTCGTAGCGGCGACCGCGGCCTTGTTGGTCAGCCCGGCCCTGAGATAGGCGAGGCTTTGTCCGTAGGCAGCATCCTCGCGCATTTGTGATGCCGGCGCCTGCAGGGCGACCTCGAAGGCTTCGGCCGCTTCCAGCGGGCGGTTCAGATCCATCAGGCACCAGCCGCGCGTCAGCGCCGCCTGCGGCGACAACCGCGCCGGGTTGATGGTCGTCCGGCATCCCGTTACCGCCCTGCCGGCCGCTTGTGGTCGGCGAGCAACGGCAACCGGCTGCTCGACCACATAGCGTGTCGTCGTTCGTGGCGCGGCCTCCGTCACGACTGCAGGTGACCTTCGCTCCGCATCAGCTATCGGTGCCGGCTCTCGCGCAAGCGGCTGTTGTTGCCGGGCGATGGCGTCGCGCCGTTCCTCCTCGGTCTCGCCGAGGAGGGCGATGCGCTCCGAGCGCCCCGCCCAGAGCCGCTGGATCTCGGCGACGCCGGCAGCATCGCCCAGCTGGTTGCGGCTGAGCGCCAGGCCATAGGCCGAAGGTTCGTCATCGGGCTTCCAGCGAAGCCCGGTGGCAAACCATTGTGCGGCCGTCGCCGGTTGTTCCATGGCACTGGCATACCAGCCGAACTGCTGCGCCGTGGCCGGATCACGCCCTTTGGTCGTCTCCTGCGCGATCCGGGTCAGTACTTCCTCGCTCAGCGTGACCGGTGGCTCGATCGCCAGCAGGTTTGCCGTCGCGGCAAAATAGGTCGCCTTGGCATCGGCCGACGTATCGCGCCAGGGATACAGTACTTTTTCCGCATCCTCATGCGCCTTGCGGGCGATCAAGGTCAGCGCCAGGCCTTGCGACGCGGAGGCTGAATCTTCCTTGTCGTGGGCGCGACGGAACCATTGTTCGGCGGCGCTGATATTCTCCCGGCGAAGCTGGTACCAGCCCAGGAGCAGCGCGTCACTCGCCATGCCCTCGGTTTCGACCAAGCGTTCGAGGCGCTGGATATATTTGGGATCGACCGCCAGCTTGCCATCCGCGTCGCCTTCCGCAACGAAGCGGCGCGCCAGGTCGTCGCGAATGCTTTCGAACTCGGCAGCGCCTCCAGGTGCTGTCCGTTCGTGGGCCAAAATCTCCTGTGCCATCTCATAGGGCAGTCCGGATACCGCCTTCTGCACCGTCGCCAGCCGCTCCGGAGCGTTCTCGCAATTCTTCAGCACGTAGAGATAGGCGTCTCGGGCGCGATCGGGACGTTTGGTCTCGGTGAAGGCACCCGCCACCCGCCACAGCACATCCACTTCCGAGCACGTCAACAGGCTCGGCGTGCTCGCCGCAACCTCGATGACCGTCTCGTACTGCTTGAGGTCGGAGGCATTCACCAGGCGCGCCCGCGCTTCGGCGACGCTCAGCCGCTCGAGCAGATCGGCCGGCGGTTTCCAGGCGGCCTCGCTTGCCTGGCGCTCGGCGATCGCCTTTCGAACCTCGGCGTAGCGCCCCTCCGAATAGAGCTGCCACATCGTTTCGAGCTGGACATCCTTGTTACGCGGAACCGCAAGTGGGTCCTTGGGCGGCGTCCAATCGGGATAGAGCGCCCTCAGCCGTGATATCTCGGCCTGCAGTCGAGCGGTATCACCCTTGCTGGCGAAGTAGCGCAGTGCCGATTCGTCTACCACCGGCGCCGTTGCCTGCGACCGCCTCGCATCGGCGGGCTGCGTATTCTGCGTGACCTGCCGAAACTCAGGCGCTGCGCCTCTCGAACCTCTGTCCACGACACCGAACGACGCCTCGTCGGGAAGCGCGCCTCCGTCAGGGCCCGTCGCTGGCGCACCGGCGTTGCCGGCCAAATTCTTGCGCAGAAGCCCATCGTCGGTAAATCCGACAATCCCGACCGCCGTGAGGATGATTCCGGCGATGACAACGGTTGAGGACTTCATAGACACTCCGGACGCTTCTCCTTCGCATAAGACAACCCGAGGAGGTGCAGTGTCGAAGGGTAATATTGCGTCGGGCTGAACACCTTGACGCTGTCGGGCAACGGAGCCCGCTCCATGAGACAGGCCAGAATATGGTTAACAAATTGATAACCGGGGTCCGTCAGCGTCGCCCGAACAGCCCCCGTCGTTACGTCGCTGATGAGCAATTCGCCATTGGCACCAAGCATGCCCTGCCGCAATCTTGAAAGCAATTCGGCGTCATCGATGTCTGCCCGAACCAGGTAGAGCGGAATGCGCAGCGAATTGTAGCCGAATTCCGCCGGGAAGCCCTGCGCCGCCTTCAGGCGCGTTTTGGCGCTGATCCAATCGGCCGGCATCTTTCGCGGGCCGAGCTGCAGTTGATCAAGCATCTTGCGACCATCATTCGCCAGCGCCGCCCATATCGGCGAAGGCGCGACCCGATCAAGGACAGGGAAGGCCTCGAAGATCCAGTAGGAAGGGTTGACGACGGGACCGTCTTCGCGATCGGTTGCGGAAAAACCGGCAACCCCCGGCAGCAGCAAGGTTCGGCCGCCGTAGTCGATCACGGTCCGGTCGAGGATTGCTTTCGCGATCTTGGAGGCCGCCGAGAGGTAGTCCTTTCGCTTCCACCGTTCGCCGGCAAGCGTCAGCGCATAGGCGATCAGGATATCGCCGTCGGTCGCATTGTTGATATCGATCACATGCGGCTTTTCGCTCGGGCTCCATTTCCAGGCGGCAAGTCCGTCGTCGCGCAAAAGCAGCTCGCGACGGGTAAAGGACCAGATCAGCTCGAAATCGGCAGCGCTGCCGGCAAGCACCGCCAGCCACAAACCATAACCTTGTCCCTCGCTGTGGCTGATGCCGCCGTTACCGTCATCGATAATGCGCCCACCGGGATCGAGGAACTTTGTCTTATACTTCTGCCAATCCTCGGCGCTCACGGTCTCGCCCCGTCCCTGGGCTGCCGCGCGCGTCTGAGGCAGAGCGACGACAAGAGCCAGGGTGAGGAGAAGAACCGTGCGCCAGATCATGGGCGGCGCCCGAGCCGACTGAGCATGGATGACGTGGCGAGGCCCAGCAGCACCGATAGTGTTACGAGCAGCACGGCGTAGAAAAGAATGTTGCTCGACAGCCAGTTGGCAATGATCAGCCGGTAATTGCCAAACGAGGCCGGCCTTGTCTGCACGAAACTGAAATTGGCGACCGGCACCACCTTGACGGCGTTGGTTGCCGGCTCGTAGGTCGAGATGTGCCCGGCGATCTCTCGCCATTGATCGATGTCGGCAAGTGCCGACACCCCATCGCTCAACTGTTTGGCGGACGGCGCTGCAACCAGCGTCCACGTGGCGTCATCCGTGGGGTTTGCCCCTTGAGCGAGGAGCAAGGTTGCCGTTTCCGGAGGGACAAAATCGCTTTGTTCCTGCGGCAGAATGCGTAGCGAACTCAGGGAGATGTCGAACTCCTGCTTTACCCAATCCTGAAGAGCCGTGATCTGGGTGCGCCAGGCGCCGCCACTCAGGCGCGTCTGCCATTCATCGATCGCCTTCTGGGTATCCGCGCCGCGCCCGACGGCCTGTGCGCTGCCCCAGGACATCTGGCGGCTGGGATCGATACCGACTTGCGTCAGCACAGTTTTCGGCAATTCGGGCAACGTACCGATGAAGAGCGCATTGCGCGTGCCAGCGGCCAAAGGCGAGGCAATCATCTCGACCGCGATCGGCCTCCCGCCGGCCACCGCCAACCGTGCCAGGAACGTGGCTGCGGCCGACAAGGTGTCGGCATCGGCCCGGTCAATGAAGAGCGGGATCACGCCGGCGCTGTTGCGGTAGGGTGCCGCCGCGCCCGACATCGCGGCGAGATTGGGCCGCCGACCGATCCGCGCGAAGTTGGGCATATGAAGTTCGGACGTGTCGAACAGTGCAAAACGCGGATCCGTCGAGGCTGGCGCACCCGGCGCACAGGCCTTGTCCTGCTCCGTCAAAAGCACGGCCTCGAGCTCGATCAGGTTGGGCCCGGGCTTGAAATGGCGCATGGTCACATTGATCGGCAAATGCCGCAGGATGCCGCCGGTCGCCGAATCGAACGGGACCGTCGAGGCGATGTTGCCGTTGACATAGATGTCGATCCGGCTGCCGGGCCGCACCGTCTCGGTATAGGCCGCATCCAGCAGGATCGTCGCCTCGCCATAGGCGTCCGCATAGAAATCCGACGGGACCGCCACCGAAAACCTGGATCGGAAGCGGCGACCGGTGAATTCACTGGTCTCGACGCCGAGCTCGGAGAAGCGCAAGCGCGCGTTGCCGGCAACGACAGGTGTTTCCGGCAAGAGCCAACGTTCGGTGTTGATGACGTCGCGAGGGACATCGCTCGGCCGGTCCATTGGCTCGGCGACAGCCTCGATTGCGGCCTGAACGGCCGGCCAGTCGGGGCCGCTGAGAACCAGAACCGGTGCATTCGTCTCGCCATCGCGGACGAAGGCCGCGACCGACCCGCTGGCAGCGCCATCGGGCAGCGAAGGGAGCAGCGGCGATACCTCATCGACGGTGCCAGCAACCACGGTCAACTCACCGGGCTTGCCCAGCTCCGGCAGTCCTTCGCTGAGAAAGACCCGCTGCGCCGGCATATGGCCGCGCAGGGCCAAGCCCTGTGCAAGCCGCATCAGGCTTGCAGCGCGGCTCGGCTGCTGCATTCCCGGAACGACAAGATTGAACTGCGTGTGTCCCCTGTCGTCCAGACCGACGGCGCGGATATCGTCCACGCTCGCAAATGCCGCGCTCTGCGCATCCGCAAAGCTGATGAAAGCCGTCTCCGGCGCGATTTCGGTCCAGAGTTCATAGGTGGATTCGATGGTGCAGTCGGTACGGTGGTGCTGCTGCGCCCGAAACCTGATGTCATTGGAACCGGCCCGCAGCAGACCGGCAGGCAGTGCGTAACTCCGGGTCTCGGCGGTGCCCGACGCCTTGATCGGCCCCTCGCCGACCAGCTCGCCGTTGACGAAAACCGAAAGGGACGAAGCCTCCGGCGCGATCACGATCGCATTCTGATAACCGAAATTCAACGTTGCAGCCGATTGTGCCTGGGCCGGCGTCAGATACATCGACCAGGCGCGTTCGTCGACCTCACCGGTGAGCGACAGCGCGCTGAAGGGAATGATGTACCGCCTGAAACCATCGGGCTCGCCGCCAACCGCTGCGGGACTGCTTGCGTCCGCGCCGGGCTCGCTGGTCGGCTGGCCCTCATCCGTCCCTTCCGGCAGTTCGATAGGCGGCTCGACGGCCGGCCGCTCCGGCGACATGTCGAACGGGTTCGACTGCGCGAACGTCTGTGTCGTCGCGGCAAGGAACATGATGAGGAGGGCAACCAGCATCCGGTTCATCGCCGCGCCTCCGCTTGCCTGTCGGAGGAGCGCAAGCTGCGCGCGAAATAGATCAGGCCGCGGCTCATCTGATAGAAAGCCAGCCACAGGAACCAGGCCGTGCCTGCGACCAGTCCTGGGTTTCCGCGCCGCGCCCTCTGGAATTCGCTCCATTGCTGGGAGTTCGCAAAGATCAGATCCGCCACCAGACTGTGGTGACGCGCGACCTGCGGCAGATAACGGCAGCCGATCGTGGTGATGTCGCCGGCACTCTCCTTGTTCTTGATCGCGACCGGCAAGGTCTCGGAGGTGCCATCGCCACTATAGGGCTCGAAACGAATGAGCCCGTCCGTGTCGACAGGTAGCGTCGCCGCATCGACGCCATAGACCTGAATTCGGGCGCCGTTGGCCGATACGTCTTCGATCGTTGCCGGATACCATTGATCTGCGACACCGAATTCGCAGCGCCGGCTGACCTTCACGCGCCGCGATGACGCCTTTTCCCCGCGTTCCGAGACCACGCCGAGCGCGCAGCCCGCCATGATCAGATTGAGGAGGTTCCAACCTCCCACGACCAGGGTTACGTCAGCCTTGTAGGGCTCGGTGTAGACCCGGTAGACCGTCATCAGAAGGGCGATGAAAAGCACGGCGAAGATGACGAAGAACGGTCGGCTGATTTCCGACAGGCGGCTCTCCAGGATCGACTCGTCCTTGGCCGTCACCTTGAAGGTCGGCCGGCTCGGGCGCATCAGGACCGAGATGACCGCCGGCAGCAGATGCACGGTCTGAGCATATTCGTAGAGTTCCGAGATCCACGGCCAACGGAAGGCGCCGTAGAGATAGTTCTGCATCATCAGATTCACGAGCATGTAGGCGAGCGTATAGGCAAGGAACTCACCACCCGACGCGGTGAAGATTTCCAGGTCGAAGAACAGATAGAACAGCGGCGCAAACAGAAAGATCGTGCGCGACACCGGGAAGAGCCAGAACAGCGTCGACGACATGTAGCAAAGCCGCTGCGGGATCGACAGCCCGCGCTTGAACAGCGGAAAACGGAACAACAGGATCTGCATCATGCCCTGCGCCCAGCGACTGCGCTGGCCGATGAAGCTGGCAAAGGTTGCCGGTTGTAGCCCGGCGATCAGCGGCCGATCGACATAGATGCTGTTCCAGCCGCGGCCGTGCAGCGCCAGCGCCGTTTCGCAGTCCTCGGTGATGCTCATGCCGCTGAAGCCGTCGGTATCATCGAGCGCCTTGCGCCGGAGCACGGCAGCCGAGCCGCAGAAGAAGGCCGCGTTCCACTTGTCGAGGCCGCGCTGGATGATGCCGTAGAACATTTCGTTCTCACTCGGCATCTTTTCGAAGGTTCGCAGATTGCGCTCGAGCGGATCAGGATTGAGAAAGAAGTGCGGCGTCTGCACCAGGAAAAGCTTCGGGTCGCTTTCGAAATAGCCCACCGTTTCCAACAGGAAATCGCGAGCTGGCGCGTGGTCGGCGTCAAAGACGGCGATCAACTCGCCGTCTGAATGCAGCATGCCGTTGTTGAGATTACCGGCCTTGGCATGTTCGTTGCGCTCGCGGGTCAGGTAGCGCGCACCGAGATCGTCGCAGAGAGCCTGCAATTCCATATGCCGGGCCGAGGCGCGCTGCGCCTCCACCAGATTCATCGAGTAGCGCTTTTGCTGGGTGCCGCCATCATCAAGCAGCCAAACCTGCAGCTTGTCGGCCGGGTAATCCATGCCTTTGGCGGCAGCCAGCGTATTGGCCAGCAACCCTGCATCCTCGTTATAGGACGGCACGAAGACGTCGACCTTCGGAAACGCCCCCGGCGAGATGGCCTTGGCCTTGCGTGGCGGCAGCGGCATCGCGACGACGAACAAGCTCAGTGATAGCATCATCACGCTGTACATTTCTGCGAGATAGAGCAGGAAGCCGGGAATGAAGTTCTCAAGCTGGTTCAACGGCGGCAGCGTGCTGGTCGTGCGCCAGTAGACATAGCGAAGCACGATAGCCGTTCCGAAGGCGAGCGCGATCAGGCGCCAGCGACCTTCGGCCTTGATGAGCTTCAGTATCGCCATGAACGTAACGACGAGCACGCTCACGATCAGCTGGGTCTGAAGATTGACCGGCAATGTGATGACGGCAATGACGCAAAGGGAGAAAAACGCCCACGCTGCAACGGGACCGATCTTGCTCATTCATTCTGCCTTCCAGCATTCGGCATCATGCCACTGGTATCGCTTGACCTGACTTCATCTGGGCTTTTGCAAGCCCGATACGAGCCCATACCAAACGATGGTTAGGAGCTGATTAAGGACAATTGCCCCCCGCCGGTGCATCGCAGGCAGGTAACGGCACAATCACGGTCGCTCCAGTCTTTGCCGCGCCACCCGGTTCCGGCAACCTAATCGAATTCGCCGTCGCCGGCACGGCGACTGGCTGCTGACGCGCCGGTTGCTCGACGCGGACCACGCGCCTGGTCGGCGCAGGCGCCGTCATCACGGTCACGGGTCGCGTGTCGGTGGGCGCCGGCTCCTTGCGGTAAATCGGGTTGCCAACGCGGCCGATGCCCGCCTCCAGCGGCGGCGGGGCGCCGTAAGGGTTCCAGGCGGGGTCGCCGAATGTGCCGACGATCGTATAGCCATAGACGGGCGCGAGAAGGTCGTTTTCGCTTGCGCCAGTTGCGCAATAGCGGAAGCGGATCTGAATGGTGCCGTAGCCTTTAAGGGGAGAACGATGATTTTCCGCCCCGCGGATCTGCTGCCAGGCAAAAATGCAGGCGTCGCCGCCGCGGCCACGACCATAGGCATAACCGAAGGGCCCGTAATTGTTCTGCAGAAAGTCCGACGACTGCGCCAACGACACACCGGGAAGCGCACGCCGCGCCTGCCGCATCATCTCGGAACTCCTAACCGCCACGTAGCCGCTGCTCTTCTGCTGGTCGAACCTGGTCTCCATCGGCCCGAAGAATTGCGCGCGCAGGAAGTTCTGCCCCGGCGTCGCGGCCGAAGTGTAGAGGTAGATATCCTGCTCGATGGCGTTGGTTCTTCGCCGCTCGACCACATTCAGAACGGCGGGCCCGCCGGGCGGCGGCAGGATCAGCGCATTCTCGGCCGGAACGATCGTCGCATTGGTCGGCGTGCCGACGTCATTGTGCGTCGCGCAGCCGGACATGAGGAGGCCTGCCGCAAGCAGAGTTGCAGGCGCGACCACGCCCAGCGGCTTGTTGGTGATCGTGGAGCGGTCGTTCGATACGTCGAATCGCCTGCTGAAAAATCGTCCTGCCATGCCCGAGCATTAGGTGATTCAGGCAATTTCGCAAACCCGCAAAGGATAGGGGATGGCTTTTCGAGCTCTGGTGGTGGTGTGACCGTTGCAGCTATTACCGTTGGCACCGTAGCGGCCCGCGAAAATGCGTCCATCAGCAGTCGCCAACTCGGGCATTCCGGCGCCACCTACAGCGCCATTTCAGATCAGCCGCCGCGAGCCCGCCGCAATGTTGAAAAAGGCGACATAAACGGCTCTATCGCCGAATAGTTGGCGCACCTCATATACAAAGACTGCGTGAAAATCGGAAAAATACCCAAATAAATTCTCTCACAACATAGGTAATAATAGAAAACATCAGGCGCGACGCAATCCATGAAGATTTGCAATAGTCAGATGTTTACTTATTAATATCCGAAGCGCAGGATGGAAAAACTTTCTGCGTACAAATTATTTGGCGACGCTCATCTGTGACAGAAATCCGCGCCGAGATTTACGCTGGAATAGATTTGATCCGCCTGATCGAATTCTTGAATGAGCCAAAGCCTCTGCTGCGGGTTCCTTTGAGGCATTTTCGTCATCGCAGCGCGCTGCCCGCACCTTCCGGCGGCCGTCGCAAGCAGAGTGAAAATTGGAGCTCGCCATGAGAAACCTACTTCCCGCCCGTTTCCATGACTACGATTTCACCCCCATCTTCGTGGGTGCCGGGTTTACTCTCGCGATCGCCGTCATCGCCTACGGCTCCTTGTTTGGTCGCATCCTCTAGCGAGGCGCACCAACGGCGCGACGTCACCGGCAGGGCAAGCAGCAGACCTGTTTATGCGATCTGCGCCTTCAGGGTTGCTCGCATCAAGACGGCTAGCGGTACTGCCGGTTCACGGTCGGGACTGGCGCACTCGACGGTACCGTTCCGACACCCCGGTCGGAGTTGACACAGCAATTGCTGGAGATCCAGATGCCGATGGCGAAAGCGGTCTAGCGCGACCCGAAACCGGAATCAGATGACGCCGCATTGTTCGACAAACCCAGGCCGTCGAGTGCGGCAAGCGTTGCCTTGATCACGTCGGCAGCGGGCTGATCGACATCAACGACGACCGTCAGGGGCTCGCCGATCGGTTCTTCAAGCGTCGCCAGTTGCGTGTCGAGCAGCGATGCCGGCATGAAATGCCCTTCGCGATGCTGCATCCGGCCGGCGAGAACATCGCGGCGGCCATGGAGATAAACGAAGACAAGATCTCCCCCTGCACTCTCGCGCAACAGATCGCGATAGCTCCGCTTCAACGCCGAGCACGAAACGACGAGCGGGTCGGCGCTCGAGGAAAGCTGCCGTCCGATCTCACGGAGCCAGGGCCATCTGTCCTCATCGGTGAGCGGGATGCCGACGGACATCTTGGCGATATTGGCTTGCGGGTGCAAAGCATCGCCTTCGATGAAGCGATAGCCAAAGGCCCGCGCCACCGCCTCGCCGACAGAAGTCTTGCCGCTGCCGGAAACGCCCATGACGACAATCGAGCAAGGGAACTTCGGCGCATGACCACGGGATGACATGTCGGGGCTCGCCATGGATCGCTCGTCTCTCCGGTGCTGATTGCGACTGACATCGCTGATAGCGCCGCCCCATCAACGACACAAGGCCAGCTGACGCTCGTGCGGTTCCCGTTGAGACGGAACCGCGGCAACGCTCTCCAGCGCCGTGCGTCCTATTAGACGCGCAAAGGTCACTGTAGCACCTTGATTTGCTGCCTGTTTTTACGCATTTCCTAGGACGGAAAACCGTTTCGCACTTTTCCTGGAAATTCCTAGCTGGCGACCCGCGGGCGGGCGATGTCGTTGACACCCTCATCATCGGGTGCCTGGCCATAGCTCATCCGGCGCATCTGGGCGATGACCCGCTCCATCTCATCGTCGGGCAGAACCGGCGGCTCGCCGAGCGTCAGGGCCTGGACATACATGCGCGAGAGGGTCTCGATTTCGATCGCCATCCACAATGCCGATTCCAGCGTCTTGCCGAGCGAGATCTGACCATGCTGACCGAGCAGGCAGGCGGTGCGGTCCTTGAGCGCCACCAGCGCGTTGTTGGACAGCGCCTGGGTCCCGAACGTCGCATATTCGGCGCAGCGGATCGTCGTGCCACCGGCAATGCCGGTCATATAGTGGAAGCTGGGGATGGTTTTGTGGTGGCACGCAAGCGTGGTGGCATAGATAGAGTGGCAATGAAGAACCACGTTGATATCCGTGCGCTCGCGCAGGATATCGCGATGGAAACGCCATTCGGATGACGGTCGAAGGCCTGTGTAGTTGCCCTTAAAATCCATCTCGACCAGATCTTCCGGCTGCATCGTCTCATAGGCGAGCGACGAGGGCGTGACCAGGAAACCATCGCCGATGCGCACCGACAGGTTGCCGGCCGTCCCCTGGTTGATGCCGCTCGAATTCATCCGGCGGCAGATATCCACCATCTCGCGGCGAAGGGAGAGTACATCGGGCTGGTTCATCAGTCGTTCCTTTCGAAGTGTCAGTGGAAAACGGGTTCGGCTGGCTGACGCGCCCTCGCACGCCACTCAGTCGCGTAGTCGGAGATCGCAGCCGTGAGTGATGCGACATCGCTGGCCTCGGCCAGCGAAAGCGGCGCTGGCCGCCTGCGGGAATGTTGGCCGGCAAGCAGGGCCGCGCCGGATGCAACGCCGTAGGCATCGAGATTGAACCGGACCTGTCGGTCCGGCAGCAGTGCGGCGACAAGGCGGGCATAAAGCGGGTCGCGCAGGAAGCTGCCGTCGAGAACGACCAGAGGACCCGCCCCCAGGGCCTCGATGCATTCGGCGGTCAAGAGCGCACAATAGACGAGCGCCACCGCCTTGCGCTCCGTGGCAGTCTCCGGCTTTGGCCCTGATATACGTCCCTGCCCGGCGCTGCCCGGAAACAGGCCGTTGTCGTCGCCGAAGGAAGGCAGCGCCATCGTCCGGTCGGCGATCAATCGCCGGATGGTCTGTTCAGGCACAGGGTCGCTCGGTTGCCCGGGCCCGGCCACCAGCGAGAATTCGCGCCCGCCCATGGTCAGCACGCCGCCGAGCGGATTGCCGAAGACGTCGCTGTTCAAGGTCATGCCCCTGTTTTCGTCGAGCCTGTCGAGCGAGGTCTGACCGGAAAAACCGACAATCCAGGTGCCGGTGGAAATGACGGTGAACTCGTGCAGCCCGGCGGCATGATAGCGGTAGTGGTTGAGGCTGCTGTCATGCGCACCGACCAGGATACGAAGCCCCTGCGGCAAGCCGTGACGCCGCGCCAAATCTGCGCGCACCGGCCCGAGATCCTGCCAGGCGTCGGCGAAGGGCGGCATCAGCCGGCCCCAGCCACGCGCCGCGACGATCGGTGCGAAATGCCGCTCCGCCACGTTCCAGAGATGCGACTGCGCGCCAAGCAGGCTCGCCTCCGAGGTCGCCACACCCGAAAGCCGCCATGCCCAGTATTGCGGCAGACCGAGATACCAGCGCGCCCGCGAGAAGGCTTCCGGTTCGCACTCCTGCATCCAGTAGAGCTGCCGGGCCTGATGGGTTGCCGCATGCATCGTCGCGCTGCCGCGGTCGAAGAACGATCCGGAGAGCGGGACATAACCGGCTTTGATCGCCTCCGGCAGCGGCTGTTCATAGTCGATCATCGGCAGGGTGGCGCCCTCGCCGATCTCGGGATCGTCACCAACAAGGACGCCTCCGGAACCGTGTCCGGAGGCAACGAAGGCCGAAAGTGGGTGACGCCGGCAGAGTTGTCCGATGCCGGAAAAGACCCACTCGCTAATGGCGCCGAGATCGTGATGGCGCCAGGGTGGTCCGGGCAGCACCGGGTTGGGGATGCTGAGCGTCTCAAGCACGACACCATCTGCCGTGACGGCATTGAGCTTGACGTTGGTCTTGCCGACGTCGAGCACCGCGATCGTGCCCTGCTCGTTGCGTGATGGTGTTGGCATGATACCGCGCCTTCCGTCACTCCGTCACTTCCGGACCATGAAGGACCCGGATCGCCGCCCAATTTGAGCGTTTCCGGTTTAAACGGAGCCCCGGAAACGCTCTATCTCTTTGTTTTTACGCATTTCCAGACGGAAAACCGCTTCACACTTTTCCTGGAAATGTTCTAGATCAGCCCGTACTGTCTGGCCTTGTTGCGCAGGAACGGCAGGCCGTTGCCCATCACCTCTTCCTCGTCCCTGGCGACGGGGCGCCAGACGGCGAGGCCATAGGCGACTTCCGGCGGCATGTTGATGAAGCTCTCCATGGCAAGGCCACCCTTGAAGCCGATCGCCGCAAGCGTCGCAAAGATCTCGTCCCAGGCGCAATTGCCATAGCCCGGCGTGCCGCGATCGCTTTCGGAGAGGTGGATGTATTTGATGTGCTCGCGCGCATCCAGAATGCCGGTGCCGATGCCCTTTTCCTCGATGTTCATGTGGTAGGTGTCGAGATGCACGAAGACATTGTCGGCGCCGACGCGCTTGATCATGTCGACGGCCTGCCTGCCGGTGTTGATCAGGTGGTTTTCGTAGCGGTTCACGGCCTCGACGCCGAGTTCGATGCCGCGCGATTTGGCGTGTTTTGCCGCCGCCGTCAGCACGCGGGCGATATTGTCGTATTCGGCTTCGGTCGGCGGTACGCCGGTACGCTCGCCGATGCCGCCATAGATGACGCCGGACAGCGCTTCGCCACCGAGATCGGCCGTCTTGTCGATCGCGACCTTCAGGTGCTCGATCGCCGCATCGGGCCGGACGGAAGCCCAGGCGCGCTCGGGCAGGCCGAGCGAGCAGACCGCACGCAGCTTGTTCTTCTCCAGCAGCGCCTTGGTGTGGGCGGTGTCGACGGCCGGCGGATTGAGCATGGGGATCTCGATGAAGTCGACCTTGTACTTGACCGCCGCTGCGACCGCACGCTCGGCACCGGGCCGGTCCCAATTCATGGTCCACATGCTCGTATGGACGCCAAAACCCTGCATGATCACGTTCCTTTTCTGACAAATGAAATCTTGAATTTGGAAGCGGCGAAGCGCAGCACCATGACGCCGACGAGCAGCAGGCCCCAGACCGCGGTGGCGAGATGCTGGTTGGCGCCGATGAGGTTGAGCCCCGATGACAGCAGCTGCAGCACGACGAGCGCCACGAACACCGGGATGACCCGGCCAAAGCCGCCGAACGGATTGACGCCGCCGAGGAAGCAGGCAAGCACGGTGATCAGCAGATAGGACTCGCCATGGCCGATGCGCACCGAGTTGAACCGCGCCAGCATGATGATGCCGGCGATCGCGCACATGGCGCCCGAGAGCGTGTAGACGAGCACGATCACCTTGCGGGTGTTGATACCGGAATAGCGCGTTGCCTCAAGGTTTGAGCCGATCATGTAGGTGTTGAAGCCGAGCCTGGTCCGGGTCAGCAGCACATGCCAGGCCAGCACGCAGACGATGAAGACGATCAACGGCACCGGTATGCCAGCAATCGAGCCATGCCCGAGCGGCCCGATGAAGGCCGGAAAACCGGAGACGTCGCCGCCGCGCGTCAAAAACTCGCCGAGACCGCGCAGGAAGATCATCATCGACAACGAGACGAGGATCGGGTGTGCGCGGGTAAAGGCAATGACCAGGCCCATGACGATGCCGCTTGCGGCCCCGACTGTGACAGCGAGCACACAGCCGAGCGCAAAGGCACCGGCACCGGCATCCGCGCCACCGTTTGCCTGCAGCACCCAGGCAAGCGTCAGCCCGGCAATGTTGGCGGTGAAGGTTACGGCAAGGTTGAGGCCACCGGTCAGGATCGGCAGCAGCATCGCCAGGGTCAGCAACCCAAGTTCGGGCAGCTGGAACGCCACCGAGCCAAAGGTCGCGGCACTCAGAAACTGAGGCGACGCCAGGCCGAACACCAGGATGACGGCAACCAGCGCCAGCCCCGGCCCTGCCATTTCCGGTCCGAACCACGCCTTCAGGCGATCCGAAAAGCTTGTCATCGGCGTGCACCTTTCTGGCTTGCGAAGGGCAGGAGCCGTTCGATGCTGGTATTGGAAAGGGTGATGGCGATCAGGATGATGGCGCCGACGATCATCTTGAAGGCAAAGGGGGAAACGCCCATCAGGTTCAGCCCGTTCTGGGTGATCGCGATCAAGAGCACACCGAGCACGCAGCCAAGCACCGAGCCCTTGCCGCCGCCGAGTCTGGCGCCACCGAGAACGACGGCGGCGAGCACGTCGAGTTCTCGTCCGTAGAGCGCGTTCGGCACGACCTCCTGCGCATAGTGCGCCTGCACCAGCCCGCCGATGCCGGCCATCAGGCCGAGCCAGCCGAAGGCGATGAACTGCATGGCACCGATGTTGATGCCGAAGCGGCGCGCGCCTTCCGGATTATCACCGAAGGCATACAGCTGGCGACCGGTGGTCGTGCGGGTGATCAGCACCCAGGTGGCGATGACGCACAGCACCATTACCAGCACCGGAAGGGTGATCTCGATCCAACTGCCGTCGGCCATTTCATGCTCGAAGAGCACGACGCGATCCGTCAGCCATTCCGGCAGATCGTAGATCGACACGCCCTTGGTGAAGAACATCAGCAGGCCGAAGTAGATATTGAAGGTCGAGATCGTTGCGACGATCGAAATGATGCGGAAACGGTGGATCAGCAGCGCATTGATGGCGCCAAGGCATATGCCGATCGATCCGGCGATGATCAGGCCGGAGATCCAGCCGCCGCCGCCGATCCAGCCAAGCGCGATCGCCGTACCGTACTGCACCACCGAGGCGGCAACAGCGAAGGAGATGTCGATGCCGCCGGCGATGAGCACGACCAGCAGGCCGACGGCAAAGATGATGTTGACCGAACTGGTGTTCAGGAGATCGAAGGCGTTGCCGAGCGAGAAGAAATTGGCCGTCGCCAACGACAGCACCGTGCAGATGATGGCGATGACGGCGAGCAGCGCGACTTCCGTCGCGTGGGTGCGGGCGAAGCTATGCATAGACCGCCCCCTCGATTTCGGCGAGCGGAACGCTGCGGGGATCATAGCTGCCGACGATGCGACCCTGCGCCATGTGCAGGACGCGGTCGGCGTTGAAATAGACCTCCGGAACCTCGTCGGAGATCAGAATGATCGCAAGCCCCGTCTCGGCGAGCTTGGCGACGATGTCGAAGATACCGGCGCGTGCGCCGACGTCAACGCCGACGGTGGGCGCGTCGAGGATGAGCAGCTTCGGATCGGTCGCCAGCCACTTGGCGATGGCGATACGTTGCTGATTGCCGCCTGACAGCGTCGAGATCGCGTCGCCTTGCAGGCCGATCTTGACGCCGAGATCGGCAATCCAGCCGGCGACGAGCTTGCGCTTGCGCTCATCCGAAAGAAAGCCGCCCGAAACGATCTTGCCGAGCGAGCTGATGACGAGATTGTCGGCGATCGACTGCTGCTGGATGAGGCCGAGCGACAGCCGGTCTTCGGAGAGATAGGCGACGCCCGCCTTGATGGCATCGCGATTGGAGGCGAAACGGACCGGCTTGCCCTCGAGCGTAATCGTACCGGCCACCGGTTGCAGCATGCCGAAAAGCGTCTGCGCGAGTTCGGTTCGACCGGCGCCGAGAAGACCGGTAATCCCCAGCGTCTCACCGCGCCTGACGGTCAGCGATATGTCATCAAACTGGCCGGGGCGGCTCAGGCCCTTTACCTCCAGCACGACGGGCTGATCCTGCCCGGATTTGGCGCGGACCTGCTGGTCGAAGGTCTTGCCGGTCATCAGTTCGGTGATGCGCGATTGCGTCATGCCGGCGGCGGGGTAGACGCCGACCAGCGCACCGTCGCGCAGCACGGTGATGCGGCTTGAAATTTCCAGTACTTCCGCAAGGCGGTGGCTGACGAAGACGACGGCGACGCCGGAGGCCGAAAGGCCGCGAACGATGTCGAGCAGATGATCGGTCTCCGACTGGGTCAGCGATGCGGTCGGCTCATCCATGAAGACGAGCTTCGCTTCGCCGACAAGGGCGCGGGCAATGGCCACGATCTGGCGCTGGGCAATCGCATATTCCTTGAGCGGCAGGTCGACGTCGAGCGCGATGCCGAGGCGCTCAAGCGCATCCATCGCGATCTTGCGCATGCGGCCATAATCGACCAGCTTCGGCCAACGGCCGAGAACGGTCTGGAAGGCGATGTTTTCAGCGACGCTCATTTCGGGGAAAAGCGCCAGGTCCTGCCAGATGACCTGAATGCCGCGATCCTGAGCGGTCACCGGCGACATGTGCGAATAGGTCTCGCCGTCATATTCGATCGAGGCGCCTTCGGCCGGGCGGTAGACGCCGGTAATGATCTTGATCAGGGTGCTCTTGCCGCAACCGTTTTCGCCCGCGAGGCAATGGACCTCGCCCGGACGAACGTCGAAGCTCACATTTTTGAGCGCCTTGACGCCACCGAAAGTCATGTTGATGTCGTGCAGGGACAGAAGCGGCATTTCGCTGCCTCCCGCGGTCGCAAGCTGATGCATGAACGTGTGCCCCGAATACCGTTTTGAAGGGACGTGCCAGGCCGGCCGAAGCCGGCCCAGCAGCCGGGAGAACCCACTGCATGTTTCCTTAAATCGCTGCCGATCTAGGGATAAAACATGCAACAATTCATAGCGTTACAGCGGTCTTTGCGCGTCCAATAGGACGTGCGACGCTGTAGCGGGTCAGAGACCCATGGCCGCAAGGTCCGCGACTGTATCCTTGTTGATCGGCACGAGCTGATCGACGATGATGTTGTGGTTCTCGAAGTCCGGCTTGACCTTGCCGAGACCTTCGATCTCGTCGCCGTCCTTGACTTCCTCACCCTTCATCAGCTTGTCGGCGAGCGTCACGAACACTTCGCCCGCCTGCTTCGGATTCCACATGAAGCCGCCGGAGATCGCGTCCGACTTCACCAGCTTCTGCCCCTGGCCCGGCGAGAACGGGCCGAGCACGAAGATCTCGCCGACCTTGCGGCGCTCTTCGACGGCGCGGCCTGCCCCGATCGGTCCCTGACTGCCGAAGGCAAGGAACCCCTTGAGATCCGGATGGGCGGAAATCAGATCGAGCGCGGTCGAGCGGCTCTTGTCGACGTCTTCGGCAACGCCGTAGCGTTCGCCGACCAGCGTCATATCTGGGTGGTTCTTCTTGATGTATGCAATCGCTGCATCGGCCCAGGCATTGTGCAGCGGCACGGTCAGCGAGCCGACGAAGACGGCATATTCGCCCTTGCCGCCCATCTTCTCGGCGAGCAACTTGCCATGCGCTTCGCCGAAGCCGGTCGAGGACGCCAGCTCGAAATCCCAGTCGGCGCCCTTCTGGCTCGGCGATTCATGCGTAATGACGATGATGCCCTTTTCCTTCGCCTTGGTCAGAACCGGCTCCAGAACCTTGGCATCGTTGGGCACGACGCCGATGACCTTCACGCCCTGGGCGATCAGATCCTCGATGGCGCGTACCTGCAGCGCCGGGTCGGCGCTCGTCGGGCCGACCATGAAGGCGTCGATGCCGAGCTTTTGGCCACGTTCCTTGATGCCGGCCTCCATGGCGTTGAACCACGGAATACCGCCAATCTTGACCACGACGCCGACCTTTCCGGCGTCCTGAGCGAATGCCGCAGCCGCGCCGGCAAGCGACAGCGATGTCGCCAGGGCGGCGACCAGAATTTTCTTGATCATGTCTCTCCTCCACTCGTCCCCCATAGGGAACACGCCCGGCTGCGAAAGCGCCGGCCTCCAGTTTCAAATCGCAACTGGCTAGGAACGAATTCCCGCCTCCCTGATCGCCGCCTCCTCAGACGACACCATCGCATGCACAATCGATATTTCTTGTTTGCACAATCGATGGTGCAAAGACTATTGTGCAGACTTAATCTTTCGTCAAGGGGAAATCGGCACTAAGACGATGAGGGAGGCACGTGGATGACGAAGAGCAGCAAGAAGAAGGCGACGATCTACGACTTGTCGGTGCTATCAGGCAGTTCGCCTTCAACCGTGAGTGCGGTTCTGAACGGGACCTGGCAGAAACGGCGGATCAAGGAGAGCACGGCGGCGCTGATCCGGGACCTGGCCGAAACCCACCAATACACCGCCAACCGCCAGGCACGCGGCCTGCGCAGTTCGCGCTCGGGCCTCATCGGCCTGCTGCTGCCCGTCCATGACAACCGTTACTTCTCCTCGATGGCGCAGACCTTCGAAGCGCATGTCAGAAGCAAGGGACAATGCCCGATCGTCGTCAGCGCCAGTCGCGACCCGGAAGAAGAGCGCAGGACTGCAGAGACGCTGATCTCCTACTCGATCGATGAGCTGTTCATCTGCGGAGCGACAGACCCGGACGGCGTGCACGAAGTCTGCGAGACCGTGGGCCTGAAGCATATCAATATCGACCTACCCGGCACCAAAGTTCCGTCCGTCATCAGCGACAACTACGAAGGCGGCCGAATGCTGACCGAGGCGATCATCCGCCATTTCCCGGCGGATCAGCCACTGCGGCCGGATGAGCTCTACCTCTTCGGTGGCCGCGACGACCACGCCAGCCGCGAGCGCATCCGTGGCTTCCGCGCCGTGAAGCGTGAACTTCTGGGCGACGACCCGGACGGCTGCATCCAGCCGACCGGCTACGCTCCCAACAATGCCAGGATCGCCTTCGAAGCCTTCCACGAAAAACACGGCAAGCTGCCCCGCGCCCTGTTCGTCAACTCCTCGATCAACTTCGAGGGGCTGCTGCGCTTCATGGCCGGCCACCCGCATGAGAACTTCGCCGGCCTCACCGTCGGCTGCTACGATTACGACCCCTTCGCGTCCTTCCTGCCCTTCCCGGTCATCATGATCAGGCAGGATGTCGAGGGCATGATCGCCAAGGCGTTCGAGGTCATCGAAGAAGGGCGGCCCCAGCCACGCATTCACCTGATCAGCCCCGAGCTGGTCCAACCGCGCACGGCGCTGACCGGCCCGCTCGATGCCCTCAAGGACATCGACTGAGCTACGATCTCCGTTGATTTTTCGGCTGCGCAATATTTCCACCGATGATTTTTCTGTACATCTATTCTATTTCCACGTATTCATTGGATATGGACGAAATAGACAGAAAAATCATTGGAATTCTCGCGCAGGACGCCCGCCGGTCTTTGACCGACATTGGTGCTGCGGTCGAGCTTTCGCCCTCCTCGGTCAACGAACGTATCCGCCGGCTCGTCACTAGCGGGGTGATCCGCCGCTTCACCATCGACGCCGACCATAGCGCGCTCGGGCTCGACGTGCTCGCCTATGTCTGGGTCGGACTATCCCCCGATGCGGATGAAGCCGCGTTTCGCACCTTCATGGCCGATCACCCCTCGGTTGCGGAGTGCCATCACGTCACCGGCGCCTGGTCCTATTGCGTCAAGGTACGCATGCCATCGCTCGGCGATATCGAGCCCTTCCTGGCAGAGCTCAAGCACCGCCGCTTCCTGGCTCGTAGCGAGACGGTGATTGCCTTGTCGACTGTAAGGGAAACCCAGTTCACCAGCCCGGAGCGCTGATCCATGTCTGCATTGCTGTTTGGAAAAGGCCTGTTGCTCGGCCTGGCCATTGCTGCCCCGCTCGGCCCGATCGGTGTGCTATGCATCAACCGCACGCTCGAGCGCGGCTTCTGGGCCGGTGTCGCCGGCGGCTTGGGCACGGCGCTTGCTGACGCCAGCTATGCACTGCTGGCGGCCGCCGGCTTTGCTGCCTTTGCGACCCTGCTCGCCACGGTATCGACACCGCTCAGCCTGGTCGGCGGCGCCTTCATGATTTGGCTTGGCTGGCGTGGGCTTCAACCGAGCCCGGTCACAGCCGCGGCCCAGGTCGGTGCGCGCGACCTCATCCAGACAACCGCGGCGACCTTCGCGCTGACGATCGCCAATCCGCTGACGATCCTGTCCTTTGCCGCTTTCTTCGCCGTCCTCGGCCTGGCGAAAGCCGGTGGGCTTGCGAACGCCGCCATCGTCGTTGCCGGCGTATTCCTCGGTTCACTCGCCTGGTGGATGCTTTTGAGCGGCGGGATCGCCCTTGCCCGGCAACGCCTGCCCGACCGTTTTGTCAGCTGGGTCTCACGCCTTTCGGGTATCGTCCTGATTGCCTTCGGTGCGATAGCCATCGGCTCGGTCGTTGTGAACCTCGCCTCAGATTAAGAGCTACGCCAACAGCTGCCAACGGCTATTCAGCCGCTGGCTTGACGCATTCGACATGCCACCATTTCGGTCGTCCGCCGCGGTAGCTATGCGAGACCGGGATCAGATCAATGGCACCGGTCTTGTCGAAACACCCGAGCACCAATGCCACGACGGGTGCGTCATCGAGCGCACCGATCGTGCTCCCGCACTTCCCGCAGAAGGCGCGACTGGAATAGTCCGAGGAGCGATAGGTCGAGGGCGCACCGCCCGGCCCGATCCAGGCAACAGCTTCCGTTGGGAATTCAACCCAGGCGACGGTCAGTGCACCCGAATGCCGCTGGCACAGTTTGCAGGAGCACGTGTGCGGCTTTCCAGCCGGCCCCTGCGCCTCAAAACGGATCGCCCCGCAAAGGCATCCACCAGTATGTGGTTTCATCCTCTTGGTCACGGCTCTTGTCACTCTTTACCCTCAGTTGCAGTTTCGATTCGCACAACATAGCGTGCAGCACGCAACTTGGCGTAGCGCTGTATTGACACACTCCGTCAGAGGTCCAGGAAAAGAGCAGTCATGCGCCGGCGGTCAGTAGAACCACGCGCCGATGTCGCGAAACGCACGTTTGCTCTGGTCGCGCCTGTTTCCGCCTTGCGCGGCCTGGCCCTCGCCGATCGGAAGACTGAAGCCGAACGGATCAGACGGCTCGCCTCCCCTGTCGCGCCAATAGGCATCGAGATCGGCCATCATCATCCGGCGGCGTTTGCGCCGCCTGCGATTGATCACATGCCTTTCGTTGGAGACGGCATAGACGTGCGGAGCGTTGCCCTCGGAGGCGAGCCCCTGAAGCGTCAGCAAAACGGCGTCCTTGGGCCGCAAACCACCAAGATCGCGGGTCGCGGTAATCAACGCACGTTTCGCATCGCCTCCGCGCGGCCCCTGCATACCGCCGATCGCCAGGCTATAAGCGCCTTCACCGCAGCGCACGAAGGCAAAACTGACGGTACACAGCGCATAGCGATCGCTTTGCCGGCTGAGCCTGATCGCAAAGGCGCCCTCATGGCGGCCGCCGCAGTGGTCGGCCAGCAGCAACTGGATGCGATAGTTTTCGTCGCGCCCGCCAACGGTGCCCATTTCCATCGGTGTGCCGCGCCAAAGCGCCATCAGCGAGCGGCGGGACAGGACTTCGCTCGCCACATCGAAGTGGTCCATCAACAGTTCAAGACGCCGCCGCGAGGACGCGCCATGCAGCAGAAAGGTCGGGACCGACTTGCGGATGAGATCGTCATGCGGAAGCCCCAATTTGTAGCGATCGCCGAACGCGCCGAGAAAGGCGAGCCAGCGCGTCGTCAGCACCGGCTGAAGCAAAAGGCGCATCGAGAACACGGCCGCTCGCTTCAACGTGAGCCGCCCGCCGAGTTTGAGGACCTGCCACAGGATCTGCCGGCCCGAGCGACCGCGCTCCGGCATATTGGCGGCAGCGACAAAGCCCACCGATGGCGGCAGGGCCTCTACTGTGTCACCGCCATCTAAGGGGAGCGATGGCAAACCCGATCGAGCGCTGTATTCCTGCAAACGACCTTCCAGGGACATGATGCAATTCCTTGAAAGCAAATGCTTGTCCAAGCATCGCCGGGATATCCGGCGCCGCTGGGTTTGCCTTCTGTTTGTCAAGGGAATGCGGAGATGTGATCGGGAATTGAGCGCCGTTTGTGGCGCATCCATCTCCGCGTGCAAATCGCCGCTCGGCTTTCGCCGAACGCTGCACAGGACCTGACCCGGCCCTATTCAAGGTCATTCTGATAGTGATCAGGCGGCGCTTTCGCGCGGCAGCATTATGGTGATCATCGCTCCGCCGCCGGGGCGCGCTGCGAACTCCAGCCGGCCGCCGTGGGCCTTGGCAATCGCCTGCACGACGGAGAGGCCAAGGCCTGTTCCGCCGGTTGCTCGCGATCGTGACGCATCGCCGCGCCAGAACAGGTCGATCGAATGGGTCGACACGTCGTCCGGGAGCCCTGGCCCGCGATCGAGCACGCGGATGAAGGCTTCATCGGCTCCACGCGCACCGGTTTCGCAGCGAAGCACGCCACCGGAGGCCGCATAGCGGCAGGCATTTTCGACGAGCGCGAGCAGGGCCTGGCGCAGGCGCTGGGAATCGCCCGACACGACCGCTGGTTCGAGCGCTGCCTCAAGCGAGAGGCCTGCGGATGCCAGAATGGTGCGGGAGGCGCCGAGCACCTGTGTCGCCTCGGCAGAAAGATCGACGGCGCTGCGCTGGGTGACCAGCTTCTGGCCCGCCGCCAGCGAGAGTGTGCGCAGATCCTCGACCAGGGCGGACAACCCTTCCACCTGCACGAGGAGCTGCCGCACACGCTCCTGTTCCAGCGGAAAGACCCCGTCGGCCATGCCCTGCAGATTGCCCTGCAATATCGTCAGCGGTGTGCGCAGTTCGTGGGCCACGGCCATCGTGTTGAAGCGCAGACGGCTTTCCATGCTTTCAAGTTCCGCCGCAAGTTCATCGAAAGTCCTGATCAACGTCGCCACTTCCTTCGCCCCCTTCCGCACGGATCCAACACGGACTGCGAAATCGCCCGCGCGCAGATCCTCGGTTGCCTGCGCGAGCAATTCCAATGGGCGGCTGATTTTGCGGGCAAGCCAATAGCCGATCAGGCTGCAGGTTGCCGCAGCGATGACACCGAACGTGATGATCGACAGGTCGATCTCGTTGTTGCCCCATTCCTCAATCTGCGGGATGTTGGTGACGAGCGACCGAAGGTGCTCCTCCTGAGGCATGCGGCCGGCATTGAGGTCGGTATATGCCTGGGCCGCGCCAGACGGCATCCGCTTGAGCATCCGCTCCTCAAGGTCCGACTCGACCCACATGACCCCGAAATAGACGATACAAACACTGACCACGAGCAGGACCGCCTGAAGCATGGCGGTGAGAACGCTGAGCGGCAGCCGCGACATTCTGATTTTCATCTCGGCTCCACGAACCGGTAGCCGACGCCGCGAACCGCGGTGAAGAATCCGCAGGCTCCGAGATCCTCAAGCTTGCGCCGAAGGTTGGCGACATGGGTATCGACGGTGCGCGCCAGCGCGTCACTATCCGGAAGGCAGGCGTCGAGTATGTCGGCCCGATCAAAGGCGTGCGTCGGGCGGCGGATCATGTGGGCCAGGATACGGAACTCGCTGAGCGTCAGCGGCAGGGACCGGCGCTTGCCGCTGTTGTCGATAAAGGCGGCATGGGCGTCGAGGTCGACCTCGACGTTTTCGAAGCGCAATATCGTGGCGCCGGCGCCGTTTCGCGTCCGCCGCAGCACCGCATTGACGCGAGCCACGACCTCCTGCGGATTGAACGGCTTGACGACATAGTCGTCGGCGCCGAGCCTAAGGCCAGCCAGTCGATCGAGATCCTCGGCAAGGGCCGTCACCATGATCGTTGGAGTGTTGCTTTCGCGACGGATGCGCGCCAGCACTTCGAAACCGTCGAGCCGCGGGATGCGCACGTCGAGAAGAATGAGGTCGGGCGAAAGCACGGAATGGTGGGTAAGCGCGGTTTCACCATCCGCAGCACGCACAGTCCTGAAGCCATCGCGCACGAGATAGGCATCGAGGATCTGCGCGATCTCCGGTTCGTCCTCGACCAAAAGGATGAGCCCCTTGTCGACCATCTGCAAATTCCTCGCGCATGTGTTGTGGTCTCGAGCTTATGGGACGAAAAAATCCGGCATGCAATTCATCCGAGCAGTGCTCGACAGCATCACAGAGCGTTCCGCATCAAGCGTTCTTCGTTTCTCCGCCATTTCTTGACAAATCGAACCGAGTGTCCCCGCCGACGCCCCCGGACCATAGCTGTCGAGCACGGTGCATGTGCCTTGCGGCCCCATCCAACACGACCGATCGAAACTGCACACGCCTGGCTCGCTCATCCGGATCGGGCCGAATGGCGGGCCGCCACCTCTTCTCGCATGGCCGGACGCGGGCCAACCATTAAAAACCACAAGGAAACTTTCATGCCTCTTGAAACGAACGATCTTACGTCGGCCGACATTGCCAGGATTCTGCAATGCATCCCGCATCGCTATCCATTCCTGCTCGTCGACAGGCTCGTCTCGATCCGTGGCGAAGAAAGCTGCGTAGGGATCAAGAACGTTTCGATCAACGAGCCGCAGTTTCAAGGGCATGTCCCAGGCAATCCGGTATTCCCCGGAGCGCTCATCATCGAGGGCATGGCGCAGACGGCGGGCGTCATGTGTGCCGCCTCCAAGCTGGCGCAAGGGTTGACGCCCAAAATCATCTACATGCTGACGGTGGACAAGGCACGGTTCCGCAAGCCCGTCCGCCCCGGCGACGCCATCGCTTATCACATGACCAAGCTCGCCTATCGCCGCAATATCTGGCGTTACCGCGGCGAGGCCCTGGTCGACGGCGCGCTCGTTGCCGAGGCCGAGATTTCGGCATACCTGGAGACCGAAGGGAAGCAATCCGTGGCGGCGGCTTGAGCTTGCGATGACAGCCACGCGTGGCGATCCGATGGGTCGCCCGTTTCTTATCGATGCTTAGGTTAACCGCTTAGCAGCCACTTTGGCCCTCGCGGTGGCGCAGCCTTGCCCAGCGCCGCGTGGGGAGGAATGCCTGCCCCAGCGGCCCTAAGCACCACTTCGAATGGTTGATTTTCCGTCCGCTCCGAGCCTTCTCGAGTTCCCCGCCCTTCCTTGACAGACAACCGCAACTCTCCCGCTCGCACCTCCTCAGATTTTTTCATCGCGAGCATTCGGAATGTCCAGCTTCCTGCAATCCACCACCACACCTGCCGCCGGCCGCCGGTGGCAGGCTGCCAATCCCCAGACATGGCTTGCGCGATGCTACGCCTACGTCCAGGAACAGCCGATCCAGGCAGCCGCATCGGCAACGATCTTCGTAGGCTTCAGTTTCATGGCGTTTCCCGGCATCGATCTCACCGTGTCTCGCTGGGCGGCGGCCGGTGACGCGGATTTTCCGCTATCGCGAGAACACGCGCTGCGTTTGCTGCGCGATTTCAACCGTCTGATCCCGTTTCTGATCCTGCCCGCCGTGGCGGCGATGCTTGCCGTGCAGATGCGCGCGCCGCGCGCCTGGTTGCCACGCCCGCACAAGATGTTGTTTTTCCTGACCTTCTATGCGCTCGGCCCGGGCCTTGTCATCCAGCTTCTGAAAAGACTGGTCGGTCGCGCCCGCCCCTCCGAGATCATCGAGTTCGGCGGAACCCTGCCGTTTACGCCCGCCTGGCAGGTCTCCGGCGCCTGCTCGCGCAGTTGTTCGTTTGCCTCCGGCGAGGCGGCGACAGCGATTGCGTTGATGCATTGGTGGTCTTTCTACCAACACGATGGCGCTTGACGACGATAATCGCCTTGATCCCCGTCGTGCTCGCCTTCTCGCTCAACCGCATCGCCTTCGGAGCCCATTTTCTCTCGGACGTCGTGCTCGCCTGGTCGCTGATGCTCTGGATCATGCTGTGGCTATGGTCGGCCTTTGCAGCCCATGGCACGCGCATCGATGCCGCTCTGACACGTGGCCGACGCCCTCTTGAAAGCTGACGTCGGCGACAGCTTTGCTGCCGCCTATCCCGGTGTGGTCAGGCGCTGCGCACGGACCGGCGCCAGACGAAGGGGGCGTTGAGCCGCAGCGATTGCGATTGCCCGACATCATCACTCATCAGCCACGCGACCGCAGCTGCCGCGATCTCCTCGATCGGCTGGGCAAATGTCGTCAGGTCATAGGAGTTCCAGGCAGCTTGCGGAATATCGTCGAAGCCGACGACGCAGAGATCGTCGGGGATCGACAGCGAAAACTGGTGCCGGGCCGCGTCCATGAAGCCGAGAGCCACGAGATCGGTGACGCAGAAGACCGCATCCGGGCGCTCGCGGCGGGTCATCAACCGCTGAGCGAGAACCTTGCCGCTTTCGTAACCCGTCGGGCCGAAGCGCTCGACGGTCACATCGAGCCCCTGCTCCCGCGCGGCGGCAACGAAGCCCACTTCGCGCGCCATGAGGCTTGGCGTTCCCGCTTCCGAATTGGCAAAGGCGAGACGGCGGCAGCCTGCCCGCAGGAACGCCGTCACGACGCTCTGCGCCGTGTCGTCCTCGTCGAGGTTTATCCGGAGCGGTCCCTGATGCTCGTCGTTTCGATTGATCAGGACCAGCCGCTGGCCGTTCCTGACGCAGAGATCGACGAGCGACTTGTCCGGCATGCCGGACAGCACGATCGAGGCATCGGCCCGGTACCGGATCGCCTGCCGCAACGCCATATCGACACGCTCGTCGGAGCGGTCGGTGTTGACGAGCATCGCAATCTTGCCGGCGTTCTGCAGTTGCTGCGTCAGCGCCTTGATCAGCGCAGAACGATAAGGCGTGCCCATATCGGAAACGACGAGGCAGACGATGCCGCTTTCGTTGCGCATCAGTCCGCGGGCAAGATGATTGACGTGATAGCCGAGCGCTTCAGCCGCCTCCATGACCTTGCGGCGCGTCTCCGGTGCAATGCTTGCACCCGCTGTAAACGCGCGTGAAACGGCGGACCGGGAAACGCCGGCCTTCCTTGCTACTTCCTCGGCACTGACGAATATCTTGTCGCTCATCGGGAACCAATCTTGCACGGCCTTGCAAACTTCTTGCAACAAATCTCAAGTCTGTGCAAGCTCGATCAAACCCAATAGATTAAACTTTCCGTATTTGTTTGGACTTGGATTGACAACATTCCAATCCATGTGACACCTTGCACGCGCTTGCATTACTGCGGTGTGGAGGCATCGCATCATTGGGAGGAAGTTATGAAAGCTGTATCCATTTCGGTTGCGCTCGCCGCAACCGGCCTAGCATTCGCGGCGTCTGAGGCGCAGGCGGCAGGCAGTCTCAATCTGATTTGCTCGGCAGACGTCGTCATTTGCGAGCAGATGACCGCCGATTTCGAGAAGGAAAGCGGGATCAAGGTCAACATGGTTCGCCTGTCTTCTGGCGAAACCTATGCCAAGGTTCGCGCCGAGGCGCGCAACCCCAAGACCGATATCTGGTGGGCAGGCACCGGCGACCCGCATCTGCAGGCCGCATCCGACGGACTGACGCTCGAATACAAGTCGCCGATGCTCGACCAGCTCCAGGATTGGGCGAAGAAGCAGGCCGAAGGCTCGGGCTACCGCACCGTCGGCGTCTATGCCGGCGCGCTCGGCTGGGGCTACAACACCGAGATCTTCCAAAAGAAGGGCTTCAAGGAGCCGAAATGCTGGGCCGATCTGCTCGATCCTTCGCTGAAGGGCGAGATCCAGATGGCAAACCCCAACTCGTCGGGTACAGCCTATACGGCGCTTGCATCGCTGGTGCAGATCATGGGCGAAGACCAGGCGTTCGATTACCTGAAGAAGCTCAACGCCAACGTCGCGCAATACACCAAGTCAGGCTCGGCGCCGGTCAAGTCGGCAGCACGCGGCGAGGCCGGCCTCGGCATCGTCTTCATGCATGATGCCGTCGCCCAGACGGCCGAGGGTTTCCCGATCAAGGCGATCGCCCCTTGTGAAGGCACCGGCTACGAGATCGGCTCGATGTCGATCATCCGCGGTGCCAAGAACCTTGACAATGCCAAGGCCTGGTACGACTGGGCGCTGAAGGCAGACGTTCAGTCGCGCATGAAGGACGCCAAGTCCTTCCAGCTGCCGTCCAACAAGAGCGCGGAAGTGCCGAAGGAAGCACCCAAGTTCGAGGATATCAAGCTGATCGACTACGACTTCGCCACCTATGGCGATTCCGAAAAGCGCAAGGCACTGCTCGAGCGCTGGGACCGCGAAGTCGGCGCCAGCGCCAACTGACGGCATTCGGTTTGCAATCGGCCGGATCGAACGATCCGGTCGATCACATCTCGAAAGACCGCACGCGTTTCCGGCGGCCGAAAGCCGGCCCTGCAACAAATCGACATTCCAATATTGAAGAGACGCGAGGACCGTGATGGAACATCGCAACCGTAGGCTCGACCTCACACTCGGGCTCGGGCTGGCCGCATTCCTGGCTGTGCCCTGGTACCGCATCGAGGGAGGCTTCTTCGGGCTTGGCTGGCTTTCCGGCTTCCCCTCCGATGCTGCCGTGGCACCCGGCCTTGCGCAAATCTTTGCCCACGGGCGTTCATGGCTCGTCGTCGCGCTCGTCCTGCTCGGCATCTGCGCGGTTGCCCGGCTCGTCCGCGATCCGGCCCGCCGCGGCCTGGTGTTGGCGGCAGCCGGCGCGCTCGGCCTTCTCTTCATTGCGGCCCAGGGTCTGGCGATCGGCTTTACCGGTTGGACCTGGACGATCAGCGAAAGCCTGTTCGGCCCGCTTGCCGACGGACAGCCCTCGATGGGCGCCGGCGCCGTCCTCGCTTCCCTCGCCTTCGTCCTCATCTTCGCATTTGGGCTGGCGGAGCGCGGCGTCATGAAGGGCGATGCCTTCATCGTCGCCTCGATCGCGCTGCTCGTCTGCCTCGTCGTCGTCTTCGTCTTCTATCCCGTCGGCAGCATGTTTGCGGCTTCAGTCCAGGACTTCGACGGTTCGTTCAAGCCTGATGGTTTCCTGCGCAACATCCAGGACGGCTCGATCTGGAGCCTTGGCTGCGTCACCGGGGGCGAGCGCTGCGGCGTCGCCTGGCGCACGCTGTGGCTGGCGCTGATGACCGCTTCCGGCTCGACCTTGCTCGGCCTAGCGTTTGCCCTTGTCGCAACGCGCACCCGCTTCCCCTTCAAGAAGGGTATGCGCATGCTGACGGTGCTGCCGATCATCACGCCGCCCTTCGTCATCGGCCTGGCGCTCACCCTGCTCTTCGGCCGCGCCGGCGTCATTACGGAGTTCCTGTCCGATGCTTTTGGCATCGAACCGGGCCGCTGGCTCTACGGCCTCACCGGCATCTGGATCGCGCAGGTGCTGTCCTTCACCCCGATCTCGTTCCTGGTGCTGATCGGCGTCGTCGAGGGCGTCAGTCCCTCGATGGAAGAGGCATCGCAGACGTTGCGGGCCGACCGCTGGCGGACATTCTGGAACGTCTCGCTCCCCCTGATGAAGCCGGGCCTTGCCAACGCCTTCCTGATCGGCTTCATCGAGAGCATGGCCGATTTCGGTAATCCGCTCGTGCTTGGCGGCAGCCATGGCGTGCTTTCGACGGAAATCTTCTTTGCCGTCGTCGGCGCGCAGAACGACCCGTCACGCGCCGCCGTGCTCGCCATCATCCTCTTGTGCTTCACTTTGTCGGCGTTCCTTGCCCAGCGCTATTGGCTGGCGGGCAAGAATTATTCGACCGTGACCGGCAAGGGCGATTCAGGCTCGCATATCGCTCTGCCCCGCTCGCTGTCGATCGGCGTCCACGCCGTGGTGATCCCGTGGATGATCTTCACGGTCGTCGTCTATGGCATGATCCTGTTTGGCGGCTTCGTGAAAACCTGGGGTCTCGATAACTCGCTGACGTTTGAGCACTATATCAAGGCCTTCTCGTTCTCGGTCACCGACGGCGTCATCGCCTGGACCGGCGTCGCCTGGAATTCGTTCTGGACGACGATGGAAATCGCGCTGATCTCGGCGCCACTGACGGCCCTCGTCGGGCTGTTGACCGCCTACCTGATCGTCCGGCAGCGATTTGCCGGGCGGGATATCTTCGAATTTGCCTTGATGTTGAGCTTTGCCATTCCCGGCACGGTCATCGGCATCAGCTACATCATCGCCTTCAACCTGCCGCCACTCGAAATGACCGGCACGGCACTGATCCTCGTTGCCTGCTTCGTCTTCCGCAACATGCCCGTCGGCGTACGTGGCGGCATCGCGGCGATGAGCCAGCTCGACAAAAGCCTGGACGAGGCATCGCTGACGCTGCGGGCCACCAGCTTCCGCACGCTGCGCAAGGTGATCCTGCCGCTCTTGCGTCCGGCCATCGTCGCCGCCCTCGTCTACTCCTTTGTCCGGGCGATTACCTCGATCAGCGCCGTCGTCTTCCTTGTGAGCGCCGAATACAACATGGCGACGTCCTATATCGTCGGCCTCGTCGAAAACGGCGAGTTCGGCGTGGCGATCGCCTATTCGTCGGCCCTCATCGTGGTGATGATCACCGTCATCACCGGCCTGCAACTGCTTGTCGGCGAGCGCAAGCTCCGGCGGGAGAACCGCGTCTTCGGCGCGGCTCCGGTCCGCGCTGCCACCAAGACCCTTTCCCAGGAGAACCCCGCATGAGCACCCCACGCACCGGCTCGGTCGTCTTCCAGAACGTGCGCAAGCAGTTCGGCGCCTTCACCGCCATCCACGATCTGTCGCTGACCATCGAACCCGGCACCCTCGTCACCCTGCTCGGGCCATCAGGCTGCGGCAAGACCACCACGCTGCGCATGCTCGCCGGCCTGGAGCATCCATCCGCCGGCCGAATCCTGATTGGCGGCAAGGACGTCACCATGCTGCCGGCCAACGAGCGCGACGTGTCGATGGTGTTCCAATCCTACGCGCTGTTCCCGCATATGACCTCGCTCGACAATGTCGCCTACGGGCTTGAATCCTCCGGCATGAAGAAGAAGGAGGCGCGCGATCGGGCCGAGGAAGGCCTGAAGCTCGTCGGCCTCGGCGGCCTGGGCCAGCGGCTTCCGGCCGAACTCTCCGGTGGACAGCAGCAGCGCGTCGCCGTCGCCCGCGCGCTGGTGCTCGAGCCGCAGGTGCTGCTGCTCGACGAACCGCTTTCCAACCTTGACGCGCGGCTGCGCCGGCGCGTCCGCACCGAAATCCGCGAGCTGCAACAACGGCTCGGCTTTACCGCCGTTTACGTTACGCACGACCAGGACGAGGCGCTTGCCGTCTCCGACAGGATCATCGTCATGAAGGATGGCGAGATCGCCCAGGAGGGGGCGCCGCGCGAACTCTACGAGGCGCCGGCATCGGCCTTCATCGCCGACTTCATGGGCGAGGCCAACGTACTGCCGTGCGAAATCACCGCATCCGACGCCGGCCTTGCCACCATCCGTGTCGGCGGGCTCGAACACAGGCTGCCGTCGCGCGATGCCCGGCCGGGCCCGTCGAAGCTTGCCGTGCGCCCCAATGCCGTGACGCTGACGCCGGCGACTGGTGCAGCACTGCCCGGTACGATCAGTACCGCCGCCTATCTCGGCGGCCACATCGAGTATGAAGTTGAAACACAGAATGGATTGCTATTCGTGGTTGATGATGCGATCGAGGAGATGTTATCTCCCTCGACCGAAGTCGCCATCGGCTTCCGCAACCGCGGCCTTGCTTTGATTACTGCATAACTCCTTAAACCCGCATCGGGTTTCGGGAACATTATGCAGCAAATTTAGAGCGTTACAGCATCTTTTGCGCGTCCAACTGACGCGCGGCTCTGTAGCGTATGATGTCTTGAGATCGACACAGGAAGGACTATTGCATGACTTCGCCAATCGCGGGCCTTGAAGCTCGCTTCGCGCTCACCAAGACCATTGCCGAGGAAGCCGGACGGCTTGCCCATGACTACTTCCTGCAGCGCGAAACGCTGGTCATCGAAACCAAGGCCGACGCCCATGACGTTGTTTCAATCGCCGACCGGAACGTCGAGACGCTGATCCGCGATCGCATCAGCGCCTCGTTCCCGGACGACGGTGTGCTCGGCGAAGAACACGGCCTTGTCAGTGGCACTTCGGGCTTCACCTGGGTGATCGATCCGATCGATGGAACGACGCCCTTTGTCAACGGCATGCCCAATTGGTGCATCTCGATCGCCGTGCTTTATGCCGACAAACCCGTGATCGGCGTGATCCAGTCGCCGTGTCACGACGAGCTCTATGCGGCTGCTTCCGGACTGGGCGCGACACTGAACGGCAAGACCCTGCGCCTCGATGCGACACGGACGATCCGCGATGCCGTGACAGGACTTGGCGCCAACAATCACGTGACGCCGGCCGAAGTCGCGGGGATCGTCGAGCGCCTCCTTGCCGCCGGCGGCAACTTCATGCGCAACGGTTCGGGCGCGCTGATGATCGCCTATGTGGCCGCCGGTCGGCTCGTCGGCTACTACGAGCCCTACATGCATGCCTGGGATTGCCTGGCCGGCTATTGCCTCGTCAACGAGGCAGGCGGCTGGTCGCTGCCCTTCCCGACACAGGGCGAAGCCCTGACGCGGGGAAGCGCTGTTCTGGTCGCAGCGCCCGGCGCGATCGACGACCTGCTCAAGGTCGCGCAACTCGAACGCAAGGCAGCCTGAAACATCGAGACCCCAAACGTGATCAGCTCGTCGACTTATCGACCTTGGCCGTCAGCAGGTTGACGAACTCCATCGGGAACGGAAACACGATCGTCGAGTTCTTTTCGCCGGCGATCACGTTCAAGGTGCTCAAATAGCGCAACTGCATGGCTTCGGGCTGCCGGGCGAGGATCTCGGCGGCCTCGAGCAGCTTGGCCGCCGCCTGCTGCTCGCCTTCGGCGTTGATGACCTTGGCGCGGCGTTCCCGCTCCGCCTCCGCCTGCCGAGCGATCGCCCGGACCATGCTTTCGTTGATGTCGACATGTTTGATCTCGACCGTGGCAACCTTGATGCCCCAGGCATCGGTCTGACTGTCGAGGATCTTCTGGATGTCTTCGTTCAGGCGGTCGCGTTCTGCCAGCATCTCGTCGAGGTCGTGTTTGCCGAGTACTGAGCGCAATGTCGTCTGGGCGAGCTGGCTCGTCGCCATCATGAAATCCTCGACCTGGATCGTCGACTTTTCGGCATCTATCACCCTGAAGTAGATGACCGCGCTGACGCGGACCGACACGTTGTCGTGCGAGATGACGTCCTGGCTTGGAACATCGAGCACGCGGGTTCTAAGATCGACCCGCACCATCTGCTGGACATAGGGAAGAAGCAGGATCAGCCCCGGACCCTTGACGCCCGTGAAGCGACCGAGTGTGAAGATGACGCCGCGCTCATATTCGCGCAGGATCCTGATCGCATAGGCGATGACGATCAGGAGGAACAACAGGATCGCGAGATAGGGAGCGAGGCTCCCAAGCATGTCCATGATCTTTACTCCTTCTACCGCATGCGTCAGGCCTTTGCCTCGTCGCGCGCGACCTCAAGCGTCAGCCCGTTGCGGCCGACAACTTTCACATTTTCTCCCGCATCCAGTGTCTGGCTGCTGACAGCCTGCCACCGTTCGCCGTGGGCGATCACATAGCCGTTTGCGCCGGACCAGCTATCGACCTTGCCCGGCAGCCCGATCATCTGCTCGCCGCCGGTCACCACCGCATGGCGCCGCGCGCTGAAGGCGAGACGGGCGACGAGCAGGCTGAAACCGAGGCTGGCAATGCCGACGCCGGCAAGCATCGCCCATGAGACCTGCAGCCCCGGAGTGTCGGTATCGAAAAGGATCGCAGCGCCGAGAACCAGCGCCAGGGCGCCGCCGGCACCGAGCACACCGAAAGAAGGCGAATGCGCCTCCGCGACCATCAGGCCGATACCGAGCAGGATCAAACCGAGACCGGCATAGCTGACCGGCAAGACGGCCAGAGCGTAGAGCCCGAGCAGCAGGCAGATCCCGCCGACGGTGCCGGGCACGACCGATCCGGGGGTCAGGAACTCGAAGATCAGTCCATAGACGCCGATCATCATCAGAATGATCGCGATGTTCGGATCGGTGATCACCCCAAGCAGGCGCGTGCGCCAGTCGGGCACAAAAGTCTCCACGCCGAGCCCAGCCGTTTCTAGCGCGATATCCGTCTGCCCGACACGGACAATTCGTCCCTGCGCCCGCTTCAGCAGATCGTCGACCGAAGTGGCCGTGAAATCGACGACTTTCTCCTGAACGGCAGCCGCCGCAGACAGGCTCGCAGCCTCGCGCACAGCCCGTTCGGCCCAATCGGCATTGCGCCCGCGCAACTCGGCCAGCCCGCGGATATAGGCGACGGCATCGTTGATGAGCTTGGCCTCGATTGTCGTCTGGGTTGGCCGAGATTGGGCAGCAGTATCTTTGTCGTTCTCGTCGGGACGCTCGTCCTTCTGGCCGCCGAACATGTCTCCGCCGATGGCGATCGGCGTTGCCGCCCCGAGATTGGTTCCCGGCGCCATGGCAGCGATATGGCTTGCATAGAGAATGTAGGTGCCGGCGCTTGCCGCACGTGCTCCGCTGGGTGCAACGAAGCTCGCGACTGGAACGGATGATGCCAGGATCGCCTGGATGATTTCGCGCATGGAGGTATCGAGACCACCCGGCGTATCCATTTGGAGAACGACAAGCGGCAGGTGCCGATCATTGGCCTTCTGCAATCCGCGTTTGATATATTCAGCCGATGCCGGACCGATCGCCCCCTTCAAAGACAGCACCAAAACAACCTTCTCGGTTTCTGGCGCGGACGCGGCGGGAAACACGAATGCTGATAACAGCGACAGCAACAGGGTGAGGACTCGCAACATCTGTCGTCAAAGCCTCGGATACCGGGCGCCCTCCGGCGAAGGCCGCCCACGCAGCAATATTAACACACCATAAAGTTAAGACGAAGCACAACGCACCACCGCGCTGCGACCGGACAACCGGATGACAAAGCCCCGGATCGGGGCTATCTGCATGTCAGAACAATTGCCCCGGCTCGCGTAACAAACGACCATGGCGGCACTTGCCAGGACGAACCGCCTTCGATCTCGACAGGAACCCATCCGCTTGGAGACAACACTTTATCTTCCGATCAAGCGCTTCCTCGAAGAGGCGGGATACTCCGTCAAAGGTGAGGTCGGGGGCTGCGATATCCTTGCGCTCAGCGACGACGAGCCGCCGCTCGTCGTTATCTGCGAGCTGAAGCTGACGTTCAATCTGGAACTGGTGCTGCAGGCAGTGGATCGCGCCAATGCCGGTGACGAAGTTTGGATCGCAGCGCGTGTCTCGGCCAAGGGCAAAGGGCGGGAGAGCGACCGCCGCTTTCGCGATCTCTGCCGCCGGCTCGGGTTCGGCATGCTCGCCGTTGCCGACAACGGCACGGTCGACGTGATTGTTGCGGCATCGGCCGCCATGCCGCGCGGGAACCTGAAAAAGCGAGCGCGTCTCATCAAGGAACACCGCCGTCGCAAGGGCGACCCGACGCTCGGCGGCAGCACGCGCGCGCCGATCATGACCGCCTATCGCCAGCAGGCCCTCGCCTGCGCGGCGGCATTGCAGGATGGCAATCTACGTCCTCGCGACCTGCGTGAGGCCGCACCCGATGCCGCCAAGATCCTGCAAGGCAATGTCTATGGCTGGTTCGAACGGGTCGACCGCGGCATCTATGCGCTGACCGAAATGGGAGCTGAAGCACTTCGGCGCTGGCCGCAAGGCCGAGTATCGGGTGAGAATGATACCGCGGCGATGTCGACATGTTCCGAAGATTGACCCGGCTTGGAGACCAGCTATGAACCTTCCTCTTCGGCTGCTCTGTCTTGGTCTTGGATGGCTGATGATCGGTTTCGCCGTCGCCGGCATCTTTTTGCCGATCTTGCCAACCACGCCCTTTCTTCTCCTGGCGGCCGGCCTGTTCGCTCGCGCGTCGCCGCGACTTGAGCGCTGGCTGCTGGAACACCCGACCTTCGGTCCATCCTTGCGGCTCTGGCGGGAAAAAGGTGCGATACCGGCACGGGCAAAGATCATAGCCATTTCGCTGATGGCGACGAGCTTCGCCTTCTTCTGCATAGTCAGCAAACCGAGCCTGCCGCTTGCGACGGTTGTCGCCGGGGCGATGCTGCTCCCGGCCCTTTTTATCATCACCAGGCCGACCGCCTGAGGGGTCACCCCCTTCGCGGCGCATTTGTCGGAAGCGACGATCAGAGATTGCTGGCGTGAAGCTCCATCATCGCGCGGCGAAGATCGTCGATCGGCGTCATGCCCGAGGTGCTTGTGCCTTCCAGCTCCTTCGGCATCTTCCAGCCGGGATCGATGCCCTGCATGTTCGGCAGTTCGTGCGCGATACCCTTGTGGCAATCGATGCAGGTCGCCTTGCCCGACAGCAGGTAGCGCGTGTGAATGGTGGCGGCGCGCTCCGTCTGCTTTTGCAGATCCATGGCAACGGAGGAATGGCAGTTGCGGCATTCCAGGCTGTCGTTCGCCTTCAACCGCGCCCATTCGTGCTGGGCCAGTTCAAGCCGTTTTTCCAGAAATTTGGGGCGGGTGTTGATGGTGCCGAAGATCTTCCCCCAGACCTCCTTCGACGCCTGCATCTTGCGGGCGATCTTGTCGGTCCACTGATGCGGAACGTGACAATCTGGACAGGAGGCGCGCACGCCGGAACGATTGGAGAAGTGGATCGTGCGCGTCAGTTCCTCATAGACGTTAGCTTTCATCTCGTGACAGGAAGTGCAGAACTTCTCGGTATTGGTGATCTCCAGCGCCGTATTGAAGGCGCCCCAGAACATCACGCCGCCAATGAAGCCGCCCAGCGTCAGAAAACCGAGGCTGAGCGTTCCCGCCGGCGTGCTGACAAGCCGCCACGCCCACAGGATAAGTCGTCGGATCCGCTCCATGGGCTCACTCGCTTCCGGCCGGCTTGACGCCGAGTTCGCTCATATCCTTGAAGACATTGTCGACCAGCGGGCGAACATCCGCCTGCGGCACATGACATGCCGTGCAGAAGTAGCGCCGAGGCGAAACGTCGGCGATCATCTGCCCGTCGCGCGTCATGTAGTGCGTCACGCTGATCATCGGCGCGCCGCTATCCTGCGTGAACTCGCGTTTGTGGCAGGAGAGACAGCGATTGGTATTGACCGAAAGCTGATAGCCCTCGATCGAGTGCGGAATGATCGGCGGCTGATCCGGATAGGCGCGCATCTTGCGTTTGTCATCGACCACCCATTTCGGCAAGCTCGCGGCAGCCCCGGTTTCCATCTGTGGTGTCGGGCCTTCAAGCTGCGGCACCATTTGCTGGACGACCTGGGCAATCGCCGTCGTAGTGACAAACATGGCGAGGCCGATGGCAACGACCACCCATTCTGGTCGCTTCAAGCGACTGAGACGATCTTGACTGCGCATTTTTTGAAATCCGTCTGTTTGGAGATGGGATCCGTTGCGTCGAGTGTCACCTTGTTGATCAACTGGCTCGCATCGAACCACGGCACGAAGATCACGCCGGGCGGCATGCGATTGCGTCCGCGCGTGTCGATGCGTGAGCGGATCTCGCCGCGCCGCGACATGATCCGCACCTCCGCTCCCTGATTGATGCCGCGCTTGCGGGCGTCATCCGCATTCATGAAGCAGCGGGCGCCCGGAAAGGCGCGATAGAGCTCCGGCACACGCATCGTCATCGAACCCGAATGCCAGTGTTCGAGCACGCGACCCGTCACCAGCCAGAGATCGAATTCCTCGTCGGGTGATTCCGCCGGCGGCTCGTAGGGCACCGCAAGAATGACCGCCTTGCCGTCCGGGCGGCCGTAGAATTTCACGCCCTCGCCGGCCTTGACGTAGGGGTCGTAGCCCTCGCGATAGCGCCAGCGTGTCTCCTTGCCGTCGACCACCGGCCAACGCAGACCGCGTTCCTCGTGGTATCGGTCGTATGGCGCGAGATCGTGGCCATGGCCGCGACCGAAGGTGGCATATTCCTCGAACAGGCCCTTCTGGAGGTAGAAGCCGAAGGCTTCGGCCTCGTTGTTGGCGTAGTCGCCGCTGACTTCGCTTAAGGGGAAGCGGTTGACCTCACCGTTCTGGAACAGGACGTCATGCAGGCTCTTGCCCTTGAACTCTGGGTTGGCAGCGAGGATTTCGGCCGGCCAGACTTCGTCGGTTATGAAGCGTTTGGAGAACTCGACCATCTGCCAGAGATCCGAGCGCGCCTCGCCCGGCGCCTGCACCAGCTGGTGCCAGACATGGGTCCGCCGCTCGGCATTGCCGTAGGCGCCTTCCTTTTCCACCCACATGGCCGCCGGCAGGATGAGGTCGGCGCTCATGGCCGTGATCGTCGGATAGGCATCCGAGACCACGATGAAATTCTCCGGGTTTCGATAGCCTTGGTAGGTTTCGTTGCTGGTATTGGGGGCGGCCTGGACGTTGTTGTTGACCTGAACCCAGTAGAAGCTGAGCTTGCCATCCTTGAGCATGCGATCCTGCTCGACAGCGTGATAGCCGGGCTTTTCCGGGATGATCCCATGCGGAACGCGCCAGATCTCCTCGGCGTGCTTGCGGTGCTCCGGATTGGTCACGGTCATGTCGGCAGGCAAACGGTGGGCGAAGGTGCCGACCTCGCGCGCGGTGCCGCAGGCAGACGGCTGGCCGGTCAGCGAGAACGGGCTGTTGCCGGGCTCCGAGATCTTTCCGGTCAGAAGGTGAATGTTGTAGACCATCTGGTTGGCCCAGACGCCCCGCACATGCTGATTGAACCCCATGGTCCACAACGACATCACCTTGCGCTGCGGATCGGCGTAGAGTTCGGCGAGTTCCTCCAGAAACGCCGGGTCGACACCGGTCATCTCGGCGGTCTTCTCCAGAGTGTATTCCGAGACGAACGCCTTGAACGCCTCGTAGTCCATCGGTTCCATCTTGCCGGGGTCGGATGAATTGGCAGCCTTAACTTCGATGGGATTGTCCGGACGCAGGCCATAGCCGATATCAGTGACGCCGCGCATGAAGGTGGTGTGTTTGCGAACGAAGTCCTCGTTCACCCGGCCCTTCTCGATGATGTAATTGGCGATGTAGTTGAGGATCACCAGGTCGGTGCCGGGCTTGAACACCATCGGAATGTCGGCGAGGTCCATGCTGCGGTGGGTGAAGGTCGACAGGACGGCCACCTTCACATGCGACTGGCCCAGGCGGCGATCAGCAAGCCTGGTCCACAGGATCGGATGCATCTCCGCCATGTTCGAGCCCCAAAGCACGAAGGCGTCCGCATGCTCGAAGTCGTCATAGCAGCCCATCGGCTCGTCCATGCCGAAGGTTCGCATGAAGGCGTAGGCCGCCGAGGCCATGCAATGGCGGGCATTGGGGTCGAGGTTGTTGGAGCGGAAGCCGGCGCGCATCAGCTTCGTCGCAGCATAGCCCTCGAAGATCGTCCACTGGCCGGATCCGAACATGCCGACCGCCGTCGGCCCCTTTTCCTTCAGCACCTTCTTGCACTGTTCGGCCATGACGTCGAAGGCTTCGTCCCAGCTCACCGCCTCGAACTCGCCGTCCTTGCTGTAGGCGCCGTTCAGCTTGCGCAGCATCGGCGTCTTCAGCCGGTCGGAGCCATACATGATCTTGGAGAGGAAATAGCCCTTGATGCAGTTGAGGCCGCGGTTGACCTCGGCCTGCATGTCGCCATGGGTGGCAACGACCTGCCCCTCCTTGACGCCGACCATGACGCCGCAGCCGGTGCCGCAGAAGCGACAGGGCGCCTTCGACCACTTGATTTCGAGCGCGCTGATACCGCCGGGCACCGGTTGAGCGGCGGCGGGCAGTGCGATGCCGGCGGTGGCGGCGGCGATGCCGGCCGCGTGCGCCTTCAGGATATCACGCCGCATCAGTTCGGTGGTCATCGTCCGTCACTCCTTCCGTTTCGACATGTTCGAAAACCATATTGGCCGCTACCACGCCCTCGAGCGTGGAGATCGTCGACAGGCATTCGCCAAGCATGCCGGTACTCGTTCCCTCGATGACGACGACAATCTTGCCGCCCTCATGGCCGTAAACCTCGACATTTGCCATGCGCGCCAGCGCGGCAAGGACAGCATCCTTCATCGCCGGAAGAGCGACGACGACGGCGCTTGAGATATGATATTGCCGGGAGGGATCAGGCATGGACGCCCTCCTGAACCCGATCCGCAATGCCGATTGCACCGACAGGACAGACGCCGATGCAGGCACCGCATCCGCTGCAACTGTTGACATCCACCTCTGGCAGGAACGGCCCGCCGGTCCGCGGCCGAAATCGGATCGCCTGCTGCGGACAGGCATCGCGACAGGATTGGCAGGCGACATTGTTGCGCGCGAGGCAGCCGTCGCCGATCGCAACGACATGGGCAAGCCGCGTTACGGCCTCCGCTGCGAATACCTGCTCCGGACAGGCCCGTGCACAACCGCCGCAGAACGTGCATTCGCCGCCTGAAAAATCGAGCGACGGACGTTCGTCAAGCAGCACGATGATTTGGGTGGGACACTTTTCCACACATTGGCCGCAGCCGGTGCATGCCGTCAGGCTTTCAAGCGTGACGCCCGGCGGCAGGACGCGCCTCCGCTCCGCCTGCCGGCCCAGGAACAATCCTCGTCTGGTTGTCATCGCCCCCATGGATCACCTCAATGCCCAAGCGGGCCGGGAGGGCCGTAAACGATCTGCAGCATCCATACGATGAAGCCGTAACCGCCGACCACGCCGACGGCCACCAGCGGCCAGATGCCAAAGGCAAGAACAAGAAATGTCAAAAGCTCCTGGCGCCGGCGAGATCGCGGCTCCTGCTCGGTCAAGTGCTGTGGAGGTAACTCTGACACGCCTGGCTCCCGGGCTCGTTGAACCGAAAGCATAGTAACAATCCGTGACGGAAAATAAAGCGGAACAAACTCTACTTTTGTAATCAAGAATAAAAATAACATCTGTCAATTCAATGAGATATTTGCCCTGGGAATTGCAGTGGTTCCTTGAAAAAAACAGCGAAAATCAAACTTAGTATTTTTGTAAATTACAATATGAAAAGAACAACAAGAGAACGAAGAGCGGCGGCGACAGCTTGGCGCATGTGCTGGCAGTGCGCGCATGTTCAGTCTCGAAGCCATTGGTTTTTGAAGGCAACTCGATGATTCGTCGTTTGACCGCCGACGAGTTCGCCGGAGCCAAGGCTCTGTGGCGCGATAATACTATGCGCAGCCGACTGTTCTCGCTGCCATCATGGTGAAGCGTCAACCCTCCCACCCCATCGCCACGATTGCCGGTTGACAACCCGCCGGAGATGAGGACACATATTGCATTACAAAGGGATCAATTCCTTAATAAGGGAATATACGGAGGACTAGGGGTGCCGGACTTGCTTGTGAGCTTGTATTCGCCGACGCTCGCCAATCTCAAGCGGAAAACCGACACGACCGGCATTCGCATTCGCCCGGCGCTGCCGCCCGAAATGCACGTCGTCGTCGACTGGGTAAGGCAGAACTTCAGTGAGAATTGGGCGAGCGAGGTTTCGGTCGCCTTCTCCCGCCAGCCGATCGCCTGCCTGATCGCGGTGGAAGGTGGTAAGCTGCTCGGCTTTGCCTGCTACGACACGACGGCGCGCGGTTTCTTCGGCCCGACCGGGGTCGCCGGCGAGAGCCGAGGGCGCGGTATCGGCGTTGATCTGTTGACCGCATCGCTCGAGACCATGAAGACGCTCGGCCATGCCTATGCCTTTATCGGCGATGCCGGCCCGGTCGATTTCTACGCCAAGACCATCGGCGCCGTTGCCATCCCCGCCGCCGACAAAGGCATCTACGAAGGCATGCTTCGTAATCCATCCAAATAATCATCTGAACATCGGAGCTCTCCAATGGCATCGACACCGCTCGCCCTCTTCGTCGGCCTACCAAACCCAACACTCTCGGACGACGAGTTCGCCCTGTTTCGCGAAACCAACCCGCTCGGCCTCTTCGTCGGCCGACGCAATCTGCGCGAGCCCGGCCAGGTCAAGATCCTGATCGAGCGCTTCCGCGAGGCCGTTGGGCGCGACGACGCACCTGTCTTCACTGACCAGGAGGGCGGTCGCGTCCAGCATCTCGACGCCGGTCCCTGGCCGCTTTTCCGCAGCTTCGGCCAGTTTGCCGAACTGGCGCGCCATGACCTTGCGCTCGGCAAAAAGGCGCTTCGCCTGTCGTCCCAGGCAATGGGCACGATGATGAGCGAACTCGGCCTCACCAGCGGCTGCTCGCCGGTCCTCGATCTCGTCTTCGAAACGACCAGCGCCGTCATCGGTGCGCGCTCCTTCGGTTCGGATCCGGACTTCATCGCCGCCCTCGGCCGCGAGGTGGTCGATGGCCTGCTTGAGACCGGCAACATGCCTGTCATGAAGCACATCCCTGGGCATGGCCGCGCGACACGTGATTCCCACAAGGAACGGCCCGTTGTCGACGCATCGCGCGAAACGCTTGTCACAACCGACTTCAAGCCCTTCGTTGCCCTCAAGGACACGCCCTGGGCGATGGTCGCGCACGTCGTCTACTCCGCCTATGACAGCGAGCTGCCGGCCTCGATCTCGCCGACGATGCATGAAGTGATCCGCAACGACATGGGCTATGAGGGCGTGCTGGTGTCCGATTGCATCTTCATGGAATCACTGCGCGGCACCTTGCCCGAGCGTGTGAAGCAGGTGCTCGACGCCGGCTCCGACGTCGCACTTCACAGCCACGGCGATCTGGCCGAGAGCGAGGCTGCCGCCAAGGCCGCCCGTCCGCTGACAGAGGCAGCCCAGAAGCGTATCGCCGCCGGCCAGAGCCGGCTCGGCAAGCTCAAGGTCGACATTCGCGCGGCGCACGCCGAAGTCGAAGAGATGTTCAAGAGCGTTCTCGTCGCCTGACGAGACGCCACTCACCAATCAAGAGGGGAGAAACCATGAAAAAATCCATTCTCTGGGCAGCGACCGCGCTGACCCTTTTCGCTGCACCGGCCGTGGCGCAGTCGATCCTGACGGTCAATATCGAGCCGGCCACGACCTGGGTTCGCAACTTCAACCCGTTCAACCAGACGTCGGCGCGCCAAAGCACGCTCGACTTCATCTACGAGCCGCTGGTCGTCTTCAATCGCTTCGATGACAACAAGCCGGTCTTCCGCCTCGCCGAAAGCTTCAAGCTTGCCGACGATCTGAAGAGCATCGAGTTCAAGCTGCGCCCAAACCTGAAATGGTCTGATGGCAAGCCGCTGACGGCTGCTGACGTCAAGTTCACCTACGACTACCTGAAGAAGTTCCCGGCGCTCGACTTCGTCAGCATCTGGACCTTCATCACCGGCGTCGAAGCCGTCGACGGCCAGACCGTTCGCTTCACGCTCGCCAATCCAAGCTCGCTTGCTGCCGAACAGCTTGCCCAGCTGCCGATCGTGCCGGAGCATGTCTGGAAGGACATCGCCGAACCGGTGACCTTCGCCAACGAAACACCTGTTGGCAGCGGCCCGATGACGGAGATCCCGCGCTTCACCGGCCAGACCTACGACCAGTGCCGCAACCCGCACTATTGGGACGCCGCGCTCAAAGTCGATTGCATGCGCTTCCCGCAGCTTGCCGACAACAACCAGATTCTGACCGCGACCGCGTCGGGCACGCTCGACTGGGGCGTTTCCTTCATCCCGGATATAGAGAACGTCTACGTCGCCAAGGACCCGGAGCACTACCATTTCTGGTATTCGCCGAGCAGCATGGTGGCGTTCCTCTTCAACCAGGAAACCGCCAACGAGAACAACCGCAAGGCCTTCAACGACGTGAAGTTCCGTCGTGCGGCCAGCATGGCGCTTGATCGCGGCACCATGGTCGACGTCGCCGGCTACGGTTATCCGACACTCAACGAAGACCCTGCCGGCATGGGCGAACTCTATAAGAGCTGGGCGGATCCGTCGGTCGCGACCGATTTCGGCACCTACGGCAAATACGACGCCGATGCCGCCAAGGCCCTGCTCGACGAGGCCGGCTATGTCGACAAGGACGGTGACGGTTTCCGCGACAATCCGGATGGCAGCAAGATCGCCTTCTCGATCATCGTTCCGAGCGCCTGGACTGACTGGATCGACACGGTCACGATCGCCGTCGAGGGCCTGCAGGCCGTCGGCCTCGACGCCAAGATCGAAACGCCGGAGGAAGCCGTATGGACCGGCAACCTCATCAACGGCACCTTCGACGCGGCGATCAACAGTCTGCCGGCCTCGGCCTCGCCCTATTATCCCTACAAGCGCGCCTTCAGCGCTTCGGACAAGGGCAAGACGCGCTTTACCGCGCAGCGTTGGTTCAATGACGATGTCGAGAAGCTTTTGACCGAGTTCACCCACACGGCTGACCTCGCCAAGCAGAAGGAAGCCATGAACAAGGCTCAGCGCATCGTCGCCGAGAACCTGCCGATCATGCCGGTCTTCAACAATCCAAACTGGTACCAGTACAACACCAAGCGCTTCAAAGGCTGGGTGACGGCCGAGACCCCGTTCGTCAATCCGTCGATCTCGCGGACCAACCCGGCGCGCCTGCTGCATTTGCTGGCACTCGAACCGGTCAACTAAACACCCCCAGGACTGGCGGGAGTGGCTCATCACCGGGCCGCTCGCGCTTTCGCGCCGGCCTCGGGAGCACAATAGCTCCGCGATTAAAGGCTTGCGCCATTTCAAAGCGTTTCTGCCGCCTTTCCTGCCGGTAACAGGGCCAGGGCGCAGTCGATGGAGTCCCCATGGCTTTCCTGCTTCGCCGCCTATGCTTCTATCTGGCAGCCTTCGTCGCGGCGGCGACGATCAACTTCTTTTTGCCGCGGCTGATGCCGGGCGATCCCGTGCAGATCATGTTTTCGAGCGCGGGGGCGGAGCTTCCACCCGAAAGTCTGCAGGCGCTGAAGCTCACCTTCGGCTTCGTCGATGGCCCGCTCTGGCAGCAATATCTGACCTATCTCGGCAGCATCTTCAGCGGCGACCTCGGCCGCTCGATCAAATATTTCCCGCTTCCGGTGACGACGGTTCTCGGCAACGCGCTGGTGTGGACGGTCGGCCTGATGGGCACGGCGACCATCATCAGCTTCACGCTGGGAACCTTCCTCGGCATTCTCGCCGCCTGGCGCCGCGGCAGCCTTTTCGATGTCATCGTTTCGGTCGGTGCGATCTTCGCGACCTCGGTTCCGGCCGTCGTTACGTCGCTGATCGTCGTCTTCTTCTTCGGCTTCACGTTGAATTGGTTCCCGACGGGCTACGCCGCCGACCCGGCACTCGACCCGGCCTTTACGCTGCAATATCTCGGTAGCGTGCTTTATCACGGCATTTTGCCGATGCTGACGCTCTGCACGGTCTTGACCGGCGGTTTCGCCGTCACCATGCGCAACAACATGATCAACCTGCTCGGCGAGGATTATATCGTCATGGCCCGCGCCAAGGGCCTGTCGGACGGCCATGTGATGCTCTGGTACGCGGCGCGCAATGCGCTGCTGCCGACCGTGTCGAGCCTTGCCATCGCCATCGGCACGATCCTCGGCGGCTCGCTGGTGACCGAAGTCGTGTTCAACTATCCAGGCCTTGGCAACATCCTCTACCAGGCGATCCTTGCCCGCGACTACCCTGTCATCCAGGGGCAGCTGCTGATCATGACCGCGACCATGCTGGTTGCCAATTTCATCGTCGACGTCAGCTATGTGCTGCTCGACCCCCGACTGAAGAAGGCGTGAGATGAAGACCAACCCCTTCGGATTGATCCGCAATCGCAAGGCTCTGGTCGGCGTCGCCATCATCGCCTTCATCCTTCTCGTGGCGATCGCCGCACCACTGCTCACCCCCTACGATCCAGGCGCCCGCGTCGGACGGCCGCATCAGGCGCCGTCGCTTGCCCACTGGCTCGGCACCACCCGCATCGGCCAGGATGTGTTCACGCGGCTGATCTATGGCGCCCGCACCTCGCTTGCCGTCGGCTTCGGCGCAGGCCTGCTCATCACAATCGTCGGCACGGCGCTCGGCATTCTCGCCGGCTATCGCGGCGGCAAGGTCGACGAAGTCATCAGCTTCTTCACCAACATGGTGCTAGTGGTTCCCAACCTGCCGCTGCTCCTGGTGCTCGCCGCCTTCATCGGTCAGGCCAGCCCCTGGGTCATCGCGCTGATCCTTGGCGGAACCTCCTGGGCCTGGGGCGCGCGCGTCACCCGCGCCGAGACGCTTTCCGTCAAGCAAAAGGACTACGTCAAATCGGCGGAGATGATGGGTGAGCCACGCTGGCGCATCATGACCTTCGAGATCTTCCCCAACCTGATCTCGATCGTCGGCATCAACTTCATCGGCAGCGTCATCTTCGCGATCATCACCCAGGCGACGCTAGAGTTTCTCGGCCTCGGCGACCCTAAGGTCGTCTCCTGGGGCACCATGCTCTATGCCGCGCAGAAGGCCTCGGCGCTTTCGGTCGGTGCCTGGTGGGACATTCTCACCCCCTGCTTCGCGCTTGCCTTTCTCGGCATCGGCCTGTCGCTTCTGAATTTCGCCGTCGACGAAATCGCCAATCCGCGGCTGCGGACCGGCAACCGTCTCGGGCGCTGGTCCGCGCTCATCCGCTCCGGGGAGGGTCGCCTGTGACCGCACCATTGCTATCCGTCAAAAACCTCACGATCGACTATATCGGCGAGGAAAAGGACTTTCGTGCCGTCGACAATGTCAGCTTCGACGTCGCCCCCGGCGAAGTCTTCGGCCTTGCCGGCGAATCCGGTTGCGGCAAGAGCACCATCGCCTTCGCCATCAGCCGCCTGCACAAGCCGCCGGCGCTCATCCGGCGTGACAGCACCATCCTGCTCAACGGTCGCAATGTGCTCGACCTTGATGACAAGGGCCTGCGTGATTTCCGCTGGCGCGAGGTCGCCATGGTGTTTCAGAGCGCGATGAACTCGCTCAATCCGGTGCTGCGCATCGAACAGCAATTCTATGACGTGCTGAAGACCCACAAGGGCATGAGCCGTGCGCAGGCGCGCGACCGCACCTCCGAAATGCTGAAGCTCGTCGATATCGCGCCCGACCGCATGCGCGACTACCCACATCAGTTTTCCGGCGGCATGCGCCAGCGCATCGTCATCGCCATCTGCCTGGCGCTCGATCCGAGGCTGGTGGTCATGGATGAACCGACGACGGCGCTCGACGTCGTCGTCCAGCGTGAAATCCTCCAGCGAATCAACGAATTGCGGCGAACCCTCGGCTTCGCCGTTCTGTTCATCACCCACGATCTCGGGCTGATGGTGCAGTTCTGCGACCGGATCGGCATCATGCTCGCCGGCAAGCTCGTCGAGCAGAACACGGCGGAGGCGATCTACGGATCGCCGCAGCACGACTACACAAAACAACTTTGGGCCTCCTTCCCGTCGCTCCATGGAGGTGTCCTGCTATGACCGCCCAGCCAACCCCGATCCTTGCGCTTGACAGGGTCACCAAGACATTCGGCCACGGTCCGGGCGCAGTCCATGCGGCCCGCTCGATCTCGTTTTCGCTGCATGCAGGCCGCGCACTCGCCCTCGTCGGCGAGTCAGGCAGCGGCAAGACCACCTGCGCCCGTATGGCGATGCGCGAATATATGCCGACGGAGGGAAAGATCCTCTTCAGGGGCGAGCCGGTCGACGGCGCCAGCCCGGCCGAGACGGTCCTCTACCGACGCGCGGTGCAGATGATCTTCCAGGACCCGTTCGCCTCGCTCAACCCGGCTCATACCATCGCCTATCATTTGAAGCGGCCGCTGCTGCTGCACCGCCCGGATATCAAGCGTTCCGAGATCGACGCGACGGTTCGTGCGCTGCTGCAACAGGTGAAACTCGACCCCGACCTCGTCGCGCCCAAATATCCGCACGAGCTTTCCGGCGGCCAGCGCCAGCGCGTCAATATCGCCCGCGCGCTTGCCGCCAAGCCGGAAGTGATCGTCGCCGACGAGCCGACGTCGATGCTCGACGTCTCTGTTCGCCTCGGCGTGCTCAATCTCTTGAGCGAGATGAAGCAGCAGATGAAGCTCGGTCTGCTCTACATCACCCACGACATCGCCACCGCCCGTTATGTCGCCGAGGATATCGCCGTCATGTATGCCGGCCAGATCGTCGAATGGGGCAATGTCGGCAAGGTGATCGACAACCCCGCTCACCCCTACACCAAGCTGCTGCTCTCTGCCGTGCCTGACCCGGATATCCGCTTCGACGACCCGAGCGTTCGGCTGCGTCCGGAGGATGTCGAAGAGATCCGGCGCAAATCCGCGATGACGCAGGACCGCATCGTCGAAGTGGATACGGACCACTTCGTTCGCACCGCCTGAACCGCGGCGCCGCCGCCGGCATTGCCGCCGGCACCCACCCTCCCCGAAGCTATCCTCCCAGGACAGCAAAAGACAAAACGCCCCGCTCGAAAGCGGGGCGTTTTGTCTTTGCAACCGTTAGCGATTGCATATGCTTGGAGACAGAGCGTGCATGGCGTGCCGCTACAGCACGCCATGACACATGCTCAGGCCGCCTTCATCTGGTTTTCGACATCGGTCGGAACCGTCGAGATCGTCTTCAGGATCTGCGAAGCGATCTGGTAGGGGTCGCCTTGCGAGTTCGGGCGGCGATCTTCGAGGTAGCCGCGGTAGTCGTTGTTGACGAAGCTGTGCGGGACGCGGATCGAAGCGCCGCGGTCAGCCACGCCGTAGCTGAACTGGTGGATCGACTGCGTCTCGTGCTTGCCGGTCAGGCGCATATGGTTGTCGGGTCCGTAGACGGCGATGTGGTCCGCACGGGCGTCCTCGAATGCCGACATCAGGTTTTCGAAATAGTCCTTGCCACCGACTTCGCGCATGTAGGCGGTCGAGAAGTTGGCATGCATGCCCGAGCCGTTCCAGTCGGTGTCACCGAGCGGCTTGCAGTGGTATTCGATGTCGATGCCGTATTTTTCAGTCAGGCGCTGCAGCAGGTAGCGCGCCAGCCAGATTTCGTCGGCGGCCTTCTTGGAACCCTTGCCGAAGACCTGGAACTCCCATTGGCCCTTAGCCACTTCGGCATTGATGCCTTCGTGGTTGATGCCGGCCGCCAGGCAGATGTCGAGATGTTCTTCGACGATCTGGCGGGCGATATCGCCGACATTGCTGTAGCCGACACCGGTGTAGTACGGGCCCTGCGGTGCCGGGAAGCCGGTTTCCGGGAAGCCGAGCGGGCGGCCGTTCTTGTAAAAGAAGTATTCCTGCTCGAAGCCGAACCAGGCGCTATCGTCTTCCATGACGGTTGCGCGGGTGTTGGACGGATGCGGCGTCTTGCCGTCGGGCATCATGACTTCGCAGAGCACGAGAACGCCGTTCTTACGCTCGCTGTCGGGATAGACGGCGACAGGCTTCAGGACACAGTCCGAGCTCTTGCCTTCCGCCTGCATCGTCGAGCTTCCGTCGAAGCCCCAGAAAGGAAGCTCATCCAGCTTCGGGAATGCATCGAATTCCTTGATCAAGGTTTTTCCGCGGAGGTTCGGGGCAGGTGTGTACCCATCGAGCCAAATGTACTCGAGCTTATACTTTGTCATTGCGTTCTCTCACATGGCGCCATGATCTGGCTAAGTTCCGAAGCGGCCCGGCAACCCAATTCAGCTGCCCAACAACCGGTACTCACAAGAAAGCATTAATCGTGCCAGTTTGCGTTTGCGCCGCCAAAGATCGAAAAATCAAAGCCCACGCCACTCGCGGCGATGGAGCGAAAGACGCGCCAAGACTAAGGATGAAGCGAATTGCACACAAAATAGGCATTGAACGCCGCGGTTTGAGGCACAGGCCCGGCGGAGTGCCGTAAACACCGGCGAATTGAGGCGACACAGCTGCGGCGGCCTTGCCGGATCGACAACAACCCGCGTCAAAAAGGCTGCTCGAAAAACAAGCACCATCCAGCCGGTTCCATCAAAACGGCCGCTACGGATATGGGTGATTATCGAGCAATCTCAGCCAGCACGCGATAGAGCCGCTGATCGGTCGATTGGGCGACGTTGAAGCGCAAAAACTCGGCTGCCGAACCGGAATGGCTGAAGGCATTGCCGGGGGCGAGGACAATATCGTGAGCCAGCGCCTTCTGGGCCAGCTCTGAGGCATCAAGACCTTCCGGGAGCCGACACCAGAGGAACATGCCGGCCTGCGGCTCGATCCAGGGCGTGATCCCGACCGTGGCCAGTCGCGTTGCCGTCTCGGTCATCGTCCGCGTCAGCCGCAGCCGCAGCGCCTCCATATGTTTTCGGTAGCTGCCATCGCGCAAAAGGGTCAGCACCAGTTCGGCTGCAAGACCAGGACCGCCGAAAGTCGTCGCGATCTTGAGATCTGTCAGTCCCTCGATCCAGCCTCGGGGGGCGGCGATATAGCCGCAGCGCACCGATGCGGAGAGTGTCTTGGAAAAGCTGCCGATCTGCACCACACGGTCGAGCCCATCGAAGGCGGCAAGGCGCGGCGCCGGCACATGCTCGAAATCGGCAAAAATGTCGTCCTCGACGACAGTCAACCCTGCCTGCTCGACAAGTCGCAACAGGCGGTGGGCAATCAAGGGAGAAAGCGTGGCGCCGGTCGGATTGTGCACGGCGGAATTGGTGATGTAGAGGCGAGGACGGTAGGCCTCCAGCGCCTCGGCGAAGCGATCGAGATCGGGACCAACAGGCGTATAGGGCACGCTGACGACATTGACGCGATGCGCCCGCAACAGCGCCTGGAAATTGAAGTAGCATGGATCGTCGACGATGACGGTATCGCCCGGTTCGAGCAGGAACCGACAGAGAAGATCGATCGCCTGGGTGCCTGACTCGGTCAGGATGATCTGATCGGGCGATGCCTCGACACCATGCTCGGCCAGCCTTCGCGACAGCAACTGCCGCAGCGGTCGCAAGCCGAGCGGCGTGCCGTAATCCGTCAGGCTCGCGGCATCCGTGCGCGCGAGCGAGCGCAGCGCCCGCCTGAGCGCTGCCTCCGGCATCCAGGACGCCGGCAACCAGCCGCAACCGGGCTTCAGAACGTGGGCGTCCGTTTCAAGCGCCTGACGCGAAACCCAGAGAGGGTCGACTGCGCGGTCGAGCCGCGGTCCGACTTCCGTGAGCGACAACGGCGCCAGGGGGGCAGACACGAAAAAGCCGGAGCCGGGCCGCGACCGGATCACGCCTTCGGCCGCCAGACGCTCGTAAGCCTCGACAACCGTCGATTTGGAAACCCGCATCGTCCTGGCAAGCGCCCGAATGGACGGAAGCTTGGCGCCCGGCGTCAACGACCGGCTGGCAATGCGCTGCCGGATCGTGCCCATGACCCCGTCGAGCAAGGTTTCGCCACCGATCTCCGTTTGTTGAAACGCCATCTGTATTGGACCTTCGCACAGGACAGTTTGGCGTAACTGTACCGCATTGTCTCTGGAAGAACCATCGCCCCCAGCCGATACAGGTGGAAAGGAGTTGGCATGAAAGCAGCCGCGTCCCAGGAGAGAACGGATCAGTGAGATGCCAATGATGATCGAGGGACAGTCACGCTTCCGGCCTTTCGGCTTACCTTATTGGGGTTTCGAAGATCTCAACAAGGGAGTTGGAAGCATGACTGCCTCTTATG
>NZ_LMDX01000022.1:0-559 GCF_001425225.1 Ensifer sp. Root127
AAAGTCGCCGCGAACTGTTCGAGGAGATCGAGCGGGCAGCATTGAAGCCTTTGCCGGTGATGCCGTTCGAATATGCGGAATGGAAGTCGGCGAAGGTTCACCCGGACTATCATGTCGAGGTCGACAAGACCTTCTACTCTGTGCCGCATCGACTGATCGGATGCACCCTGCAGGTGCGGCTCACCCACCGGGTAGTCGAGATCTTCCACGATCACCAGCGTGTCGCCAGCCATGTCCGCCGCTCCCAGCGTTCCGGCCACGTTACCATCAACGACCATATGCCCAAGGCRCATCAGCGCTATGCCAACACCACGCCGGCCAATCTGATCGGCCGTGCGACCCAGATCGGCCCCAATGCCGCCATCCTGGTCGAACGCATGATGCGCGACAGGCCRCATCCGGAACAGGGATAYCGCTCGGCCATGGGCATTCTGTCGCTGGCCCCGCGCTATGGATCGCAGCGCCTCGATGCGGCCTGTGAGCGGGCGCTCACCATCAATGCCGTCACCTATTCCTCCGTCGCCTCCATCCTCAAATCCGGCCTCGACCGGGAAAGACC
>NZ_LMDX01000022.1:591-61813 GCF_001425225.1 Ensifer sp. Root127
GCGAATTGACCGAGCAGTCCGGCACCAATGAGCTCAGCCGCGATGAGTGGCTCGGCCTGATGCTCGACCGCGAAGTCGCCCTGCGCGCCGACAAGCGAATCCGTAACCGGCTCGCCTCCGCCAAGCTACGCTTTGCCCAGGCCTGTATCGAAGATATCGACTTCGCCGCYGCCCGCGGTCTCGACCGGCGCAACACCATGGCGCTGGCCCAGGGGCAATGGCTCACCGCCCATGAGGGCCTGATCATCACCGGCCACACCGGCACCGGCAAGTCMTGGTTGGCCTGCGCCTTCGGCAGGCAAGCGGCAAGGCTCGGTCACTCCGTCCTCTATGTGCGCGTGCCGCGCATGTTCGAGGATCTCGCGCTTGCCCGCCTCGATGGCTCTTTCCCTCGCCTCATCGACAAGCTCACCCGCGTCCAGCTCCTCATCCTCGATGACTTTGGAACACATGCGCTCTCCGATCAGCAGCGCTTCCACCTCTTCGAAATCGTCGAGGAGCGCTATCAGAGAAAATCCACCCTGATCACAGCMCAAGTCCCCGTGGCAAGCTGGCACGACCTTATTGCCGACAGCACCGTCGCCGACGCCATACTCGACCGCATCGTRCACAATGCTCACCGCATCACCCTCCGGGGCGAGAGCATGCGAAAGCAAAAAAGCGCTCCCCTCTTGACGGCTGTGGAAAACGGCGAAATCAATCAACCCTGATGGTAACCAGGCTGCCGAGGACCAACCTCGTCAAACTGTCCGGACTTTAGTGAAAGCGCTGTCCGGGATTTAGCGGAATCAATGTCCAGCTTTTGCGAAGCGCGCACGTTGATCTCGCGATGACGAGCAAATTCGCAATCGACGCGTTTTGACAGGTCGCCCTTTGTAATCGGAGCGACGCCGCCGGCACGCAGAATGGGGGAGAAGGCCGTCCGCAAGGGGCGGCTGGGACGGCCTTCTGGCGGACAACGTCCGCTTTGCGGCGCGGAGGGGAACGCCGCCGCAGGCCTCGTCCGGCAACACGCTTGAGATGTTGCCGAAGCCGAGTGCACCTTGATTATGCTGGCGGTCGTCCAGGAATGAAACCTATACCGACGTTTCACGCTTGACGATGCTGACTACTTCTCCTTGATCGTGGCTCCGGGGAAGTGTCCCTGTAGACGCAGGTATAGTTACCTTATTTCCAAAGATTGGATACGCAGAGTGACCGGACAGCCGACTGCCAAGCGGCCCGATCATTTCCAGATCACTGATCGGTCACGCCTTGTTGTGGCATGACGCAAAGCCAATTTGAGACATGCATGCACTGCCAAGACACCATCGCCTCGAACGGGAGGCCCGTTGAATGCGCGAAGAGGACAAAGCGCTTTCACCGGAGCAGCATTGCTATGAGGACGGTGACCGCCACTCTCGTATTCAACCAGACGGAACGTTCGCAGGCTTGGCTCCGGCTGCCGGCGTCGGACGAGAACGTTTCAAAATGCTTCAGTCGCTCTCTTGGATAGCCCTGCATCGCGCATCGATCCATGAAGGCTATCCCAGGCGCGGATAAGTTCACTCAGGGACGCGACTTCCATCTTGCGCATGACGTTGCCCCGATGAAGCTTCACCGTCACTTCGCTGATGCCGAGGTCAAAAGCGATCTGCTTGTTAAGCCGTCCATGCGCCACCTCCTGCAAGACTTCGCGCTCTCGTGGCGTCAGTGTCTCGTGCCGCTCCATGTTGCGTTTGACGAGCATCGTCTCCATCCGCCGCGCCGAATCCAAGTCGATCGCGGTCGTGATTGCATCCAGCAGTGTCTGGTCTCGTACCGGCTTTATCAGGAAATCGACGGCGCCAGCCTTCATCGCCTGCACGGTCATCGGAATATCCCCGTGTCCCGTGAGGAAAATCACCGGTTTCGGGTTTCCAGTTTGCGTCAGGTGACGCTGCAAATCGAGACCGCTCGCTCCCGGCATGCGAACATCCAGGATCAGGCAGCCGGGGCTATGCAGCGTGTCGGAAGCGAGCAATTCTCGGGTCGAGGCGAAGCAGGCTGATTGGAACCCCGCTGATGCAATCAACTCGGACAGTGCCTCACGGACAGAGGCGTCATCATCGACAATGATGACGAGCGGCTGTTCGCCGTCACTCCGGTGCCACGAACCTGCCTTTCGCTGTAGTGACTGGTCAGATTTCATCATTACCCTCCATTTCTGGATCACGCAGGGCGTTGGCGAGCGTAGCAAGCAGAACCTGCGCGTCGAACGGTTTTCGGAAGCAACCACCAATGTCCTGGCCGCTATGCTGTTCGGCAAGCTCGTGACGTCCGGTTATCAGGAAGACGGGCAGATCGGGACGCACTTTCCTCACGAAATCTCGTAGTTCAAACCCGTCCATACCGGGCATGCCAATATCCGTGATAACTGCATCCACGCCAGACAGACCGCTGGCAAGAAACGAGCCTGCCGATGAGAAGCTGCGAGCCAGATAGCCAGCGGACTCCAAAAGATCCTCCAGCGACTCCAGTAGTCTCAGATCATCATCGACAATTGCCACCACCCGCCGATGCTTGGTCATTCTAGGCTTCCCCACCCTGCGAGAGTGCGTGATCGGTATTTCCAGGCGTTCTGCGATACGCACGAGGTCGGCAAGCGAGGCCGCCTCCATCTTCTGCATCACATTGCGTCGGTGAATCTGCAGCGTCACTTCACTGATGCCGAGCGCGGCGGCCGCCTGCTTGTTGAGAAGACCGCTCACCACCAGAGGCAGAACCTCGCGTTCGCGCGGCGTCAGGTCAAGATAGCGACGCTTCAATTTCCCTGACTCGGCACGCTCTGCCCTCTTTTCCTTATCCAGTGCAATTGCCGCGTTTATGGCGTTCATCAGATCCGCGTCGGTAAACGGCTTGGTCAGGAAGTCTACCGCGCCGTCCTTTATCGCGCGCACGGAGGATCGGATATCACCGTGGCCGGTTATGAACACAATCGGTGGATGCTCCCCTTCAGCAATCTCACTTTGGAGGTCGAGACCGTTGATGTCGGGCAGTTCGATATCGAGGATCAGACAAGCGGGTGCATCCGGCTTTTCAAAGTTGACATAGTCCCCGGCGGATCCGAACGCCATCGCGCGAATGCCGTGCGAGGCCAGGAGCTCGCAGAGCGCCTCACGAATTCGGCTGTCGTCATCGACAATGAACACAATATGCTCGTCTCTCATCATACCGAAGCATCCACTTTGATCGGCAGCGTAAACGCAAACGTGGCACCCTCAGACTCGTTGTTCTGCGCCCACAACCGCCCTCCGTGCGACTCGATGATCGAACGACAAATTGCCAGGCCCATGCCCATTCCGTTCACTTTCGTGGTAAAGAAGGCTTCAAAGATCCGTTCCGGATACTCGACGCCCGTGCCGTGGTCGCTGACTTCGGTTTGAATCATCCCCGCGACGCGACGTGTGCGCACCTTCACCACCCGATCGGTCGCAACTTCGTCCATCGCGTCCATTCCGTTGCGGATAAGGTTCACCAGAACCTGCTGAATATGCACCCGATCCAGAGCGATCTGTGGAAGGTCGAGCGCGATATCAACGTCGACGCGAACACGACGTCGTAATGCCTCCTCTGCAATGAGATTGATTGCTTCACCAATTACGCTTGCCAGGTTGGTATTGCTCCTCGCTTCGACGGGATGTTTGAACAGTGCGCGGATCCGACTGACGACGTCCGCGGCGGAGTTTGCGTCACGGATGATGCGCTCGGCGGTGATCTTGGCCCGCTCCAGATTCGCAGGCTTGGCCGATAACCAGCGATGGCAAGCGTTGGAATTGGCAACGATTGCGGCCAGCGGCTGATTGACCTCATGCGCGATCGACGCCGACAGTTCGGCAAGGCTTGCCGCCTGGGCAGCGCGAGAGAGCCGTTCTTGCGCTAGCCGCAACTCTTCCTGCACCTGAACCTCGCCATGAATGTCCAGGCAAATGACGTTCCACTGAATGATCCTGTCCTCCGAGTCCCGCATCGCGGCGGCTCTTGTTTCAACCCATCGGTATTCACCATCATAGCGCCGCAGGCGATGCTTGCGCGCGTAGGGCTCGCCGGTTGCAAGAGAATGCGCATATTTCTCCTTCACGCCGGCAACGTCATCGGGGTGCACTCCGGCATCAAGCGTACCGTTCAATCGGGACTTTCCAACGCCGTCCAATTCCTCCAGGTTGTATCCGAGAAACTCTCGGAGCTGCTGGCTGCGATAGACTGGTTCACCATTCGGCATGGCGCAGTCGATCATCGCCGGAAGGGTTTCCACCAGCTGCCACAGCGACCGCTCCCGTTCACGTAGCGCCTCCTCGATCCGCAACTGATCGTCGATGTCATGCGACAGGCCGTACCATTGCAGGATATCTCCATTCTCATCGCGCAGCGGTTCAGCGTTGCTCTCGACCCAACGGTAGACGCCGTCCGCCCGGCGCAGGCGAAACCTCTTGGTGAAGTTCCCGCCGGTTGCGACAGATAATTTAAGCGCTTCCTCGAGGCCGGTCGCATCGTCGGGGTGGACCGCTGCCTTCAGAGTTGTTGCCAGCCGGTCAATGTCTGGCTGCCGTGTATCCGCGGCATTCAAACCAAGAAAAGCCATCATGCGTTTGTTGAAAAAGGTCGGTTCGCCTTGTCGGTTCAATCGCCAAAGCAGGCTTGGGACCATATCGACCAGTTGCGAAAGTTCTCGCTCCCGATCGCGAAGGGCCTCCTGCGCTCGCATCTCGTCATCGATGTCGATCGAGATCGCGTACCAATGCGCGATCGCTCCATTTGGATCGACCAGGGGCTCTGCGCGGCCGTCGACCCAACGATAGGCGCCATCGGCTCGGCGCAAGCGATACTTCATGGAATAAGGCTCACCTGTTACCACTGAATGGCGGACGGCTTTCAGAAGGCGCACGGCATCGTCAGGGTGAACGAGCTTTTCCATCGCGCGGGCCAATCGGCTCTCGCCTTGCCTTTCCAGCTGCGCAAGATCGGTCCAGCCAAAGAAATCGAGCAGGCGCTTGTTGAAGAAGGTCGGTTCGCCCTCGGGTGTAAGACGCCTGATCTGCACCGGTACCATGTCAACAAGCTGCGAAAGCTCGCGCTCCCGGCCGCGCAACGCCTCAACGGTTTTCTTGTAGACATCGATGTCGAGCGCTATGCCGAACCACCCGACGACACGGCCCTGTTTGTCGCGCGCGGGCCGTGCGGCGGTTCTGGCCCAGACATAGCTTCCACTGACACGACGAAAGCGAAACTCGACATTGAAGTCGTCGCCAGTTTCCAGACAACGACGCCATCTCGCCGCGACGTGATCATAGTCATCGGGATGTAACAGTTGCTTCCAGGCGGTATCGCCCTGATCCAGCGAGGTGTTCAGCTGCTCCGGCGTCACACCCAGCGAGCTTTGGGCGAAAGGATGCAGGTAGATCCAACGTCCGGCGGCATCGAATGCCCACCCGTTGCCGAATATGCTCTCGACGGCCCTGGCCGACCGCATCGGCTCGATATCATCCACCGCCGACAGGTCGGAAACCGCCGCTATATGCGGCTCTCTTTCCGTTACCAGATCGTCGATGTCGATGCTGACACTGTATCCTGGCTCTGCGCGGGTCTCCGTCCATCGATACTTGCCGTTTGTCTGGAGTTGGCGGTGCCTGGTGACCTGGGGAACGCCCGTCCAGAAGGCGCGGGCGGCCGCATGAGCGGCCGTCGTCCGGTCGGCTGGATGAATACGGCTCAACGAATGCGGCTGTTCTTGCGTGACCTTCCTCTCCAAAGCCGCGGTTGCGACATCGCCAAACCGCTCGCTGGCAACGGAGGTATCTCCATCAATGAACGTGCCGTACCAACCGAGCACACGGCCTTGACCATCGCGCAAGGGCTGGGCCGAACTCCTGCTCCATCCGTAAGCACCACTTTCACGCAACAAGCGATGCTCGACGTTGAAATGCTCACCCGTTTCAAGGCACCTGCTCCATTGAGAAGTAACGAGCCCGTAATCGTCCGGGTGAATCATGCGCCTCCAACCAAGCAAGCCACCATCTGCCGGCGAACTGAACTCTTCGAGCGTAATCGCCAGGTGCGACAGAACCGCAGCGCTCACGTAAATGATCTTGCCGGACGCATCGGCGGCCCAAGCGTTGCCGACCACGCTCTCGATGAACCGCACAGCTTGCAATACATCGGGCGCGATTTTGCCAGGTTGGTTGAACGCCTTCGTCATTGCCTTCTCCTGCCGGACGAGGAAAGCCTTTGTCAGCGCTCTGCATAGCACTTGTCTTGAGATCAGGACCGGGTGAACTCGTCACTTATCCTATTCCCGCTGCGCCTCGTGTGCACCCTATGGAAATCTATGACAACCGGGTGGTGCAATCTAACCTGTACTTCAGGATAGCTTGGTCTGGATCGTTGCGACGGGGTGGGAGCCGCCGGACAACGAGTTGACCTCCGTTACGTGTCGGCGTCCAGGGTGGCTTCGCGCTCTACCTCACGTTGATCATCGTTCTGGACTCACAAGCGATACCGAGCCAAGGCGCCGTTTATCGCCCACAAATATCGACGGCCGACCAAGCTAGGCTAGTGGTTTTTGCTGCCTCTGAGCGTAGATTTCGATAGATTGAAACTTTGGCATGAGGGGTAGAGCGGTGGCTAATAAAGCCCAGGCTTTCTCTGTCCGGTTGGAGAAGCCAATGAAATCAACGTTTCGCCCAGTTAGCAAAACCAATTCAGAAGCAGCGCGTACACAAACGCAACACCGAGATGGATCCGAACCAGGATCAAGTGGGGAAGCAGTCGTTGTGCCGCCAGTTGAAAGAGAATCGGCCCGGCGCGATTTTCCAGCAATGCGCCGATGGCGTGGGGTCGGGCTGCACCGCCCGCGGTTCGCGTATCTCGCGCTATTTTTCGCAGCCTATGTGTTGGGATGCGGATTCGCAAATGTGCTGGCGATCGTGCCTGGCATAACTGTTTCGATTTGGCCTCCTGGCGGGGTCTTCGTCGCTACCCTGATCCTAACATCTCCATACAGTTGGCCCTGGTGGATATTGGGGGGCTGCCTGGCTGAGATGTTCGCGCAGATCGTGTGGTTTCACAGTCCGCTGCCTGCCGGCTTTTTGATCTACGTGGGCAATGCCCTGTGTGCTATTGCCGGCGCTGCTCTCGTCAGCCGGGCGACCGGCAAGCCGGTCAAGTTGGAGACCTTGCAGCAGGTCCTTGCATTCGTCGTTTTTGGAGCGGGAATTGCGCCGCTCATAAGTGCGACGGTGGGAAGTGCGACGCTTGCTTGGTTCGGTGTAAAAGCGCAGACTTTCACAGGCGTGTGGCCGCTATTTTGGATTGGAGATGCTACCGGCATCCTGCTCGTTGCGCCACTTGTATTGGTTTTGGTCCAATACTGGCGCAGCAAGTCCAAACTATCTGCCGCGCAGTTGGCAGAAGCCGGAGTGCTCGGTCTGATTTTTTTGGGAGTCGCCGCTCTCTCCCTGAGTGATAACTATCTTCCGTCTCCCTACATCATCCTGCCATTGCTTCTTTGGGCCTCAGCGCGTTTCGAGTTCCGGGGAGCCGCAGTCGCGCTGACACTCCTCGGCTTAATGACGTTGGCACTTACAATATCTGGTGACAGTCAGTTTGTCGGCGAGTCCCAAAGGCAAAGGCAGGTAATGCTGCAGCTTTTCCTGGCGATATCAGCGTTTTCAGCGCTGATTGTCGCCGCCATCTCGCGACAATATCAACTGGCGTTGCTGACTGTGCGCGAAAGCGAGCGCCGCCTTCAGCAATTGATCGATGCAGTCCCAGCGCTCATATGGTGCACAACTCCAGAAGGTATACCCAGCTACCTCAACAAACAGGCCACGGACATCACAGGCATGACTCTCAAGCAGGTGATCGCGCCCGACGGGTCAAGGTCTCTGACAGACATTCATCCAGACGACCGGCAATCAACAGATGAGGCACTTAAGCGCTCGTTCGAGACGGGCGCGTCATTTGTGGGTAGGTATCGCCAATGCCGAGCGGACGGACCCCACAGATGGGTTGAGGCGCGCGCCGAACCATTGCGCGACGAATCCGGCACGATCATTCAGTGGTATGGCGTGTCTGTTGACATTGAAGACATGGTGAGGGCGCAGGAGGCCCTGAGTGAACGAGAGGAGGAGCTCTCCCAGCTTGTCAATATGGTTCCAAGCCACGTTTGGCGTCTGACCCCTTCGGGCGAACCAGCATTCTTCAACAAACGCATGATCGACTTCCTTGGCTTGAATGTTTCAGATACGCTCAAACCGGGTATGACGCGGTTAGCCGCCTTGGTGGAGGCATCCGTTCATCCGGAAGACGCGGTTCCGTTCAACGATTTGCTTTCCCGCGCGCTCGCCACCGGGGAAGTCTTTGCCATGCGATACCGTCTGCGCCGGGCGGACGGCGTTTACCGCTGGATGTCCAGCCGCGCCGAACCGCGTCGGGATCAGTCCGGGCTTATCGTCCAATGGTACGGCATTTGTCATGACATTGACGATCAAATGCGTGCCCAAGACGCGTTGCGCGAACGGGAACGCGAGCTATCGCTGCTTGTGGACATGGTGCCGGCTTTCATCGCACGTCAGGCTTCAGACGGAGCGTTGACGTTCTTTAACAAGCGGTTGGTAGACTTCCTCGGGCTAGACGTTGCGCATGCGGACAAGTTGGGGATGAGGCGCGTGACCGCCATGATCCAAGCTGTCGTCCATCCCGACGATGTTTCCCTGGTGAGGGAGAACGCCACACGCGGCTTCTCGACAGGCGAACCCTTCTCGAATCGATATCGTATGCTTCGCGCCGACGGTGAGTATCGCTGGATGGACGGGCGCGCCGAGCCGTTGCGTGATGAGCGCGGGACGATAATGCAGTGGTATGCGGTCGCCATCGACGTCGATGATGAAGTGCGCGCGCAGCAAAGGTTGTACGATCGGGAGCGAGAGCTTTCGCAACTGGTGGATATGGTACCCAGCCCGCTCTGGCGGTTGACCCCAGAAGGGGAGCCGGTCTTCTTCAACAAAAGCTTGATTGAATTCCTGGGCCATGATGTTGGAGATGGGCGGCGCAAAGCATTGGCCGCTGCTCTTGTGTCTGCGATCCACCCAGATGACATGACAGCGCTTGAAGCATCACTGAACAAGGCACTTGCCACTGGCGAGAGCTTCTCCGTGAACTATCGCATGCGCCGCGCCGACGGCCTGTATCGCTGGATGTCTGGCCGCGGAGCGCCTCTGCGGGACACCGGCGGGCGCATCCTGCAATGGTTCGGCATTTGTCACGACATCGACGATCAACTTCGCGTCGAACAGGTCCTGCGCGAGAGGGAGCGCTCGCTGCGCCAACTTATTGAAACCTTGCCCGCAATGGTCGAATGCACGGGGCCAGACGGCCATCCGGTCTATCGAAGTGAGCAGCTTTGCGATTTCCTAGGATACAAACTTGAAGCGCCGGTCGGATCGGGAGAGCCGCGGCCGTCCGCAACGCTCAGTGCCGCTGTCCATCGTGAGGATATGCCCCTCGTCCGCGAGAACCATGAGCGCGCATTGGAAAACGGCACCCCTTATGCGCAGAAGCATCGTCTGCGGCGTTCGGATGGTGAGTACCGCTGGGTGGAAACCCGAGCTGCACCCATGCGAGACACCGACTCTTCGATTATTCAATGGAATGTTATCTGCCTGGACATCGATAGCGAGGTCAGGACGCAAGAGGAATTGCGTTTGACGCGAGAGGGCCTGGCGCGAGCATTTCAGGCGGCAAGCCTTGCCGAACTTTCCGCTTCGATCGCCCATGAGGTGAACCAGCCGCTGGCAGCGATCGTGGCAAACTCGCACGCATGTCAACGCTGGCTCACAGCCGACCCTCCAAATCTTGAGCGAGCGCAAAAGACGATCGGACGCATTACGCGCGATGCAAACGCTGCGGCTGATGTTGTGAGCCGTATCCGCGCATTGTTCAAGCGATCCCTGGAGACCGAAGCGAGCGCCACCCCCCACGAGGTCATCGCGGAGGCCCAGAGCCTGATGGCCGACGAGGCTGCACGACGTCGTGTCCGGATCGAGGTGAACATTGCGAACGAACTTCCGTTTGTTCCTATGGATCGCGTTCAGGTCCAGCAGGTGCTGGTCAATCTGATGAGAAATGGCATCGAAGCCATGACATCCTCGGATGCGCCCAGGGTTCTAGGTCTAAGCGTGTATCCGATGGACAACGCGGTACAGATCGCGGTGAGCGATCTGGGCACAGGCGTGGAGTTCCCGGACAGGATCTTCGAGCCATTCTTTACAACGAAGCACGACGGCATGGGCATGGGGCTGGCGATCTGCCGTTCGATAGTCGAATCACACGGTGGGCGGCTTTGGGCGGAGAAAAACGAGCCGCAGGGCACCATCTTTTTCTTCACATTGCCGACTGAGCCAATAACAGTCGCTTGAGGCGCGACTTACATGGAGTTATATCGCCGGTCTAGAGGAGCCGCACCTCGGCCCCGGCCGTTAGCGGCCTACTTTGCCGGTGTTACGAGCTCCGTTTCGGCAGTATCAAGAACGAAGACAGCCAGGATCTTTGCTGGCTCGCTATCGCTGGCGTTCGCGCTTACGCGGTGATGGTCGCCGGGAACTTCGACCCAGTTTTCGCCAGTCTTGTATACCTTGATTTCGCCGTCGTTGATCTGGCTCTTGATGCTGCCTTCGATTACCGTGGCATAGATAAAGGCGCTCCTGGGATGCGTGTGTGAAGGGTTGTGACCACCAGGGCCATATTCGACCAGAACACCGCGCATGCTCTTTCCTGGCACGTTGGGAAGCGCTTGGTCGAACACCACTGAGACCTTGGCATTATAGGGCTGGTCCGAGGCTGCTGCAGGTGTAATCAGCGCCGCAAACATCAAGCCAGTCGCCAACTTTCGCATGAATATCTCCTCCTGCTTCATATTCGATTAATCTCGGGTGCGATCGTATGCCCGGCGCTCCGAAAGGAGGAGCTATACGTAGGTTGGTGGTGTTATGCATACGTGCCCGCCCCTGCGGCCGGGCGTAATCAAACATTGCACGTTGTTGCTCGACCAGCCGGGATTGGGCAGCATCAATGGTTTCGGCAGCTGGCATGAGCCTTTGTTGCCGGCGCGACAATGCCAGACCTCAAACTCGACGCCACGCACGCCGCGTCGCCCTATACCAACAGACAATTGGAATTTTAACACGTTGTGTCAGCTTACGTCAGACTGGCGCAGCGCGGCTCGAGACAATTCGGAAAAAGCGCGCGGCGCCTCTTCCGAAACTGCGTCCGTTCAGTTGGCTTTCGAGGGTTAGATTTTCATGTCAGATAGCCCGCTCAGCCGCTGTTGGTTGCTGGCAAGCCTCGCGCTCCTCTTCGCCCTTGGCAGTGCCCATTTGACGCTGGCCCAGATGCCACCGTCCTCGATCACCGTCATTCTCACACCTGATCAGAGTGCCATCGAGATCGAACAAACGCTGGGCGCCGCCTTAAAAGTCGGCGGGTCGGTGACTGTCGAATGGCGCGACGAGTCAAATGAAAATGCAGGCTCCGGCAATGCGACAATACCCGGCACTGGAACGAGCGAGACAACGCCCCACATTGCACCTTCCGCCGACACGGACGAAAATGAGATATCGGCCAGGACGCTGCCAGCTTTTCAAGCCGCGGATTCAGTGGAATCCTTCGACAGCGTTTCCGGCCACCTTCTCAATGGGCTGCAAATCGGTTTTGCCGGCATCTACGGTATCGGTGGGGCGATGGCAGACGTCGTGGCGGGGATCCATGCCGAGGGATGGTCGGTGATTTCTGTTGCCACAACTGCCCTCTGCGCCATCACGGCTGGCCTCGCCGCGGCACTGGCCAGCCGCCTCCTCATGAACCGGCTTTTCGGTGCATCGGTTGAGGTTGTCGACGGGCTGCACCGTGTGCGGGCCTCGATGATCAGACTCTGCTTCGATATCGCCTATCTCGCGCTCCTTGCAACCGTCGCACACGGCGTCATCAGGGTCTTCCTAGGGCGGGGGACCGCTTCGGCTGAATTGGCTCACGCTGTCGTCACCATCGCGCTGATATCGGCGGCCTATATTGCGGGCGCCCATTTCCTCTTCGCCCCGACACGCCCTGCAATCCGTCTGCTCGATATCGCCCATCCCCGCTTTCACGCCAACATGCTGTCAGCTTATGGCGCGATGGTCGCCGTCGTCAGCGCCAGCGTGCGCTTTGCCCACCAGCGCGCACTAGACCCGGTCGCCATCGACGGCTGCTTGCTGACCGGCGTCACGGCGCTGACATTCGTGAAGCTCTACTGGTTCATCGCCGGCGCCCGCGATATCCGCACGCTGTTTGCCGGCTCGAATCCCGGACATTTGCGCCGCGCCATCGCCTTCGGTGTGCCGGAATTCTATGCGCTGAGCGCAATGGTACTGTGGCTAATGACCGCCATCGTCGCCGGCAGTCCGCACAGCGCCGCCTGGAGCTTTGCCGGCGGCGCCACACAGATCATCCTGCTCGCCCTACCGATCCTGGCCTTCGGGATCCATTCGTTAGCCGGAGCCGCCGCCGCGCGCCGCCGCACGCTGACCTCCTCGCCGCTTCATGCGGCGATCTCGGGCAGCGTGCAGACGGCGCTTGCCGGCGCTATCTGGCTGATCGGCCTGCATGCCATCATCGGCCTGTGGCGGCCGGTAATGGACGGGCACGAGACCTCTGGCGCCGTCGGCTGGATCGCCGTCCTCGAGCGCATCAGTCTTGCGATCGTGGCTGCCTGGGTCATCTGCAGCTTCCTGTGGAAGAGTTTCGAGGCTTTCTCACCCTCCGTCCGCGTCGCGATACCCGGCGACCAGGAGGACGACACGGATGCCCACCAGCGAAGCCGGCTCGCGACGATCCTGCCGCTCATCCGCAACCTCATTTTCGGTGGCATCTTGGCCGTCACCAGCCTCGTCATTCTCTCCGCCCTCGGCATAAACATCGCGCCGCTGCTCGCAGGCTTCGGCGTGCTCGGTCTAGCCCTTTCCTTCGGTTCACAAACGCTGGTAAAGGATGTCGTCTCCGGCATTTTCTTCATCGCCGACGACGCCTTCCGCGTCGGCGAATATGTCGAAAGCGGCAAGCTCAAGGGGACGGTCGAGCGGATCTCGCTCCGTTCCCTGAGGCTCCGCCACCAGAACGGTCAAGTGCACACCGTCCCCTATGGCCAGCTTCAAGCGGTGACCAACTACAGCCGCGACTGGAGTACGGTGAAGTTCGAACTCAAATTCGAGCACGACGCCGATCCCGAAAAGATCCGCAAGACCATCAAGAAGGTCGGACTGGCCATGCTCGAAGACCCGGAAACCGGCGGCGAGTTCCTCGTGCCCTTGAAGATGCAGGGTATCCAGGACGTGACCGAAAACTCTCTCGTCGTCCGCCTCAAGTTCACCGCGCGGCCCGGCAACCCAAGCATACTCCAGCGTGAGGCGATGAAACGCCTTCTTCCTGCATTGCGCGAAGCCGGCCTCGACCTTGCCTCGAACGCTGTCACCGTTCGCTCTCGTGCCGCCGGTATTGTTGAAGCGGAGGCTGCGGCGGCAAACATGACGCTGGCCAGGAAGCCGGTAGAAATCGAGGCGGCTGTGTGAGGCATGTGTCGCCGTGCCGACCTGGTCGCCGCAGTTCACGAAGCTACGATCACCTAAGCGCGCCGGAGCGGATTTACGCAGACACCGTAAATGAATCGAAGGGGAAAACATTTGGCAAACTGCTATCGCGTTGCTGAACGTGGGCTTGGCCGCAAGTTGACCAGCTCTTCCGAACAGCTCGGGTTGATTTTTTGGCGGGCCATGGCAGTGTTCGTCTTCCTTTTCTGCCTCGCTGGTTGTTTAACGCAGCGCGTGGAGCTTGCAACGCTGCCCAAAACTGTGTCTCCCACCTCGCAAAGCCCTCAGACCGTTCACGCAAGTTCCGAAACCTTCGACCTCCTCTACGTTACCGATCGCGCACGTGTAGCCGCTTCGGAAAGTGCACTGGCTTATGGTGCCGAAAGGGCCAGTTTCTTGAGCTTTGGCTCGGTGTCGATCACCCCGACACGTAGCTCTCTCAGCAGCAAAAAGCGGTTACGTGCCAGCGCGTTTTCCGAGACCGGACGGTTTCCGGCGACACCCTACGGCGTCGAGGCGACCGCAAACGGGCTACGCCGCCCTCCGGCGGCACTAGCGGCCCACGACCAGGCCGCCGCATCCCTACAGGCTGAAGTCGCTCGTCGTCTCGCAACAGCCGATCGTAAAGAAGTCGTGGTCTTTATTCACGGATACGGTAACAGTTTCGACGACGCCGCGCTCGCGACTGGCGAGATTTGCAGGTCGCTGCAGAACCAGTTTGTTTGCGTTGTCCTGACGTGGCCCGCGGGAGGCTCCGGCGGCTTATTTTTCGGTTACAATATCGACCGCGAGTCGAGCGAATTTTCAGTCGCGGACCTCAAGAAAGCCATCCGGATCATCGCAGAAACACAGGGTGTCGAGCGACTTCACCTCATGGCCCATAGCCGCGGAACCGATGTCCTCGCCAGCGTGATCCAGCAACTCGGCATTGAGGCTTATGTTGGCCGATCCTCGATATGGCAGCGTTTCAAAATCGCGAATGTGGTATTTTTCGCTCCCGATATCGATCTCGACGTGGCTTCCTCCAAGATGTTCGCGTGGGTATCGGATCCAGACCTGGCCTTCGGCAGCATATCAAGGCCAAGCGAGATCCCGCCTCAGGGCCCTCTGCATCTTACGGTCTATTCGTCTCCAGGTGACAAAGCGTTGGGGGCATCAACACTACTCTTTGGCAGCGCCTTGCGGCTGGGGCAGCTGGCTGTTGATAGGCTGCCCAAGGACAGGAGCGAGGCGGCGAACAGGTGGGCGGGGTCGCAGATGGGCGGTTTGGTCGATTTCATCGAGTTTTCGGGCGGCGGGTTGATTGGCCATAGTTATTTCTTGTCTGATCCGGCTGTTAAGGCGGACTTCGTTGCGCTCATCCGCGATAGAGTGAAGGCTGGCGATCCAGGTCGGCAAATCGTCGAGATCAAACGCCCTTTCTGGCGAGTAACTGATGTCCAGCAGGCCTTGCGATGATCGCTTTTCCGAACTTCGAAGCGATCTGCGGTAGGGCAGCGTCGTGCGGGGCGCCGGCTAACGAATCTCTTCTTTTGAGCGGAGTAGAACGACGGGCCATCGCTGACAGCCCAGGCCGGAAATGAGCGGATCGAGCGGCGGCAGCAGCGTAAGCCAGAGCCCGTTCGCGCGCGATTTGACCGGATAAAAGCCTCGTCTCGGAGGATCAGCATTGCAACGGCGGGGATCCGGGAAGCCCGGTCAAGCCGATCCGTTTGATTGAGGGACCCGAGACAACGAGGTTTTCGCCACCTCGCCTATCACTTCCCGCTCTGTCCAGAGCTCGTGCTATATCGATAATGTCGTCTCTGGCGGCAGTCGGTTCATTATTGGACCAGGCGACCCAAGCCCGATCCTGAATTCGCCCCCCTCACCTTTCTCAGTTCGAAATTGCCGTTGGGAAGATCAAGCGTCCATTCCGGGGCAAAGCCGATACCAAGAACGGCCGAGACGAGTGACACCAGCGAGAAGGTGTTGCACCAGGTATGGACGACGCTCTCGACCGCCGTTTCCATCGGTCGGTAGAACCGCGTCAACTTCGCGGTGGGCCGCTACAAGGTCGGCCAGCGTCTCGTCCGCGTCACGGATGATGACACACCCTGTCTTTGTACAAAGTTCGAAGTCAGGGATTTCGCGTTTGATTATCTCTATTTGGTCGTATGCCTGTCGCCTTTTCGCTTGCCTTCATCATTCGCGCTAACCGGTCCTGCACCGCTTGCGGCTCGTTGAAAATGTAAAGTCCCTCAAGGGCCTGGCGGAGTGTATCGTTAAAGGGCATGTAGGCTTCAAGGTGATCGAGCAACCAGTGGCTCATCATATCTTCGAAAGGGCCGACACCGAGTTGGCGAATGGCTTTATCATGTTCCGGTAGGCGGGCTTGCTCCAGGATGGCCATCACACGTCTGAGTTTGATCTCCGGCGGGCCATCATAGGTAGACCAGTGCCACTCCGTAGGGTCTGCGAGATAGCCTTCTGTATAAACTTGGGGATCCAACGCCTCGCCGCTACGCGCATCGCTCCTATAATCGACAGGTACCCAAGATAGGTCATTGGTAAGGTCAAAGCGGGTCGAGCGATTCATGAGACCTCCAAGGGATTGCGTGTTGATTGCAATGTCGAATCAGGCGTTATTCCGAACGGTTTCTAGTTAATCGCTCAACCAGCGTCACCCAGATCCGGTGAGAGGCTGAATCCGATTAACTGGCGTGTCAATGATGATCCGCCATCACATCCCGCTCGTTCGGACGCCAATCCTCAACAGATCTCGCGCTTCGATCATCTTACCCTTCAGATCCTCGATGCCGATCTCGTCCCAGGTAAAAGCAGTCCCGCTGTTCGCGTGATCGAGACCTGAGCGAGCCGATGTTTCCGCCCCGACGGAGAAGCCAAGATTGGCGTTCTCCAGGTCGCGGAAGATGTCGAGGTTCGAACTGCTCATGATAAGCAGCTCGGTCCGGGCCACGGTGTCTGGCGAGAATGCGTCTGCACAACGCGATTGCTGGCTGTCTCCGCACAATCACGTCCTTCCGATGTATGGTCGTCGCTCCAGTTCAGCAGATTTCTGGGTCTGCCTCAGCCGGAGAAGATCTTTTCGCGCGATGAGACCGACCAGGCTTCTGGAAGTCGGATCGATAACGGGTATTCGGGCGACGTCGCTCGCAATCATGATATCCGCGATGTGGCCAACGGTATCATCGGGGTGCCCCATCGGAATCGATGTGTCCGATATCTTGTCTTTCAACAGTTCGACGCCGACGTCAGGCTCCCGCTGCCACCGCAGCGCGTCGGACCGGGACACGACGCCGATGAGCGCGCCATCGCCATCCACGACCGGATAGGTCCGGTGCGCTTCGTCCGTTAAGGCGAAATGCATGCAGACGTCCTCTATGGACATGGTTGCTGCTAAGGTGTCGACGGTGTTGACCATGATGTCGCGGGCGCGCGTGGACTCGAAGGGATCAACACCGTATTCGCGGGTAATGTGCTGTCCCCTGCGGGCAATTTTTTCCGTCAGTATGGAACGCCGCAACAAGAGCACGGTGACTGCATAAGCAGCGATCGTCGCGGACAACAAAGGAATAAGCGATTCAAGGTCGCCCGTAATCTCGATCGCGAAAAACGTTCCGGTGAGTGGGGCACGCATTGTCCCACCCATCATCGCTGCCATACCTAGGAGCGCCCAGAACCCCGGATCTCCTGGCAGTGCCAGGCCGAGCAGCCATCCCAGCGCGCCTCCCAGGATCAAAAGCGGTGCAAGCACGCCACCTGACGTACCGGATGAGAGCGCGATCAGCCAGATAAAAGCCTTGACTAGGAGAATGGCGACCACCGTCGAGGTCGGGATGTTGTTATGCAGCAATCCTTCGATGACATCGTAGCCGACGCCCAGCGCACGAGGTTCCACCAGTCCGCCAAGTCCAACGGCAAGACCGCCAAGCGCCGGCCACCACATCCAGTGGATCGGTAGCCGTTCGAAAAGATCCTCGACCTTGTAAAGCAAGGTCGTGAGGAGACCCGATTGAAGACCGGAGGCAACACCCACCCCCGCACAAACGAGAATACCCCACCAGGGAAGGCTCGTCTGGAAATGCGTTGGAAACAGCGGACCGTTGCCGAACAACAGCGGACGCCAGGTTATGGCGACACAGACCGAAACTACGACGGGAATGAAGCTACGGGGTTTCCATTCAAACAAAAGCAGCTCTACCGCAAGCATGACGGCGGCAACCGGTGAGCCGAAAATCGCCGTCATACCCGCTGCCGCGCCAGCAACCAGTAACGTTTTGCGCTCCGCTGCACTCAAGTGGAAAAACTGCGCAAACAGCGAACCGATCGCGCCACCGGTCATGATGATCGGCCCTTCGGCCCCGAACGGCCCTCCCGTGCCAATCGAAAGTGCCGACGACAGTGGCTTCAAGACGGCAACCTTCGCCGACATGCGGCTGCCGCCAATAAGGATCGCCTCTATCGCTTCGGGTATGCCGTGTCCTCGGATCTTCTCCGAGCCGAAGCGTGCCATCAGGCCGATGACAAGCCCGCCGATGACAGGGATCAAAACCATCCAGGGCGAGAAGACGACCTCGGCAATGCGAACCTCCTCGGTGCTCACCCGCCCGAACCAGATGATATTGGTCACTAGGGCTATCAGGTTGACGAGGAGCCAGGCCGCAAGGGCACCCCCAGTACCGATAATCAGGGCCAGGCCGATCAGCAGAAGCACGCGCCGGTCCGTTGTGAAATCGCCAGCTTCGCGGCGAGCAATGCCACCCATAAAATCGTGTCCGTGCGGGTGGGAGAGTTTTGATGGCATCGAGAGACCTGTTGAGACGCAGAATGGAGGGCGACAGCGCTATTATATCGCACTACGATATAAATCAAGTCGAAGTTGGCAGGCTGTTCCTGGGCGTGTATGGACGAGGCCAGCGGAACACTTTGGTGCGAACGGTGAAAAAAAAGAGAGATGAAATCACTGACGCCGACTACGAGGCCCTTGCCAATCTGCGCTACATCTTGCGCCGGTTTTCGGAGTTTTCGACGTCAGCTGCTCACCAGGAAGGGCTTCCCAGTCAGCAGCATCAGGCCCTGTTGGCCATAAAAGGCGATCGTGGGGACACACCCATGACCGTCGGGCTCCTGGCGGAGCGCCTCCTTATCGCACCGCACACCGCATCCGAACTTGTCGAGCGACTGGTCTTAGCCGGCTATGTCACGCGTGCGCCCGATCCTGCCGACAAACGCCGGCAGACACTCGCGCTTACCACCCGGGCTGCGGACGTCTTGAAGCGACTGAGTACCGTTCACCTGATAGAGATCCGTGATATGGCGCCGCGCCTGATAGAGCTGCTCAGCGATCTCCAGGCCGAAGATCCTTTTCCCGAATCCTGACCATGGCGTGACTGGTGCCTCGCATGCAGAACGCTTGGGAAGAAATGATTCAAGGACAGGCGTCTCCGCCGGCCGGCAGGCAGCCATGTTTTCTTGATTTGCTCGGATCCGCACTTCCGCTCACCAATGTGCTTCGAATTTAATGAAACCTGCGGGCTGGGTCCACGGCTGGTTTGCCGTATAACTGCATGACCTGAAAAATAGAGGAGAGAGACTTGCCGTCGGCAATGGCGTTACACTGCCACTCGGCCCGCAATTTCGCGGTCGGGGATTGCCTTCGCTGCGGCTGCAAGCAGGTCGGTTTGCGAAATCAGCCCCAGAACACGACTATGATTGTCAACGATGATGACGGCGTGAATTGTGCCACTGGTCAAGGCGGGCAGCAGGCTCATCGCCCGATCATCGGGGCCGGCGATTACGGGAACAGCGAGATGGTCCGACAGCAGGACGTCAGGGTCTGAAAGCTCCCTGAGCCCAACGGTGCCGACGAGCCGGTTGTCGATGTCCTTGACTGGCAGGACGCGAACATTGTGCTTGAGCAAGAGCGAGCGCGCCAACGCGCTGTCGTCACTGTCCCGGACGCTGATGACGTCGCGCGACATGATATCCCTGCACAGAATATTCGACGTCGCGCGGATCGCAGCCTGCAATTCGACCTGCCTCAACAACCGTTCGAGATCGTCCCGGGTGATATCGAATGTTTCCTCCAGCGCTTCGAGTGCAGCGTCGACGTCTGCGCCCGTGAAACCACCGCGCCGATCCGAAGGCGGATCAACCGTCTGATGCGCGTTTGCAACGGGCACCGGAACATGTGGATAGTTGCGTCTCGCCACTTTGTGGAACAGCACGCCAAGCCCGACCAGCAGGCAGGAGTTCAGCGCGACGGGCACCAGCGGGAACAAAAGCCCCCAACTTGCAACGACCGGCCCACCAAGCACCGCGGTCAGGGCCGCTGCACCGCCTGGCGGATGGAGGCAGCGGGCAAACGACATCACAGCGATCGCGAGCGCGACGCCGATACCCGTCGCGATCAGCGGATCGGGCACCAGCATCGCCGACAGGACGCCGATAAAGGCCGAGATCGTATTGCCCCCGATAATCGACCAGGGTTGAGCAAGCGGGCTGGCCGGCACGGCGAACAGGAGAACGGCGGATGCACCCATGGGCGCCACGATCAGAGGAAGACTGGCACCGCCACCAAAGACGCTGCCGCTGATCATGCCGGTCAGCAGAATACCAACGAGCGCCCCGAGGCAGCCAACAAGGCGCTCGCGCAGTGTCGCCCCGGCGAGAATTGGCACAAAGAAACGGCGGGGCGGCTTTGAAGGAGGCACGATGTTGGGTGAAGCGTCCATGGAAGTTTCCGTTTTTGGCAGTGCATGTAAGAATCGGTCCAGCCGGCTGCCAGCCGAGAAGGTCAGTGTGCGTATGAGCCGAGATTGGCCAGCATCGCTTGATGCAGGATCTCGACCGCCGGAGAGCGTCTGTCCTTGCGGCTCACAAGCAACGTCTCAACATCGCGCAACGGGTATATCCTGACCGCCCCCCAGTCCATGAGATCAAATACGGATCTCGGCACCACGCCGATCGCGTCGCCGGACGCGACGCTCGCCAAAATCGCATGATATGAAGAGACTTCCGTGGTTGTAATCGATCCGGCTGACCTGGTCCATTTCTCCGCCATGCGCCGGTAGGTGCAGCCGGGCTCAAGCGCCGCAAGGGAAGCAACGCGCACGTCCGCAACCGTCGCGATCGGCGGGTGGGACGCCGGCAGCACGATGAGAACTTCTTCCCGGTATATCGGCTCAGCGTCAAGATCACCGGGCAGGTCTGACGGCGCATCGACAATGTCGATCGGCATCCGTGCGATCAACGCGCAGTCGATTTCCTCGGCGAGGACGGCCCGGGTCAATTCCTCTGACGATCCCATTGTCAACCGCACGGAGATATCCGGGTGAGCCAGGTTGAACGCCTGCAGCACCAGGGGCAGGCGCGCGGCAGCCGTGCTTTCCATAGTGCCTAGACGGAGCGTATTTGGCATGCGCGTCGGGTTCAACGCACTGCGTGCCTCCTTCCCAAGCGCAATCAGACGGCAGGCATATGAGCGAAACAGGCGGCCATCCCGCGTGAGGGTCATCTTCTTGCCTTCGCGACTGAAGAGTTCAACGCCCAGCTCTTCCTCAAGTGCGCGAATGCGGTTCGTCACGTTGGAAGGCGCGCGTTCGGCCGCGACGGCAGCGCGCGTCACGCTGGCATGCTCGGCGACAGCGAGAAAGATTTCAAGGCTCGTGAAGTCCATTTTAGCCTGCAAGAAGAATGAAACTGCCCTATTGTTCTTGAAATCGGAATGATAATCAAGGCGACCGCAGGAACTGAATTTCGAAACTTCGCGAGATCAGGAGAAAGGCAGACGATCATGAACCGGAACAATGAGGACGACATTCCGCCGACCTATTCGTCTCCCCCATGTCTCATGAGCGAGGTAGATGCTGCATATATGGGACTCGAGCAGGCAAACCCAGCTTCGACCTATGTTTGGCGCCACCAACAGCGTCAAGTGCTCATCAATGCAAGACAAACACGATCTGCCGCGGAACGCGCCACGTGGACGCAGGCTATCCAAGCAGCGATTGATGCACTCTTGCCCGACGTTGAAGGCAAGGCGATCGCTCTTTACTGGCCGTTTCGGGGCGAACCGGATCTACGTCCCTGGATGAACGCGCTTGTTGCCCGTGGCGCCAACTGCCTGTTGCCGGTGGTTGTCGCAAATGCGCGGCCATTAAGCTTTCGATCGTGGCGACAGGGTGAACCGCTGGAAAGGGGCGTGTGGGGCATACCGATACCGGCCGCCGGGCAGGATATCAAACCCTCGATCGTGATCGCACCTGTGGTGGGTTTCGACGAAGGCGGTTTCCGTCTGGGCTATGGCGGCGGTTATTATGACCGTACGCTCGCCGGTCTCACACCAAAGCCCCTTGTGATCGGGGTGGGGTTCGAATTGCAGAAGATGGAGAGTATCCGTCCGCAATGGCACGACATTGCCATGGACGCGGTCGTGACCGAGGTGAGGACGCGGTTGCGAACATGAGGTCAGTGCTCGAAATCGCGCCGGTTCTCCGGCCGGCGGTCAAACGGTTAAAACTAACGGGCCCGCCAGGTGAAGGTAGGAGCAGAGAGCCACAGTCGAGATGACGAGCGAGATCGTAGGCGAAACCAGTCGGGCGGCCACGAGCGAAAGCCCGATCCCAAACAACACCGCCGCGACGCCAAGCCAGAGGCCTTGATAGCTGAACACCAGACCGAGCGCAGTCAGGCCGACGGATGTGTGGACTGTTGTCCGCACCGCGTTACCGCGCGCCTCCTCAACATGTTCGTTCAATCCGGAAGTCGCTCCCTTGACACTGAACCCTATCGAAACGCTCAGCAACAGCGATAGCAACAATCCATTCCACATCGTCTGCCCAATCCTTGAGTTCGTGCTTCAGAAGGAGGAAGCAAAAGCCGGGCCAGGCGGTAACATCCTGGCTGCGGCGCTCGAACCTATGCCAGGAGACCAGATTGCCGGAAAATCCGGCACGTGAGCAGACAGCTTGTCCATTCGATGTGCAGATTAAGTAATCGCAGCCGAGGTGTCGTCGTGATCGCCTCGATGAATTCAAAGGCGGCATTGCATGGGGTGCTGGCACACTGGTTCAAGGAACCGTTTTTGGTGATGCGTCGTCGGCGTCCGTGCGGACCTTGATGATGTTTTTGAGATTGTCGATGCCATCTTTGGTGAAGAGGATCATGTTGCGTATCATGACGCCATGCGCACGCACGAAAAGCTACCGTCGGCGAACTCTGGAGCGGTAGATGTTTGCTACCTGCTCCTTGCCTCATTCTTGCAAAGCTCTAGTCGGCTGCGATGGGATCATCGGTATCCTGGCTCTGAAAGTGGTCTAGCAGGAACCGAGCGGCAGGGCCGGGCGGCGTGTCGGTGCGATAGACCCCTTGAAGACGGTAGGGGCCGCCCTTGCAATCAGGAAGGTCGAGTTGGACGAGTCGCCCCGCTACGATATCATCGCATACCATAGGTTCCGGCATATTCCCCCAACCGATACCTTCCTTGAGAAGCATGTGTTTCGCACCCAGATCGGCGAGCCGCCATGTGTGGTTGCCGACCACTGCGAACTCGTGGCCCTGTGTGAGCGGTGATCGGTCGGTCAATACAAGCTGGATATGGCCGCGTGCAGCACCTGGCGGATGTGAGCTGCCGGCGAGGGGATGTTCTGGCGATGCCACGGGTATAAGCTTCACGAAGCCGACGCCGATCCTCTCCAGGCCTGCTATCTCCACATCCAGGGGACCGCTGATGCCGATAGTCGCTGTCCGGTTCAGCACCAATTGGGTGACGGCTCCCAAGGCTTCGACATACAGCCGCAGCGACACGCTCGGGTACTCCCGTCTGAAGGCCTTAAGCGCGTCCATGACGCGCGCTGCAGGAAGCATGACATCGAGCGCAAGATGAACTTCCGGCTCCACACCGCGCAGCATGCTCTTGACTTTAGCGCGGAGGTTATCGATCCCATGGGCGACGCTTTTAGCCTCAGCGAGGACAGTTCGGCCTTCCAACGTCAACTGAGGCTTCTTGGTCGAAAGCCGGTCAAAGAGTGTGACGCCCAGCTGTGCCTCGAGGTTGGCGATGGTGTAGCTGATCACCGAAGTCGCCCGGTTCAGCTTTCGCGACGCGGCTGCAAAACTGCCTGTTTCGACAACTGTGATGAAGACTTGGAGCTGATCAAGCGTGGGCTGACCCGGATCTGACATTTCGATTTCCTCGACCGTTTTCGCCGAAATTATCTGAGTTTTCCGAAACGTCCAGCGGCACTAGGTTTCAGACATTGAAACGAACCCACCCGGAGACGACAATGTCGTATCTATCCACAGCTGACATCGAACAGGTGATATTGCCTTCTACGCGGGATCTCGGTGGCTTTTCTGTTCGCCGTGCCCTTCCGGCGGCGATGCGGCAGATGGTCGGTCCATTCATCTTTCTCGACAGTTTCGGTCCCGTCAGGTTTGGCGAGGGCGAAGGTATCGATACCCGGCCCCATCCGCATATAGGCCTCTCCACCCTCACCTACCTTCTTGAAGGCGAGTTGTTGCATCGGGATAGCGAAAGTTACGTTCAGTCTATCAGTCCCGGTGAAGTCAACATGATGGTGGCGGGATCAGGCATTGTTCATTCCGAACGGACACCGGATGACGTGCGCCATACGGGCGGCAAACTCACGGGCTTGCAGAGCTGGATAGCCCTTCCCCGGCAGTATGAAGAAACCGACCCGCTATTTCAGCATCTCGCTGCAGATACACTTCCCGGCGTAAATGGCGACGGGATCACGATGAAACTCCTGGCGGGCACACTCCACGGCAGCAAATCTCCCGCAGCCACATTCTCAGACCTGTTCTCGGCCGAGATCCAGCTTCAGGCAGGAGGCCGATACAGGATTGATGGTGAACATGTGGAGCGTGCCATCTTCGTGGTGAGCGGATCTGTCGAGGTCGCAGGGCAGGACGGCACTTTCGGGCCTGATCGCTTGATCGTGTTCAAGCCTGGCGCCGAGATCGTCGTTAAAGCCAACGAGGCTTCGCGCTTTCTGGCGTTTGGCGGGGAACCGCTTCCGGAGAAACGCTTCATTCGCTGGAACTTCGTCGCCACCGATCAAGAACGCATCCGGCACGCTGCAGATCTCTGGCGGAAACGCCGATTTCCGGGAGTACCGGGCGACGACGAGTTCATTCCTCTGCCCGACAACTTCAGCTGAACCTTAACATCCATCCCAACAACGGAAGAACCACGATGACCACATATGCAATCATCGGCTCGGGCGCTATCGGCTCGGCTCTATCGGAACGCTTTCATGCAGCCGGGGTGGCAGCAGTTATCGCCAATACCCGCGGCCCCTTCTCGCTCACCATTATCAACGACAAGTTTGGCAGCACGGTCAAGGCCGTCGAACTAAAGGACGCGCTTCAGTGCGATGTCATCATCCTCGCAGTCCCCTATGACGCGGTACCAGAGGTGTCGAAGACCCTCACGAACTGGAATGGCCGTATTATCGTCGATGCCACGAATGCGATCGACTTCCCAGCTTTCACCCCTCGCGATCTCGGTGGCCGCCTCTCGTCGGAGGTAGTAGCTGAGTATTTTCCCGGCGCGACGCTGGTCAAGGCATTCAACACCCTTCCAGCAGCGGTGTTGGCAGCCGATCCGAACAAGGGTACCGGAAAGCGGGTGTTGTTCCTTTCGGGCAATCATTCCCAAGCCAACAGACAGGTTTCAAACCTCATCGCGACCTTAGGCTTTGCGCCTACCGACCTGGGGACGCTGAACACATCTGGCTCCCTTCAGCAGTTCGGACGTCCGCTGGTCGCTCTGAGCCTGCTCAAGGATTGATGATCGGGGCCGCCCCTCTGCGGGCGGCATCCCTCATAGGTATCTGCAACCTTTGAGGGCACCATGGGGGCATTCCGCTGAGAAGAACGAAACACGCGCTATCTATGCTCCCTGACGATAGTCTCGCAGATCTAGGAGTAAGGCGAACTGCCATCCGAACAGCTGGAACTGTTGAAAACGCGAACCCCAAAAGTCTGTTTCGGGCAGGAGGCGAGAGGTTATCGCTCAGGTCGGCGGCTAAGTTGGGGCTAAGCTGAACAGGATTGTCGGCGCCACCGAATGCCGATAGGTTTTCTGGTAGTTGCCCGGTAATTTGAGAAACAGAATGATTGAACGGCTGGCCGGTATCCTGGCGAACAATGCGACGATCGATGGCGTAACTGAAACCGGGATTGCAAGATTGAACATTCTTCGGTCGGTCACGCCGACTGAGCCAATTCCTCTCCTCCATAAGCCTGCCGTTTGTTTTGTAGCGCAAGGACGTAAGCAGACGAGACTTGCGGAAGAGGCCTTTGTCTACGAGCCGATGAAGTTCCTGATCGTGAGCGTTGATCTGCCGATCGCGGGTCAAATCCTCGACGCGTCCAGCGATCATCCCTATCTGTGTCTGCGGCTCGATCTCGAACCTGCAGCGATTGCTGATGTGATCGGCGCAGCCATTCCCGGGGGCATTCGCGACGAGGAGCCGCAGCGAGGCATTGCAGTCAGCGACGTGCCGACAGAGCTTCTTAACGCCGTCATCCGCTTGGCGGAACTTCTGGAATCCGGCCGCGCCAGCGATCGCGCCGTGCTGGCGCCCCTTGCCGAACGGGAAATCATCTATCGCCTGCTTTTGGGCGACCAGGGCGACCGTCTTCGGCAGATTGCCATCGCGGAGAGCAAGCTCAGCCAGATCAACAAGGCGGTCGCGATTATCAGGAGCCAGTACGACCGCGCTTTACGAGTGGAAGATCTCGCAGCGCAAGTGAACATGAGCGTTTCGTCGTTCCACCATCATTTTAAAACGGTCACCGCGATGAGTCCCCTGCAGTATCAGAAGCAAATCCGGCTCCAGGAAGCGCGCAGACTGATGATCGCACAGGCCCTTGATGCTGCGTCGGCCGGCTTCAACGTCGGTTATGACAGCCCGTCTCAGTTCTCGCGCGAATATGCGCGGATGTTCGGACTGCCGCCAAGGAAGGACGTCGAGAAAATGAAGTCAATGCCGGTCACGACGTGGCAATAAGCCTAACGAAAACCGAGGCGGCGCTCCGAGTGCCGCCTTTTTTATACATTCTATTTTTCAAGATCGGCAGTGGTGCGCAAAGCGAACGCGTCGACAGACGGGGTTGCTTCAAAGGTGGCGGCGGGGGCGTGTCGACTTTTCTAATTTTTCGAACGTAAGAGATCATTTTATCCGGCTGTTTCGAAATGCTGGAACCCTGCAGTTTGTCTTCATCGAAACCAACTCGAAGGAGACGCACAATGACCAAAGTACTCGTTCTTTACTACTCGTCCTACGGCCACATCGAAACCATGGCAGGCGCGATCGCAGAGGGCGCTCGCAACACCGGCGCACAGGTCACGATCAAGCGTGTGCCGGAGACTGTGCCGCTCGAAATCGCCGAAAAAGCCCATTTCAAAATTGACCAGGATGCGCCAGTCGCAACCGTTGCAGAGCTGGCCGACTACGACGCAATCATCGTCGGCACGGGAACCCGCTTCGGCCGCATGTCGTCGCAGATGGCAGCTTTTCTCGACCAGGCCGGCGGTCTGTGGGCACGCGGCGCCCTGAACGGCAAGGTAGGTGGCGCGTTCGCGTCGACAGGCACGCAGCATGGCGGGCAGGAAACCACCTTGTTCTCAGTCATTACCAACCTCATGCATTTCGGCATGGTTATCGTCGGCCTGCCCTACAGCCATCAGGGCCAGATGAACATGGAAGAGATTGTTGGCGGCGCCCCTTATGGCGCAACGACCGTGGCCGGAGGCGACGGTTCCCGTAAGCCTTCCCAAATCGATCTGGCAGGTGCTTACCATCAGGGCGAACTGGTCGCCCGTACTGCCGCGGCCCTTGTCGCAGCTCGTGGCTAACGCCGCTAACCCGCCCAAAAATATCAACCTCCAAGCGGACCAGCCTTTAGCGCCGCTGGCAAGGGGAAGTTATGTCTCAACTTTTCGCCAAGAAAGTAGCAGCCATCACAGGAGCAGGTTCAGGCATTGGACGCGCCTTAGCCATCGGGCTCGCCCAGGAAGGCGCCACGGTGCATATCGCTGATAGAAACGCCGAAGGACTTGCCGAGACTGCCGAGCTGATCGGGGCTGGAGACGCTCGGGCCTTCATGACGGAGCTCGACGTATCGAGCGAAATCCAAGTTGGCAGCTGGATTGAGCAGATCGGTTCAACATCGGGGCGGCTCGATGCCGCCTTTAACAATGCCGGCATCACTGGTCCTGCGCTGCCGATCGAAAATTACCCGCTGGAGGATTTCCAGCGCGTCATCGCTGTCAATCTGCAGAGCGTATTTCTTGGAATGAAATACCAGATCCCACTCATCAAGCGGAGTGGCGGTGGCGCGATTGTCAATACCGCCTCGGTTGCTGCGCTGACGGGCCCCGGTGGGATGAGCGCCTACGCTGCGTCAAAGCACGGCGTGCATGGCCTGACCCGTGTTGCCGCTATGGAGAACGCAGTTCATGGCATTCGGGTCAACGCAATCGCACCCGGCTGGACCGAAACTCCAATGGTCGTGGCAAACAGCCAGCAGAATCCGGGTTTCGCAGCGCTTGCGCGAAACGCCATTCCCGCCAAACGCGGCGGCAGGCCCGAGGAGATCGCGGCTGCAGCGATCTGGCTTGCCTCTAACCCCGCATCTTATGTCACCGGACACATGCTGACCGTCGACGGCGGCATGACGATCGGTGGTTTCGAACTCTGACTCCGAAGCTAGAAAGGATCATCTCATGTCAGACCAACAGGCTTCACCAAAGGCTGTCGTACGTCGCAACACACTTGAAGTGCAGTCCGGCGGCGATTTCGAGCTCTTCGACGAACTGTTCGCCGACGATTTTCTTGACCATACGCCACAGCCAGGCGGAACGCCGGACAAGGAAGGTGCGCGTCGTCTCTATCACGCCCTTCGTGAAGCCTTCCCGGATTTCCGTGCCGAGATCCACTGGCAGGCGGTCGACGGAGACATTGTCACGACCTTCAAGACCTACCACGGCACCCACAAGGGCGTAGTTCTTGGGATCGAGCCAACCGGCCGGAAGATCAAATTCGAAACGGTCGATGCCATGCGCATTCGTAACGGCCAGATCGTCGAGCATTGGGGTGTCGCCAACCTCTACTACCTTCTGCAGCAGCTCGGCGCCCTTCCTCCCTCGGCTCCCAAAGTGCCTGAGCTTTAAGGATCACCATCATGAGCAATAGTAACATTCTTTACGGCAAGGTCGTCATCGTAACCGGCGCATCAAGCGGTATCGGGCGCGCAATCGCCATTCGGGCAGCAGAGCATGGTGCCAAGACAGTCATCGTCTCAGACGTCGTTGAGGCCCCGCGCGAAGGCGGCGAGCCGACTGCGTGCGAGATCCAGAAGCTCGGCGCGCAGTCCGTTTTCGTAAAGGCGGACGTTAGCCGTAAGGCTGACAATGACGCCCTGATCGCTGCATCGGAGGAATTCGGTGGTGTCGACGTCATGGTCGCAAACGCCGGCATCACGTTAAGGACCGATGGCGCCGAGGTTCCTGAAGAGGATTATCGCCGGCTGATGTCCATCAATCTCGACGGCCCGCTGTTTGGTGCCCAGGCTGCCGCCCGTCAGATGAAAGCGCTCAGTAAACAGGGCAGCATCGTCTTAATGGCAAGCATGGGCGGGATTGCTGGCGCCGGAATCACGGTTGCCTACTCGACGAGCAAGGGCGGGGTCGTGCTCATGGCGAAATCATTGGCCGATGCTCTTGGCCCTGGCGGCATCCGCGTGAATGCCGTCGCACCTGGCACAATCGACACCGAGCTTCTCCGCACAAGCCCAGGGATCGCGCAAGCCTCCGAAGGCTTCCGTCAAAGGACCCCCCTTCGCCGGCTTGGCAGGCCATCGGAGGTTGGAGACGCCGTAGCCTTCCTCGGCTCGGACCTATCGAGCTATGTTTCCGGCACGGCCCTCATAGTGGACGGAGGCCTCCTCTCCGTCATCTGATTTACACGACCCTCCAGCCGGACCCGCGCATTCAAGAGCGCGGGTTTTTCTTTGTCGCTACCATTCGAAAAAATCGATGATAATAGGAGAAATTAACCAGCTTTTTCGTTGGATCGGATGATGGCAATTTCTTCTCAAGACGCAGCCACGGTGGCTACGCCCAACTCAGGAGAACGTCCATGCCCTATTCCGATGCAATCGCTCAACGCGTTGAAACCATTTCCCAATCGGCCCTGATCAACGGTGTGACACCGCTTGCGGGCCGTGTCCTTCTGGCCGCAATCTTCCTTCTTTCCGGCATCAGCAAGATTTCCGATCCGGCTGGTACGATCGGCTACATCAACATGGTGGGTCTGCCTTTCCCTTCTCTTTCCTACGGCGCCGCGGTGGTGACGGAAGTCATCGGCAGCTTCGCGCTCATCCTGGGTTTCCAGACACGCGTCGTGGCCCTTATTCTTGCATTCTTCAGTGTCGCAACGGCCGTCACGTTCCACAACAACCTCGGCGACCTGAACCAGTTCATCCACTTCTTCAAGAATATCGCGATGGCCGGTGGTCTGCTGCAGGTGGTCGCGTTCGGCGCGGGACGATACAGTCTCGACGCCCGCCGCTAATCGGACGAACAACGACAGTCAAAAGCCCAGGCACAACGCCCGGGCATTTGTCGTTATTCCTTTGCCCCACTCAGGGCCACCTTCCGTGCAGTTCCCGCCCCGTTACGATGGCGACTTTTCCTTCGAAACGCTTCGCCGAGAGGATCTTCTGCCCGAAGCGTATCCGACAGGCCTTCGACTGCGAATTTCGTCGCGCAATAATACCCAACGCCGGTATAGCCGACTATGCCGCCGATTGATGTCAGATTGACAATAGTGCTACTGCGGCGAGAGCGCGGAAGTAGCGCATCGATGGTGTTGGCAGTGCCGAAGAAATTGGCGTCGAATAGGCGTCGGGCATCCTGTCCATCAGTCGATCGCGTCGAAGAAGTCGATACCAGCATTATTGATCACAACATCAATTCGACCGACGTGGACCTTGGCAGCTTCTAGAACTTGCCGGCACTGATCGCGGTCGATGACATCGAGGGGCAGGATCAAGGCTTCGCCGTTGAAAGTCAGCGACCTTGTCGGTCTTGCGTGCGGTGACCACACCTTTTTCGCCGGCTTCCAGGAGATGCTCATCGATGTAGCGACCCAAGCCGGTCGAGCAACCGGTCACGAGCCAGACTTTTGCGTTTTGCGTGCCCATTTGATGTACTCCTTTCCTATCTCAGACCTGCGGGGATCGTTGCTGATAGCCGCAAATTTCCACGTCTTCGGAGCACAGATCCGGTAGCTTCGCCATAAAGGCCTGGACGTAACCCGTCCCCATGTGAAGATCGAAGTCGGATTCGTACCTCCAGTCTTCGAGCACCATCCAAACGTCTGAGACGTCGTTGGATTGGTGGATCTCATAGCGGAGGCAGCCCGCTTCACGTCTGGAAGGGGTAACGAGTTGAAGCAGCTCCTTACCCAGATCTGTCGAGCGGCCCGGCTTTGCAGTGAAGTAGGCCACGTTGGTCAGTTCGGCCATTTCGGGTCTCCTTTCAATTCATTCCGATCCGAGCCATTGTGATTGATCCTCAAGTTTAACTTTCGCTGACCCATGCAAGATCGGTCGGGTTTTTGCGCTTTTCAGACCCCGGCGAGGGCAATGATGCGGGATCGCGCAGCGGCTTGGCGTTGCGTCGCAAGCGGTGCGTATTCTGGCGATGAAAACAGCTGGCGGATCGCTTCCTTGTCGGGAAACTCGATGATCAGCATATTGGTCGCCTGCCAGCCTTCGAGCTCAAGCGGCTCGGCATCGAGAGAGATAAGGCGCCCACCTGCCTTTGCGACAAGCGGCAATGCCTTGGATCGATAGTCTTCGATCGCCTGTGGATCGTGGATGTCGAGATCGACCACGAGATATGCGGACATGACGTCTCCTTCTGGTTTTGAATGTTGCGAACGGCGCCCGTCACGGGAGATGGCGCCATTTCACCATGCGGTCCTTGAGATCGAGCGTGCCGCCGTCGACAGTAAAGGTGCCGTCACCCCGGTGATGCATCATCCGACGCTCTTTGCGGTCTTCGTTGATCCAGACCCTCGTCGCCTCAAGGACGAAGAGGTTGTAGGGATCAGTGAGGGTGGTATCAACGATCCGACACTCGATGTTTGCCAGACAATCGTTGATGAGCGGGGCGGAAACGTCCTTGGCCGGCCGTGTCTTGAGGCCAAACCTCTGGAACTTGTCCATCCGGTCGCCGGAGCAGTTTCCGACGTCAACGACCGTCTCACCGAGATCGAGACCGGGAACAGCAATCACGCATTCGCCAGTGTTCCGAAGGGTCTGATAACTGTGGTCCCAGGGACCGATAACGCATCCGATCAGCGGCGGGGCGTGTTGGATCATCATGTGAAAGCCCATCGTCATCACGTTTGGCTTTCCATTTTGGCTTGTCGTGACCAAGACAATGGGTCCTTGCTCGAGAAGACGATAGGCTTGAGATGCAGGTATTTCCTTCATTGTTTTCTCCCTCGAAGGGAGCCCCCGCGCATAGGCGGGGTCCCTATTAGGGCCGGCTTTCACCAACCCTGTTCAACGGGCAGGACGAACAGCTCGGCGACATCCACGTGAGCCGGGGCCTGAGCGGCAAACACGATGGTGTCGCCGATATCCTCGCCCTGGAGGAAGGTCATCTGACCGGCAAGCTCATCCATCTGCTTGCGGTAGCCCGGGTCGGTGATGTGGTCATAGAGCTCGGTTGCGACAGCGCCTGGCTGGATGCAGGTGACGCGGATACCGTGCTTCTGTCCGACTTCCATGCGCAGCCCGTCCGAGAAGGCAGTTACCGCATGTTTTGTGGCGCAGTAGACAGACAGACCCTTGAACACTTTGCGACCAGCAATCGACGACATGTTGAAGATATGGCCGGAATGCTGCTTGATCATCTGGGGCAGAACGGCGGCCGTCGTGTTGAGCAGGCCCTTCACATTCACGTCCACCATCCGGTGCCACTCGTCGACCTTGAACTGGTCGATGTCGGAGAGCGGCATCAGGCCAGCATTGTTGACCAGGATGTCGATCGAGCCGTAGGTATCGACAAGCTTCTTGACGCCCATTTCGATCGACGCCGCATCGACCACATCCATCTCGATCACAAGAGCTTCACCGCCCTTGGCTTCAATCCGGCTCTTGAGATCTTCGAGCTTTTCGGTGCGGCGAGCCGCGAGGCCGACCTTTGCGCCAGCTTCAGCGAGCTTTACCGCGGTAGCGGCGCCAATGCCGCTTGATGCGCCGGTTACCAGTGCGATCTTTCCGTTGAGGTTGGTCATTGTCTTCATTCCTTGTCTTGAAGCCCACCACCTCGGTGGGCGTTTCGTTTCGACAAGGAGGAACCTAAGTGTTTCATGCTTGCCCTTCTCTCGGGGCCTTGCTCGACCTGTTGCGATTTTGCTCAAATCGCAACAGGCGAAGAAACTAACCCCGGCGGTAGTGGCTCGGCGGCAGACCCGTCTCGCGCCGGAAGACCTGGGCAAAGTGGCTGGGGCTCGAATAGCCGACGGACATGCCGATCTCGATAATGCTCGTGTCCGTTTCCTGTAGGAGCTGCTGTGCCTTAGCAACGCGCTGGCGGATGAAGTATCGGGAGGGCGAAAGGCCTGTTGCCTTTTTGAACAGACGGCTGAAATGGAATTCGCTCATGCCAACTGTTCCGGCGAGCTGAGCGAGATTGAACGGGTCGGCCAGGTGGCCTTCGAGGTAGGCAATAGCCCGTCGAAGCTTGAAGCCTGGAAGTGCTGTCTGCCGGCCGATGTCAGTCTCACTCGACGCATAGTTACGGATGAGGTGGACGGCCAGGCTCTGAGCGAGCCCCTGGACGAACAGCTGACTACCTTTGCCTTCAGCGGTAAGTTCCTGATGAATCAACGCCAGAAGATGCGAAAGCTGCTCGTCTTTGCCGCCCGATACATCACGCAGTGCGGGAGGCGCATCGCCGCTAAGCACCTCTGCCACGCGTTCGAAGAGAGGAACTGACAGATAAAGGTGCATCACCTGAAAAGGGGCCGGGCCGGTCGCGCGCCAACGCATTTCATAGGGTGTCGGAGAGCGGGTGAGGAAGAAGTCACCGACTGTTACGATATTGGAGACCCATTCTCCATCCAGCTCTCGTTCTTCGACGATGGCTTCCCCCGACATGACCCAAACGATGAGCGGTTCGGCGACAGCCGGTACAAGAAACGGTTCTTGCTTAATGTGGCGGGAGTAGACCTGCACGAACATATCGGTCCATGCTGGACTGTCCCCGCTCACCAGAATGCGGCCGGCGATATATTGTTCGAGACCAAGGGGCGAGGTCCGATCCGGGGTGATTTCGTCTAAGAGAGGGAGAGGCGACGCAACGTGGAGCCCATCTTCAACGCGGTTGCGGATGGGAGGGACTGCTTCCGATTTTGTTGCATCTGCGATTTCCAACTTGAACCCCTTTTTAGAGGGCATGAAGCTACGCCCTCGTGCTTGACGAGCGAGCATTCTTGGAATGCCCCTCGTTTCACTAGTCCGCCCATGACATTCTCAATGCTGACATGAAGTATTTGGTTTCATGAGCCGGGAAAGAAATTCACCCCCTCAGGGATCACAAGGCAGGTCATGTGCCGATAACTATCCTGCGGGAACTCCGGGGTAGGCGGTAGAACGTTGCTCTCGAACCATTGCCCATTTCTCCAACGATCCACCCGTCACAATTAGACTTCGAACCGAATGATGCCGACAAAAGCCCAAACAGACCACCGTGGGACTGGGCTCTGCAGCCAACGAAACACCATCCACAACTTTCGTTGTGAATGGCGGTCTGTTTTTCGATAAAGCCGTGCCCACCTGGCAGGGTCTAACGGCGTTAGTACTGGGCACGATAGACCAGCGGCACCCAGTCATAATTGCTCTCATCCCGACGAACGTGGCCGATCCCAGGAAACGCATGATGGGCACCGGCGACCAAATACCGCTGATCAGCGGCTTCGGCGAACGCGGCTGCCCGGGTCGATGCTGCTGCGCTCTGATCCACGTCGAATTCGACAGTCACTTCCGGATGATCATACTGGAGAACATCGCCATGGGCGATATCACCCCAGAACACGATCTTTTCGCTATTGCTCTCCACGACGATACCGCTGTGACCAGGTGTATGACCGGCCAGCAGGATTGTTCCAAAACCCGCAACAGGCGTACCATTGTCATCGAAGGTTTCAAATTTGCCGGCGTCGACATAGGGGCCGACACATTTCTCAGCCTGAGCGATCTGCGGGCCGAGCACCTTGTCTGTTTTAGCCTTGGCATCTGCGTTTAGCCAAAACTTGGCCTCTCGCTGGTTGACATGTAGGACGGCGTTTTCATACACGCGGCTGCCGTTGGCAACGAGCCCGCCTGAGTGGTCGGCGTGGATGTGGGTCAGAATGACGTCGTCGATGTCGGAGACGTTGTAACCCGCTGCACGGATATTGGTCGCAAGCTTGCCCAACGCCGGGCCCATCAGGTCGCCCGTGCCGGTATCGATGAGAACCAGGCGCCCGCCCGTGTTGACAAGGAAGGCATTGACAGACGTTTCGCTAGAGCTCGATTGAAACCGGTCAGTCAGGTAAGTGCCGATCTCCTTTTCATCCATGTTTCTGTAGATTTTGGACATCGGCAGCTTCACCGTGCCGTCGGAGAGGGCGGTAATCTCGTAGTCGCCGAGCTTTATCCGATAAAAGCCGGCGGCTTGCGTGCCGACGATGGGCGCCTTGGCAAAGACGCCAGCCGGAAACGCTGCCACGGTCCCGGCGGCGACCGCAAATCCAGCTGTGTTGATGAGAAGCGAACGGCGTGTGTGCATTAAAAAACTCCAGATGCTGTCAGGTTTCCAGAACTCAGGCCTTGAACTGCCCTGGAGAGCAAATATGTTCCGGGGCATCAGCACGCAAATCGATGCAGGTCATGACAACTATCGATCATTTCAATCTTCGCTCCTTCGATCTCAATCTCCTCGTCGCTTTCGATGCGTTGATGGCTGAAGGAAATGTTACGAAAGCCGCGCGACGCTTGAAAATCCAACAGCCAGCGATGAGCCATTCGCTTTCGACGTTGCGCGTGCTGTTACAGGACGAGTTATTCATACGCGTCGGACAGGTTATGCAACCTACCGCGCGAGCCCGGAGCCTCGCCGTGCCCGTGCGCAAGGCGTTGCGGCAAGCCCAATTGGCGCTGACAGGCGGCGAGGAGTTCGATCCGGCTACAGAGGAACGAATTTTTCGCGTTGCAATGTCTCCGGAAATCGAACTCTTGCTTATTCCGGATTTGACGGCGCGTTTGCGACGGCTCGCTCCCGGCATCAAGATACTCGCGCGCGTCTTCCCGTACGAGGCGATGGAGCCTTCCCTTGAGGACGGGTCGATAGATCTTGCCGTTGGCTGCACCTATACCCTGACAAGCCGCCGATCGTTTGAGAAGCTTTACGAGACGGGAGTGGCTTGTTGCTTCAATCCAGACCTTATCGCACTGTCTAATCCCGTTGGACTTGACGAATATCTGTCCGCTGAACATTCGACTATATCCCAGAATGAAACCTTGCATGGGTGCATCAAAGATGCGCTGGAGATTGCGGGGGTGGATCTCAACGTTGTTGCAGCGGCACCAGGCTACATGTCCGTTCTGTCCGCGGCGCAGCTCAGCCCCGTCATAGCCACAGTGCCTGCGCGGATTGCAGAACGATACGGGCCGCTATTGGGATTGGAGGTCAGCCCGTTGCCAGTATCATTGACCTTCCCGCCCGTGAACATGGTTTGGGCAAAACACGCCGACAGCGACGCCGCAAATTACTGGGTTCGACAGCAGATCCGCGACAGTCTCGCGAGCAACGGCGTTGCCGATAGGTTTGAACGGCCTGTTGCCCCGATCTCCAACCCTTGAGCCGGCGGGAGCGCTGGGCGCGAGGCAGTTGACGGTGACGTTAGTGGGCGAGCCGGCCCGAACAGGCCCGCCTCGGACGCACTCGCAGACATTGGTGACTTCTGGCTGTTCGTCGTCTGTTGCGCTCAGTTGAGCTCTTGGGCGAGCCCGATGAGAAGTCCTTCAGGCCCACGGACGTAGCAGAGGCGGTAAGCGTCTCTATACTGGACTACTTCGCCTACGAGCTGCGCGCCGCGGGTGCGGAGCCTTTCAAGCGTCTCGTCAATGTCGTCCACCGCGAACATGACGCGCAGGTAGCCTAGGGCGTTAACCGGAGCGTTCCGGTGATCTGCAATCACAGGCGGGGAGAGGAAGCGGGAGAGCTCTAGCCGACTATGGCCGTCTGGCGTGCGCATCATGGCAATCTCGACATGCTGATCGCCCAGTCCAGTGACACGTCCGGCCCATTCACCTTCGATCGTGGTCCGCCCTTCGAGCTCGAGGCCGAGTTCGCGAAAGAAATCAATCGACCCTCCCAGATCTTCGACGACGATTCCTACGTTGTCCATCCGCCTGAGCGCCATGTGTCCAATCTCCAATGTGTTGCTCCAGACTACAAGGTGTCGCCGGTCCAACAACGGACGCTTGAATTGCCTCGTTTCCGGCGGCCATCGGGCCTGTTTTCGCTGCTGCCCAGATCAGAAGCTCGGATCACGGGCCGTCCGCCGAATTGTTTTTTAGAAGCGATCTCGAATCCACCGCGCGCAGATGTCCGACGTCCATCGCATCCTGTTTTCGCAGCAGTCCTCATAAGCCACGAGCGGGCATTCGCGGGCTCGTCATGAACACTGGCTTCAAAGTCTGTCGCCGGAGAGGCGCGCAGCATGACCTGCGACGCGCAATTTCTTCCGCCCGGACTACGAGAGTCGACCTGCTGGACGAGGCCAGTCAGATCTAGCCTTGGACGCCTTGGATGCGGGTAGGCCGCGGTCTGACAAGCGTTCAAATACGCCCGCTGCGCGCAGAGGCGGCATTAGCGATATAGGCGCTGTATTATTTGCGCTTGCTCACCAACAAACTGAATAACCGCTCGAAGCCGTGGAAGGCGTCGTAGATCCTGATGATACCCTAGCCAGGTATCCCTTCCAGGGGGAGCCTCCGACACGTCGACACGCTTCAACCCCTCCATCGAGTCCCCCAGCGGCCTCGGAAGAACGGCCATACCTGCACCATCTGCGCATAACCGTGCCTGAACATCGCGATTGTTGCTTCGAATCGAAACTTTCGCATTCGGGAACCGGCCCTTAAGCCAAGCCACATCGGGCATGCTTCCAAGTGCCTCATCCATAATGATCACGCTGAATCCCGCTCCTGTGCCGGGCGAAGGGTCGTCCGATCCTTTGGCGACATACAGGCCATAGGGAATATGCAGTAGCTTGCGTGAAATGACTTCCGGCTCCGTGAAGGACCGTATCCGGAAAACCAGATCGGCTTCGCGACGCGCCAGGTTCAAAAGCCTGGAGTCAGTGAGAATCTCGATGATTACATTGGGATGCACACGTCTGAAGTCGGCAAGGATGGGGGCGAGAACATGGACGCCGAACCAGTCAGAGCAGGATATCCGCAAGGTGCCGGACAACGTGTTCTCGGTACCCGCAAGTTGGCGCTGGAGTGCGATCGCCTCCTCCTCCATCCGCTCGGCGTGCCCCATTACGACGGCACCCTCATCTGTCAGGACAAACCCGTCCGGTGTGCGTTGGAACAGCGAGTGGCCGACCGCGGCCTCAAGAGTCTTTAGTCGTCTTCCCATAGTCGGCTGCGTCAGGCCCAACTTTCTCGCGGCCGCACCCAGCGTTCCTTCCCTCGCGATCGCAAGGAAAAGACGAATGTCGCTCCATTCCATCATGACTTACGACCCATTCAAAAATGCATGATCAACATGCAAGCTATATGATGTCCATTCGGAAGCTTCCAGAGCAAAGTGCTGACATCAAGTGAAAGGGATCAATCCTATGGGCACGATGAAAGCATTAGTTCTTGAAAATCACGGTACCGAATTCCGTGTCGCGCAGATTGCACGACCGGTTGCGGGCGAAGGTCAGGTGCTCGTCCGCGTAAAGGTGAGTGGCGTAAACCCATTGGACACGAAAATCCGCGCAGGTGCAGCCGCTCACGCCCGTCATCCGCTTCCCGCAATCCTAGGTATCGACCTTGCCGGGATTGTTGAAGAAGTCGGTGCAGGCGTGACGGGGTTTCGCCGCGGAGATGAAGTCTATGGCATGACAGGCGGCGTAGCCGGCGTGCAAGGTTCGCTGGCAGAACTTGCGGCCGTCGATGCACGGCTGCTGGCCATTAAGCCATCTCACCTTTCCATGCGTGAAGCGGCTGCGCTACCGCTCATCTTCATCACGGCGTGGGAAGGCCTCGTGGACCGTGTGGGCGTCCGGGCTGGCCAGAAGGTGCTCGTCCTCGGTGGCGGTGGCGGGGTCGGACACGTAGCAGTTCAGATTGGCAAATCTCTTGGTGCGGACGTCTATGCAGTCGATGGAGCCCGGAAGGCTGACTACATCAAGAGCCTCAATGCGACGCCGATCGACTACGCCACGGAAACCGTTGAAGAATACGTCGCCAAATACACACAAGGGCAAGGATTCGACGTCGTCTACGACACGATTGGCGGCGCTGGTCTGGACACTGCGTTCAAGGCAGTCGCCCGCTTTGGGCATGTGGTTAGCTGCCTCGGCTGGGGCTCGCACGCCCTCGCCCCGCTTTCATTCAAGGCGGCGACATACTCCGGCGTGTTCACACTGCTTCCGCTACTCACTGGCGAAGGTCGTGAGCATCACGGGGACATCATGCGGGAAGCAACGCGCCTTGCAGAAAGGGGTCAGTTGATGCCGCGTCTCGACGATCGGTCCTTCACACTTGAGAATGTGATGGCGGCCCACGAGTTGATTGAAGCCGGCCAGGTTGACGGAAAGCTCGTCGTAGACATCGCTTAAAGGCCAGGGTCCCGCGTCATCATGGCCGGGACCCGTTTGCCCTGCAATCCCATCGAGTTCTGCATACACCCAGACGCGAGGATGTCCTTCTCTTTGTCTCGCTCGCAAAAGATCATGCGGGGACGGCTGGGTGGAACAGATCTGGTGTGTCTGGTTTAGCAGCAAAGGACCTGTCGTTCGAACGGACCGTGATCCCGACGGCGAACAAGACTGCCTCCGCGCCGACGCGAGGTCTTCCATTCAACTTCGCCAGTTCCGATCGATGTGGCCTTCTTCGGCTTTATGAAAGTATTGGGAGCATACCAGCCAGCCTTTCAAAGGCCTCAACAGCACGACACATGCTGCCGTGGTTAAAGGTAGAGTTGAAAGATGTACCCAGAGCGAGGGCTCGAATGTCAGTTGGAGCCACAGAGCGAAAGCAAGCGCAGGAACGGCGACGATACTCATGGCGAAAAATGCGGGCCGTCCGCAGGGTCAGCGAACGCATAGTCCAGACCACTGACCTCACAAGACGACGCCAATGACAGGAGCCCGTTAAACAGGTGTCCCCGTTGACAACGCGGACAACGCCCCTTGAATCCGGTGAGCGCAGGATTGGTAGTCTCGTTGTAGTCGATGGTCATGTATCCGTTCCCTCACCATCGAAATCGAGATGGATGCTGTTGAAGGCTAGCTGGCCTCGGCCTTGGGTGGCAACGCCGCTGCAAACTCGTCACGAGAGGTCGGGTTCCCGTCAATCATCTCGTAGACGGCCTTAGAGCGGCCAAGGGTTTCCATTAGCGAGGATGGCCCCGCGAAGGGTTGCCCGCCAATATGCCAGCCATCGGTATGAAGCTCCTCTATCAGAACCCAGGTAACGGAACGGAATGCCTCGGAGCCTTCGAACTTGACCATGACATCGGTGATCGCCTTCGCCAGCGCGTGTTTTTGGGTGCTGGTAAATACACCATCCACGAGTTTGATATTCACAAAGGGCATCGTATTCTCCTCAAGGTTCTTTGGTTGGGGGAAAGGCGAAAGGGCCGACCCCCATTAATCGAGGTCAACAACAAGTTTGCCATTGGCCTTTCGGGTCTCGATTAGTTCGTGGGCGCTGGCAGCGGTCTCGAGCGTAAATGTCCTCGCATCGAGGCGTGGCGACACCTTCCCTGCCTCCACCAGTTTCGTAGCCTCCCGCATGATATCGCCATGGTGCTCACGCCCATCACCGGTCAGCAGTGGGATCAGAGTGAAGACACCAGAGTAGGTAGCAGACTTGAACGAGAGGGGAGCCAGGGCATGAGTTCCCCAACCAAGGCAACTCACCACGTGTCCGAACCGGGCGATGGCCTTGAATGCGGCGTCCAATCCCGCGCCGCCGACGGTGTCGTAAACGACATCGAATCCTTTGCCGCCGGAGTGCTTTGCAACGTAGGTCTCAACGTCATCGGAGGAATAGTCGATCGGCGTTGCTCCCAGGCTGCGGAGATAGTCTCCCTTGCTCCCCGAATCGACGGCACACACGACAGCTCCCAACGCCACTGCGATCTGGACAGCGATATGCCCGACGCCCCCGCCAGCACCAATTACGAGAACTGATTGTCCAGCCTGAACGTTCACTCGGTCGACGAGCCCCTCCCATGCAGTGATGAAGATCAGTGGCAGTGCCGCTGCTTCGCGCATTGAGATGTTCGACGGCTTGATTGCCAGAAGGCGCTCGTCAACCGCCGCGTACTGCGCAAGTGATCCTTGATTACCACCCACACCTCCGGCCATCCCGTAGACCTCGTCACCGGGAGAAAACCTCGTCACACCCTCACCAACCTCCTTCACGACCCCGGCAAGATCGATTCCAAGTATCGCAGGCAATTCATGTCGGGCATGCGCCGCGGCTCCGGCACGGATTTTCGTATCCAGGGGATTCACACCGCTAGCCCAGATGCGAACCAACACCTCGCCAGACTTGGGTACCGGATGCTCCAATTCAGAAATCCGGAAGGGACCATTCGCGGCTTCGACCACCGCTGCTCGCATCGTCGGCATCTCGCGTCTCCTTGTAGCGTTCGTCGGGGGAGACTGTGCGCCAACTTCCTGGTGGCCGAAATCATATATACCTTTAGATGCGCGCTTTCGGCGAAGTGGCAACCGAGCCCGGCGGTTGCAATTTCAGGTTAGAGCTCTCGCCCTAATGGAAGATATGATTTCGGATTTTCAGCAGAGGTGTACCTTATAGGAAGAGCTGATCAGACGTGATCGAGCGGGTCGTTGTCACTTGGTATCGGGAGCGAAAGTTTGAACAAGCTGCTCGACAAAGCCATCGTTGCTCATGGGGGGCTGACAAACTGGGGCGCACATAATGTTGCGAAGGCAACGGCTTTACTGGGTGGCGATTTATGTGTGAATTTTGGCAACCTGGCGCCTCGACAGATAACTGTCTTCCCGCAGCTGCAACGAGCGGTCATTGAACCCCTTGGATGCGTCAATTGCCGAAGCGACCTCGAACGCAACCGCTTGTCCATCCTGGGTGACGACGGCTCCCTTGTTACCGGAGTCGAGGACGTGCGTTCCGCGCAATTGCAATACGACTTCAAACTGCCAGTCGATGCATTGGTCGGAGTTTTGCTGGCATGCTCCACTGTTAGATCGTTTTTGACCGCTCCATTCCATTTAATGCTGGAAGGTGTCGAGGTATGTGAGCTTGTTCCCTGGAACGAAGGTGGAAACCAATGGCGGGTTCTCAGGGCCCAGTTGCCGCCGGACCTTGCAACCGCTGCCCGCGTACACGACTACTTCTTTGACGGCAACTTCCTCTTGCGCAGGCATGACTACCATGTCGATGGCGACGCGGGCATAACCATCACGGAATTGCTTTCTCACTACGAAGAGTGTCATGGGGTCAACATACCAACGAAGCTACGTGGGTACCCTCGCCTAGCAGACCTCACGCCCGATTTGTCTCGCTTGATGATATCCATCGATGTAAGCGGTCTGGAATTTTCGGTCGCCTAGAGTTCGCACCCACCCACGCAGTTGCAGGGGGCGGATATGGTGGACACTGGTGATTTCCGCCTCGGTCAAAAGGAAGAATGCGATGAAGGACCTCACGCGCTGTGTCGTGACACCCCACGTAAATGCCGAAGGCTTCGCAACGTTCGGGGTTGGAGTGCATCGTGCTTCAACGATCGTCTTCGACACCGCCGAGGATTACGCAAACCGCGGACAACGCGGACCTGACGGCTACAGTTACGGTCTTTACGGGACACCGACCACCAGAACGCTCGAGGCAAAACTGACAGCTCTCGAGAATGGTGCCAGAACATTCCTCGTGCCCTCGGGCCAGGCGGCCAACGCGATTGCGATGCTTCCATTTCTCAAGGCGGGTGACGGCATCCTCATAGCCGATTCCGTGTACCCCCGGTGCGCGATTTCGCCAATACGGAACTCGCGCGCTTCGGTATCGAGGTTGCCTACTACGATCCCGTCGATCCATCCGATCTCGTCGCTAAAATCAACGCCAGAACCAAGATAGTCTGGTGCGAATCTCCTGGGTCGACGACAATGGAAGTCCAAGATCTTCCCATTATTGCGGACATTGCCCATCGGCACGGGGCACTGGTTGGCTGCGACAATACCTGGGCGACACCTCTGAACTACAAACCCCTGACGCTCGGAGCAGACATCGTCACAGAGGGGCTGACCAAGTACATTTCGGGGCATTCAGACGTACTGCTGGGATCGTTGACGGTCCGCGACGAACAACTAACCGCTCCGATACGGTCAACGCTCGGACGAATGGGGATCTGCGTGTCACCGGATGACGCCTCTTTGGTCTTAAGAGGACTAGAAACGCTCGGCGTTCGCATGAGACATGCAAGTCAAGGTGCCCTGCAGTTGATCGAAAGGATACAGGCAGCGGAAATCGTGGAACGTGTTATCCATCCAGCATTGCCGACCGATCCTGGCCATTCGATCTGGAAGAGGGACTTTCTTGGGGCGTCAGGTGTCTTTGGCGTCGTTTTCAAAAGAGGCCTGTCCGATCGCGTCTCGCCTTCTCTCAATGTGCTCAAGACATTTGCGATAGGGGCATCCTGGGGCGGAACGCGCAGTCTCATTGCGCCCATGCCTGTCAAGGCCTACCGCACTGTGCGGAGGTGGGACGCAGATGATCTCGTCTTGCGCATAAGTGTTGGCCTTGAAGATCATCAGGACCTTGTCGATGATATCGAAGCGCTTCTCGCCGAGATTTCCAGATGATGACAGCACGGACACTTGGGCCTCCTGGCTCAGGCGATCTGGCTCTGGTCTGCCGGCTTAGCCGAGTCCTGCAATTCACATCGAGGCGGGCCTTCGTCGCCCACTATGGCCTCAGGCAGCTTTCGGGAGTGCCTGAGCATGAACCGAATCTTTCTTTTCTCAACCGAACCTCCGTTCACCCAATTGCGGGTTTCCCTGACAGGCCCGACCTGGGCTGAGCCTCAATGTAAACCGCTGAGGTTGTCATGAAGCCTTTGATTTGACGGCATCCATCACTCGCGTGGAATAAACGAGTCCTGCTCCAGCGTTGACGCCAATAGCCGTCCCGAGCGCCTCGGCGATCTCTTCGCGCGTCGCACCCGCTTTAAGCGCGGCGTCGGTGTGAACAACGATGCAGCCATCGCAGCGCAGCGAGACCGCAGCCGCTAGAGCGATCAGTTCGTTGACCTTGCTACCCAGCAGATTGGTCTTACGGGCCGCTCCGCCGATTGCCTGGTAGCCTCTGATCACGTCCGGACTCAGTGCGGCGATTTCGCCGACGCCCGCAAGCACCTGCTGATGATAAGCATTCCAATCGATCATAGACATCACATACCCTCGTGATTTCGCAACTCAGACGCCATGATAGACAAGGCGCGTGAAGAACTCGGGACTGATGACGAACTGCCCCCACTTTGCGTCGAAGTCGGCAGTCGGTTTCGCGGCAATGATCTCGTCGATGGGCTTTCCCTTGGACTTCAGCCTTGCCACATTTCCGCGGATGTCGACGAGCATCGTACGGTAGTCACTTAATTCGGACTTTTTGCTGAGAGGCTGACCGTGCCCCGGAATGACAACTGTCTCTTCGGTGATGTTAGAGAGAATGTCTTCAACCGCCTTGATCTTGCCGTCGATCCCTCCACCAGTCGAATAGTCGATGAATGGGTAAATGCCGTTCCAGTACAGGTCTCCGGTGTGAACGATGTTTGCCTCGCTGAAGGTGACCGAGATGTCGCCGTCGGTATGCGCGTTCGGATGGTGCTTCAGCATCAACGTTTCCTTGTTGAGCTCCAGCGACATCTCGTCGCCGACCGTCTCCGTCGGCACCGCGGCGAGCGGCGGGCGTGGAAACTCGAAGTCCCAGTCGTCCACCCTTTGAACGGTCATCAGATGTTTCCTGGTGTTCTCGTGCGCGCGGATCGCGGCCCCTTCGGCGTTGAGCCACTCATTTCCATCCGTGTGATCGAAATGCCAGTGTGTGTTGATCAGGTGCTTGATCGGCTGTTTTCCGAGGCCGGATAAGGCATCGAGTATGCGAGGACGGGACGCGGTTATGCCTCCATCGATCAGGACCTTTCCGTCGCCCCCGGTCAGCACTGCTATGTTCCCGCCTGAACCTTCAAGGATCGAAACGCCCGCCTTAGTTTTGTGAACCTTGATCGGCGCTTTTGCCGCTTCATCGCGGATCATGTCCACGATACCTTGGGCTTTCGCGAAAACCTGCCGGGGACTTAGCCAGCCTCCGGACGCCGCGAACGTGGAGGCTGCCATGCAGCATAGACAAAACCCGCGGCGAGAAAATTTGAAGTCTTGGGTCATCACAGATCCTTTCGGAAACGGGCGGGGCGGCTCCAGGGGGCTTGGGGTATCACCTGAAGCCGCCTTTCCCGCCGGGCGATCATGCCTGGAAAAACGCCAGCAGATCGGGATTGATAATATCGGGATGTGTGCTGCACATACCGTGCGGCAGCCCCTTGTAGACCTTCAGCGTACCGTGCTTCAGTAGCTTGACCGACAGGAGGGCAGCGTCGGCGATCGGAACGATCTGGTCATCGTCGCCGTGCATTACCAGAACCGGAACATCGATCTTCTTCAGGTCTTCAGTGAAGTTTGTCTCCGAGAAGACCTTGATGCATTCATAGTGCGCGATCGCTCCGCCGATCATTCCCTGCCGCCACCAATTCTGGATCAGCCCCGGGAACACCTTGGCGTCCTTCCTGTTGAAGCCGTAGAAAGGACCCGTGGGAACGTCGAGGTAGAACTGCGCGCGGTTAGCTGCGAGTTGGGCGCGGAGATCGTCAAACACTCCGATGGGCAAGCCACCCGGATTGTCGTCGGACTTCAACATCACCGGCGGAATAGCAGAGATGATCACCGCCTTGGCCACCCTGTCATTTCCGTGTTGGGCAACGTAGCGAGTGACCTCGCCGCCTCCCGTCGAATGCCCCACATGGATTGCATCACGCAGGTCGAGCGCCTTTGCAAGCTCCGCAACGTCGGCCGCGTAGGTATCCATGTCATTGCCCGTCGCGGTCTGCGTCGAACGGCCATGTCCGCGCCTGTCGTGGGCAATTACCCGATAGCCCTTGCTGAGGAAGAAGAGCATCTGGTTGTCCCAGTCATCGGCGCTAAGCGGCCAACCGTGATGGAAGACTATAGGCTGGCCCTTTCCCCAGTCCTTGTAGAAAATCTGCGTTCCGTCCTTAGTCGTGATCGTGCCCATTGTCTTTTCCTCGGCTGATCGTTGCTGTGTCGTCTGTCCACTCGCGGTCAATACCGGAGCAATTGCTGGAAACCCTAGAAGGGAGGCTCCGACGGCTCCTGCAGCGCTGCCCAAGACGGCACGCCGTGAGATCGGAGGAAGCTCTGTTTTTCGCTCTGCCATGAACCTTCATCCTTCAGTGGGCTGTCGCTCGGACGGCGGCTGGGACAGCGAGCTTGACGGCATTTCATTCGCGTGCGTGGGTCGCTTGCGGTGCTTTCGATGTTAGACAGGAGGCTCAGATCGGCCAATCATATGTTTCCGTTAGTCCTGGAAGCGCAGCTAGCCTGATCATACTGATCAAAGTATAGTTTCGCCGAACCTTGAGGGGTGCCAACTAGGGAGACTGTCGTGAGGGGGCCTGAAATACGGCAATACGCACCTGCACTTGCGACGGGATGCGCCGGAACTGCTCTGGGGATATTCGAACAGGAGCCGTACGGTGTGCTGTTCCTAGCCCTTGCGGCACTCATGCTTGTCAAACGCAGGCAGGTCGCTGTGGCAATTGCGTTGCTCTTGATTGTCGTCGGCGCTCTGATCGTTTTCCTATCGTCCGATGGGTTCGCCTCCATAGCCCGACCGACGGCGTTTCTGTTGTGTGCTCTGGGCGCCTTCTGGCTTGCGAGCATTTGGCGAGCGCGTGCTGATGTCGACCAACACCTGCAAGACGCGAAGTTGATCGTGGAAAGCATGCCGGGGTTAGGCTGGGCCACCGACGCTAAGGGAAACTTCGTCTACGTGAACCCAAGCGTAGTCGAGTACGTCGGCAAGCGTACCGACGAATTCAACGCGACAGGGCGAACCGGGCTGGAGGCCGTTCACCCGGACGAGGCCGAACGCGTAACCGAGGCTTGGCTTACGAGCATGAGGACCGGAACCTCCTTCGAGTCAGTTCATCGCATAAGACGGGCAGACGGCGACTATCGCTGGTTCCACGCCTACGGCCGCCCCCATCTCGATAAAGAGGGCAACATTCTCGGGTGGTTCGGAACAACAATCGACATCGATGAGAAGAAGCGCGCTGAGCAGCGGCTGGAGGATAGCGAAAGGCAGCTTCAAACACTGATCGATACGATGCCGGTGATGATATGGTGCGCCTCCCCGTCGGGCGTGCCGATCTACCAGAATCCCAAGACCCTGGAGTACCTTGGGGCGACATTCGAGGAGATCAGATCGAACAATTTCGGTGTCGTTCATCCGGATGATGCTGAAGGTTTTCAGTCGGCGTGGGCGGCCTGCGTCGAACGAAAGGCATCACTCTCCCTGGTCTGCCGATTGCGATACAATGACGGCACCTACCGTTGGAACAGGATCGACGCCGCCCCGCTCCTCAGCGAGGAGGGTGAAATCATCGAGTGGTATGGGACCAACATCGATATAGAGGAGCTTCATCGGACGCAGGAGGAACTCCGGGCGAACGCAGACCGGCTGAGATTGATGCTCGACACGCTTCCCGCCTTTGTGTGGTGCGCGAGCCCGGAAGGTCAGCCAACCTATTTCAACGAGCCTTTGATGGAGTATTCCGGGGTGACGCTCGAGGAGCTTCGTGGGGTAAATGGTTCAGGCTTCGCGCCGATGATCAGCAGTCTCGTTCACCCGGCGGACGCGCCTTTGTTGCGACATCGCTTTGAGCAATCCTTCAAGTCCGGAGAACCCATTGCTCTGAAATACCGCCATCGTTTGGCCGACGGCCATTATCACCTTGTCGACTGCAGGGCACGTGTCCTGCGCGACTGCCAAAGCAGGCTGTTTCAGTGGTATGGCGTTATTGTCGATGTCGAGGAGGAAACGCAGGCACAGGCACAGCTTCAGAAGGCCCAGCATCAGCTTGAACTCGCGACGCGTGCCGCCAGTTTATCTGAGTTATCCGCTTCGATTGCCCACGAATTGAACCAACCATTGGTGGCCGTCGTCACCAATAGCAGCGCCACCGAAAGCTGGCTCAGTGCGACACCACCAAATATCGAAAGGGCGAAGATCAGTGCCCGAAAGGCGGCAGATGCCGCGAACGACGCAGGCGAAGTGATCAGCAGGATAAAGGCTCTCTTCAGGCAATCGGGCGGGGCGAAAAGCCCGGGAAACATCAACGAAGTCATCGAGGAGGCCTGCACGCTCCTGCGCGAAAGGATTTCGGGTTCGAAATGCGATCTGCGAACTCGCCTGGAGCCGGACCTGCCGACGGCGAACTTCGACAGGGGCCTCATCCTCCAGGTGCTTGTCAATCTCATTCAGAACGCGATGGATGCGATGGCGACATTGAACGGGGCAATACGATTACTGGAAATCCGCTCGCGGTTCGATGACGGGACCATCCTCGTGGATGTGCGGGACAGCGGGGTCGGGCTACACGACAACGAGAAGGTATTCGAACCATTCTACACCACGAAGCATAACGGCATGGGGATCGGGTTGTCGATCTGCCGAAGCATCGTCGGCGCACACGCCGGAAAGCTATGGGCTTCGCCCGTGGAGCCCACCGGCACGGTATTCAGCTTTGCACTCCCCTTGTCCGGAGAATAACCGATGTACAGTGAGGATCATGCAGTCTTCGTGATAGACGACGACAAGCGCGTCCGGGACGGACTTTCCGAGCTCCTGGAATCGTGGCAGGTCAACGTTACGACGTTCGCAACGGCGCAGGAATATCTGGATGCCCCAAAGCCCCAGAACCCTTCATGTCTCGTACTCGACATACGGCTGCCAGACATCGACGGTTTCGAGCTCCAAGCGCGGTTGGCGGATGAACCGCATCCTCCGATCATTTTCATAACGGGCCACGGGGACATACCGATGACGGTCCGCGCGATGAAGCTGGGCGCAGTCGATTTCCTTGCGAAACCGTTCAGGGAGCACGACCTGCGCGCTGCGATCGAATTTGCACTCGCGCGCGACCGCGAGGCGCGACACGATCGAGCCGCACTCAGTGAACTACAATCTCGGCTGGAATGCCTTTCCGCCCGGGAACGCGATGTCCTCCCACTCGTTGTAAGTGGGTTAATGAACAAACAAGGTGCCGCCGAGCTTGGAATAAGCGAGATCACCTTCCAAATCCATCGAGGCAACATGATGCGCAAGATGCATGCCGACTCCTTGGCCGACTTGGTGCGGATCGCCTCCAAACTCAGCATACCGATTACGCACTCCCGACATGGAAACTGACGAATGATAGCGCAGGCGAGCCATACCTTTGCAATTGTGGATGACGATAAGCGGGTTCTTGAGGGGCTGCGTGAGCTTCTTGAGTCCGTAGGTTATCTGGCCCGTACCTATAGGTCGCCGACGGCTTTTCTCTCGAGTGGAGACCTCTCCGCGTGTGACTGCGTAATCACGGATATCAGCATGGGCTCGATGGACGGGTTCGAGTTGGAGCAGGCGGTCAGAGGCCAGGAACCTGAAATGCCGATGATACTGATGACGGGTCGCAGCGATATCGATGATCGTGGTTTCGCAGGAGCCGATGACCGCAGGGTCTTTATGCGAAAACCACTGAACAGCAAAGTGCTTCTCCAGGCGATTACGCGGCTTCTTGCATTTCGGCAATGATCGGGGCCGCCCGGCCCACCTTAGCCTCGGCAAGGCTTTTCCTGTAGTGGCTGGGCGCGGTCCCCATCACCTTTCTGAAGGCCTTGGTGAAGGCCGCCTCGGACTGGTAACCCACGCTCCGCGAGATGACAGAAAGCTTGTTTGCATTCCCCTCAATCAGTCTGGCAGCCTGGAAAATTCGCCATTCTGTCAGATACGACAGCGGAGCTTGTCCGACTAGATCCTTGAAGCGGGCGGCGAAAGCTGAGCGCGACATTCCAGCCCTACTTGCGAGTTGACCCACCGTCCACGGCACTTGTGGCTCCGCATGCATGGCTTCGACCGCCAAGACCAGATTCTTATCGGAGACGGCCGCCAGCCATCCAGTCTTTGGCGTCGACCATTGTTGCGCAAACGCGCGGATCGCATGAACGAAAAGCAGTTCGAACAGGCGTCGCACGACGGCATCCGAACCCAGCCCAGGAGCATCGGCTTCTGCCGCGAGCAACTCAAGCACCGACTGGAACTGTTGGCTCCGGCTCTGCTCCGATTTAAGGTGAAGCAATCTTGGTAGCACATTCAGCAAGGGCTGGGCGTCAAGCTTTTCGATCTCGAAAAAGCCGCTGATGAAAGTCGTCGTGGCGCCACCTCCTCCGAACTGAATGCGGTTGCCCACCCGAAGGGTCTCGACATCAAGACAGTCCGCCGTGCGCGAGTCTGCATGATCGTAGACCTGGTAAGGTTCGTTCCCGAACATGATGAAGACGTCGCCTGCGCGCAACGATACCGCATCGGGGTTTTCCCGTGTGGTCAGGACTCCTGATCCGCGGACCACGAGAACGAATTTGATCGCCGGATCACCGTCCGAGGCAACGCCCCAGGGCGCAGTCGCCTCCAGCGTCGTGAACTTCGCTTTCCTAATTCGCATCGAAGAGAAGATGTCGGTCAAAGGGTCCAACTAAATGTTCCTATTATGGACGATCGAGCCAAAACTTGGGACGATCGAGACTGAAGGCTCTTGCTGTTCGTCGCTATATGGTGACCCGAAAAGGAGATTCCAATTGCAAAACCATCTCGCTCTGGTCGAAACCATACGCACATTGAAAGCACGTTATTGCCGATACGTGGATACGCAGAACTGGCCGGAATTCGCTGCGTTATTCGCACCTCAACCGTCGATACGCTTTATCGGCGAGGACGGTGTCACAGTCGCCGCGTTTGACTCCATTGATGAGTTCCTGGCCGTCACCAAGAACTACCTCGCTGGGGCCCGGACAATCCATCAGGTCCACAATGACGAGATCGACGTCGTTTCGGAAACGGAAGTCCGCGCCATCTGGTCCATGGAAGACTACCTGATTTTTCCCGATGTCAATGATGGCCGTCCCGCCTCGATGCACGGGTACGGCCACTATCACGAAACATGGCGGCTCGAAGGCGGACAGTGGCGCTTGGCGCACCTGGAGCTTCGCCGCACGATCCTAGAAATCAAGCCGAAGGAGAATGCGGCATGACCACCAATCCCATCAACGTCGGCATCATCGGCGTCCATCCGGACAAGGGCTGGGCCAACACAGCCCATATCCCCGCCCTGAAAGCGTTGCCTGAGTTTCGCATCGCGGCTGTAAGCCACAACAGGCCGGAAATAGCTCGCGCGTCTGCCGAGAAGTTTGGCGCGGATAACAGCTATGGAACGACGGATGAACTGGTGAATGACCCGAACGTCGACCTGGTCGTCGTGACCGTCAAGGTTCCACATCACCTTGAACTCGTCACCCTGGCCCTGGAAGCAGGGAAAGCGGTTTTCTCGGAGTGGCCGCTGGGCATGAACCTGCCCGACGCCGAAAAAATGCTAGCACTGGCGAAGAGCAGGAATGCATTTACGGCGATCGGGCTTCAAACGCGTTCGGTTCCGGCCATCAACTTCATCAGGGATCTGATCAAGGACGGCTATGTCGGCGAGGTCCTGTCTGTTTCCATGATCGGTTCTGGCATCATCTGGGGTGAGGAGATCAACGAGAGCTACCTGTACACCCTGGATATGGCAAATGGAGCCTCGATGTTCCACGTGCCGTTCGCGCACACGCTCGACGCGACCCTCTACGCCCTCGGGTCGAGACTGAAGTCCATCAGCGGCGCGCTGTCGAACAGCCGAGCGATGACGCGAATAGCGGAGACGGGGAAAGAAGTTCCGTTGACAGCGCCAGATCAAATCATTGCCGCTGGCTTGCTCACGAACGGCGCAGCCCTCAGCGCACATTTCCGCGGTGGCCTCTCGCGCGGCACGAACTTCCATATCGAGATCAACGGTACCAAGGGCGACCTCATTCTGACCAGCCCCGTCGGCTATGTCGGGCTGGGCGGCTTCACTGTTAAGGGCGCACAGGGGGACGGGCAGATGCAGGAATTACCTGTGCCGCCTCTCTACGAGACCCTCGGCTTCGAGGATGGGTTCAGCCAAAGCGTCGGGGTCGCCTATTCCCGCATCGCGTCTGATATGAGAAATCACACCAAACTGTCTCCCACCTTCGAAGACGCTGTGAACCTGCATCGCGTTCTGGATGCCATCGTCTCAGGCAACGGGGAACGGCGCGATGTCTGAGAAAATGCAGGCCCTCGTTGTCACTAGACCCGGCGGACCCGAAGTGCTTGAGGTGCGCGAAGTCGACCGCCCTCGGCTAAGGGACGAGCTTGATGTTTTGGTCCAAGTGAAGGCAGCCGGGATCAATCCCGCTGACTGGCAGAACAGGAAGAACGGAGCTGTTTACGACAGTGATGGGAGGTCTCAGAAAGAACCTACGATCCTCGGAATTGACGGCGTCGGCGTGGTGGTGGAAGCCGGACGAGAGGTAGTGAACGCCCGAGTAGGTGACGAGGTCTGGTACGTGGACGGCGGCTACGCCGGAAACCCGGGAAGCTATGCCGAATACAAGGTCGTCCGTTCAGACTATGTCACCGCGAAGCCGGAAAAGCTGACCTTTGTGGAAGCCGCTGCCCTGCCAGTGGTGGCCCTCACCGCATGGGAGGCCGTGTTCGAGAAGGCGACGGTAAGCCCAGGTGATCATGTCCTGGTCCACGGCGGCGCGGGCGGGCTCGGGCATATCGCAATCCAATATCTCGCTTCCCTCGGAGCCAGGATCGCCACGACCGTCTTGAACGAGGCAAAGGCGGAATTGGTGAGAGTGCTCGGTGCCGAACTCGTAATCAATTACCGGAAAGAAAGCGTTGAGGAGGCCCTTGAGGCGTGGCGGGGCGAACCGGGAGCTAACATCGTGTTCGACTTTGTAGGACATGGCAACTTCTCGGAGAGCTTCAGGCATACGGCTGCCTATGGGAGGCTGATCAACACAGTAGTGTCGGATTGGCCCGCCGAGGGAAACGGGCAGGCCGAGTGGAAAAACCTGGACATCAGCTTCGTCAACATCGGTCTGCCGCAGATCAACCGCCACCATGCACATCGCCTTCGCCAAACCGCTGCGCTCGCCCAGATCGCCGAACTCGTCGATCGGGGAGGCTTGCGGGCGCACATTGACAGGGTGGTACCCTTCACGGGTGTCGCTGAAGCGCAAAGGGCACTCGAAGCAGGCGAAACTCTGGGCCGCCCGGTCCTTTTGATCTCAGGTGGATAAAGCGATGAAACGATGGGAATATCGACCGCAGGAGAGTGGTCTCGCGCTATGTGATGTCCCGATCCTCAGTGTGGCATTAAAGGCCCTGATGGCTTGGAGGCACGGTCCGTCGGTTGCAGCTCTCGGAACCTAATATGAACCCATAATTGGCGGGATCGGCCCAGTGTGTAGGTTGTTCGGGCGGGGCACCAATGAAATTGCAAAATCCCTCGCCTTAACCGCCAACAAGGGAGCCATGACATGTCAACCGCCAATCACGCAATCACTATCGATGTGCCGGTTAGGCTGAAGTCGGTAAAATCCGTTCACAGCATCGGCTCGCTTCAATTTGAGGGGGATTTGCCTGCCGCCATCTTCCACCTTCAACTCATTACGAACGATATTGCGGACTGGGGCGCTGAGGCCGAAGTGATAGTGGTATTCCACACAAACGCGGGACACCTCACTTTGCATGACGAGGCGTACAACGGCTCACGGAAGATCGCAGCGGGGAATCCCAACAAGAACTTGATCGCCGATTTGGTGAAGCGGGGTGTCAAGATAGAGCTCTGTGGGGCCACCGCGGAGGCGAACGGGTGGGGCAATGCAGACCTTCTTCCGAACGTGAAAATTAACACGGATGCGATGGCGCGAACAATCCAGCTTGTTCAACAGGGATACGTGAAAATCACTGAGGCTTAGTCGCGGGGGCGCCGCCCCGGCGGAGCGGCGTACCGACCGCTCCGCCACATCTGTCAACATCAAACGAGAACGGCAGGCAATGTCCTTGCCCTGGTCAAAACACGCCCATAGAGCTCCGTTCGCGCTGCTGGGACCGGCAACGAACTACCGTCCTCATGCTGCACGAGCTGGCCCTTAGTGCTCTACCAAATCGATCTTCGCCTGGATTTCGGCAAAGCCCGGGCGCTGCCGCCGCTCACTGATCGACTCTGGTCGAATGCCGAAAGTGACGGCCTTGCCGAGTTGGCGAAGCCACTCGGGCCTGAAACTATGGTCTATTTTTCCATCGGGGATCGGGGCATTTGCGCGCCTGTATCGACCCCGAAAGCAATCCGAAGCCCAAAACCACGATGTCGCTGTCGTTCAACATGAACCAGATGCATCTGTTCGACGCGACGACGGGCCGCGCGTTGTCGATCGGCTGACTGGTGGTCTGAAACGACGGTTGCAGGCATAAAGTTCATCGCCGGCGAGCCAATGAAACCTGCAACGAAGTGGCTGACCGGCCGATGATAAAGCTCTTGCGGCGGTCCAGGCCTGTTCGACGCCGCCATTCATCACTACCACACGATCAGCCATCGTCATGGCTTCCACCTGATCGTGCGTCACATACCCGTCGTCGTCGGCAACAGCTGGTGCAGCCGTTTGATCTCGGTCCGCATCTGAACCCTGAGCTTTGCATCAAGGTTCGAGAGCGGTTCAGCAAAGAGGAAAACCTTTGGATTACGCACGATCGCCCTTCCCATTGCGACGCGTTGGCGCTGACCGCCGGACAACTGACCAGGGCGGCTGCACCTTGGATCAGATTGACGAAAGGCCCGCCTCGATGGGAGCTTGCGACGCGTTTGCCCAGGCTGCTCGATTCAACGTGCCATCTGCAAAGCGTCTTCTACTTCGGCAATATCGTTGGCGATGACGCTGCGCATCATGCGAGCAAAAGCGATGGCCAAGGGAGAGTGCTCGCTACGCGGATAAATGGCTGAAAAGTCGAAAGTCAGTTCCGGCGTAAAGCGGCGCATGACGATGTTCGTACGATCAGCGCCGAGCACTGAGAAGATATCGGTGACCCCAATGCCGAGGCCGCGCGCGACATAGCTGGGCACGGTGTTGGAAAAAAGCGTCTGTATGACTGTTCCGCCTCTGATGCCGGCGCTCTCCAGCGCCGCCTCGATCTGGAGCCGAAGCAGGCTACTAGTTCCGAGCGAAATCAGTTGCTCTTGATGAAGGTCAGTCACGGAAATCGACTCCTTCGCCGCGAGCCGATGGTGTCTGGGAACAAGACAGATTGCCGACGATGTGGGCATCGGCAAATGCTCAATGTCAGTACGCTCTGTCGGCACGCGCCCGAAACCTATATCGAACTCGTTCCTTTGGACCGCATCGATGATGTGATGCGAGGTGTCGGAGTGAATGTAAAAATCGAGTTCGGGCTCGATCTGCTTGAAGCGGTGGATTGCTTCCGGCAAGGTACGTGACGACAGGGTGGACATTGCGGCGATCCGTAGCCGTCCACCCCGGCGATTACGCAGGTAACGAGCAGTTTCGACGATGCGGTCGACGCCGTTAAAGTACCGTTCCACCTCGCGAAATAGCTCCAGTGCCTGCTGTGTCGGTTTTACGGCGACGCCGGTACGGGTGAACAACGGAAGGTCCAATTCCCGTTCAAGGTCTTTGATCAACCTCGTCACTGCCGGCTGGCTGAGGTGAAGGATTTTGCCCGCGCCGGTCATGCTCCCGGTGACCATAACCGCGCGAAAGCTGAGCAGCTGACGATGATTTAATGAACGCATTTTCCCACCGTACACATTTTATGCAGAAACCCGACACCTTCGTCATTTTATAGGCAGAAATCGCTCCTTGTATAACAAAAGCTGATACTAAATCCGTTAATTCGATTGGCACCGGGCAAATTCTTGCTGTTAGCTCGCGAAATCAAAACAAACTTTGCGAGACAAAAATGGCAGATATCATTGGCGAATACGTCGATCGCTTGATCACCGTAGAAATGCGCAACCGCGCCATGAACCACAACATCATCGCACCAATCTATAATGAAGCACGGCGCGAAGGCGGCGGGCGACCGATCACGGCACGGGCAGCCGAGGCGTTGGTTGAGAAGGTTAGCGCGGGCGACGTCGTGATAATCGTGACCGGTGCAGGTTATGCCCCCGAGGTTCCGAACGGTGAAAGCGACGGTCCTCCCGGAGCCGCCGCGCTGGCTAGGGCGCTTTTCTGGGGCCTCAACGCTGTTCCTGTCTATGTCACCGAGGTTTGCCATGCTCCCCCGGTCGTTGCTTCAAGCAATGCCGCAGGCATCATGATCCGCGAATACGAACTGGCCAAGAACCGCCGAATGGGCGCGGCGATCCTTACCGCGCCAGAGGTACAATCCGAAATCGACGATTGGGCAGGCAAGCTTCTCGACGACTTGAAACCAAAGGCGATCATAACGATCGAGCGCCTGGGTCCGAACGAGAACGGCACTGTCCACTATTCGACGGGTGTTGCTCCCGAAGGCTGTGTCAACATCGCGCCGCTCATCGATAAAGCCACCGAGCGCGGTATCCTGACGATTGGCATCGGCGACAACGGCAATGAGATCGGCTTCGGACGCATCCATCCGTTCATGCAGGATTTTCACCCGTATGGTCGGGAAACCCAGACCGACAAGCCAGGCGGCGCAGTGACCGTGACCGCAACCGACATCTTCCTGCCGGCTTCCGTGTCCAACTGGGGCGCATACGGGATAGCCGCCATGCTTGGTTTCCTCCTCAAGAACCGTGATCTCGTTCAAACGCCAGAACTTGAAAAGCGCATCGTTCAAGCATGCCTCGATGCAGGAGGCTGGGAGATGCGGTACTGCACCTCGCGGTTCATCGTCGATGGTACCGAAGGCGAAAGCTCGATGGCGATCGTCCAGCTTCTGCGAGATATGGTGCGTCTCAATATCGCCGGGCCTGACCGTGGGCTTTCGCACGGCCAAATGAAAAAGACGAAGGGAACAAGAGAATGAATAAGCTTTTCAAAGGCGGAGCTCTTTTACTGGCGATTGTGGCGGGCCTAGCCGGGCCAGCCATCGCACAGACCTATCCAGATCGTACGATACAAGTGATCGTGCCTTATGCCCCGGGTGGCCAAGGCGACATCACCGCGCGACTGATCGCCGAGCAGCTATCCCCCGCACTTGGCCAGCCGGTCGTCGTCGATAACCGGCCCGGCGCGAACGGCTCGATTGGCAGCACATTCGTCGCTCGAGCCGACCCAGACGGCTACACGCTCGAAGTCGTTGTCCAGTCGCATGTTTTGGGCAAGGCGCTCATGCCGAACCTTTCATACGATCCGGTCCAGAGCTTCGAGCCGATCTCGCTGTTGGCGCGTACGCAGGTCGGTCTCGTGGTTCCTGCCACCCTGCCCGTCAACACGCTTGCGGAGTTCGTGGCATATGTAAAGGAACGTCCCGGACAGCTGGGCTTTGCCTCCGCAGGGATTGGCAGCAACGTTCATATCTTCTCCGAGTGGTTCCTCGACATGGCCGGACTCGACATGGTGCACGCGCCGTATGCCGGAAGTGCTAAGGCTCATCCCGACCTTATTAGCGGTGTCGCGACGATGGCGTTCGATACGCTCCCCTCAGTTAGCGCACTCGTGCGCGAAGGACGCCTGAAATTACTCGCCGTGGGCGGAACCGAACGGTCGCCGGAGTTTCCCGACATACCGACCGTGGCTGAGTCGGGCTATGCCGACTACAATGCAGGCTCGTGGAGCGCGATGCTGGCGCCGGCCGGCACCCCGCAGGAAATCATCGATATGCTGAATGCGGAAGTCGTGAAGATTCTGAATAAGCCCGAAGTCGCAGAACGCCTCACGAAGCTCGGCGCAGTGGTGGTTGCAAGCTCTCCCGAAGAGGCGAGAGTTGCCATCGAGAGGGAAGGCAAGGTCTTCGGAGAGCTGATTGGTCGCCTTGGCATCAAGGTCGGCCAGTAAGGTTCCAGCACCAAGAGGGCCGCAAGTTGCGGCCCATTTCCCATGCAGCCAGGAGACGCTTCGATGACCGTCCTTGCAAGCGGCACTATCACCATCAAGAAAGATGTTGTGGCAGGCGGCTTCATCACCGCTTTCGCAATCGGATTTGGCGTAATCGCCTGGAACTATTCATTTGGCAACGCCTCACAGATGGGGCCTGGCTTTTTCCCGCTTATCCTATCGGCCATACTCGGCTGTCTCGGCCTGGCCGTCGCCATCAAGGGAATAATCGGTCCGGGTGAGCAGATGACGTTCGTCGCCCCGGTCAGATTGCTTTGCGTTCTGGCCAGCCCCCTTCTCTTTGGCCTGCTCGTGAGACCTGCCGGTTTTCTAATCGCAGTGACCGTGACGGCCTTTGTTGGCACTCTGGCGGCGCCCGAGATGCGCATGTTGACGCGCCTAATCGTTTCCTGCGTTCTGGCAGTCCTCGCCACCGCGGTTTTCATATGGGGGCTGGGTCTGCCGCTGCCGGCATTGGGCCGCTGGCTAACGCTTTAACCAGGGGGACCGATTGTGGATCTGGTAACCAATCTTATGTTCGGGCTGCAAACGGCCCTTACCATCGACAACCTGTTTTACTGTTTTCTCGGTTGTCTCCTCGGCACTCTGATCGGCGTGCTTCCGGGTGTCGGGCCGACTGCAACAATAGCACTTCTTTTGCCCATCACGTTCGGCCTCGATGCTTCAACGTCGATGATAATGTTGGCAGGCATCTACTACGGCGCACAATATGGCGGCTCAACGACCGCCATCCTCGTCAATCTACCGGGCGAAGCAGCCTCGGCGGTCACAGCCATCGACGGCTACGAAATGGCCCGAAAGGGACACGCGGGCATCGCGCTTGCGACGGCCGCAATCAGTTCATTTATTGCCGGTACCATCGCTACTGTTGTCGTCGCTGCCTTTGCGATGCCGCTCGGCGAAATGGCGCTGAAATTCGGCCCCCCGGAATATTTTGCGCTGATCGTATTCGGCCTAATCCTGTCGGTAACGCTCGCCAACGGCCAGCTAATCAAAGCGGTAGCGATGATCGTGCTTGGTTTGCTGTTCGGCATCGTCGGCGCCGACGTTTACACCGGCGTCGAACGATTCACCTTCGGCGTCCCCGATCTCTACGATGGGATCAGTTTCGTCGCATTTGCCACCGGCATCTATGGCCTGTCGGAAATTCTTCGCAATCTCGAACCGAGCGACACACCAAGTCGCTCGGTTCGCGAGATCAGTCGACTGATGCCGTCGCCTTCTGATTTCAAGCGGATGATCATGCCCGCCCTGCGGGGCACGGGCCTAGGCTCCATTCTCGGCGTGCTGCCCGGCGGTGGCGCAACGCTGTCATCCTTCGCATCGTACGCTTTGGAGAAAAAGCTGTCGAAAGGACCGGTAAGGTTCGGTGAGGGGGCGATGGAAGGCGTAGCTGGACCGGAAGCAGCCAACAATGCTGGTGCGCAAACATCGTTCATCCCGATGCTGACGCTCGGCATTCCCGGCAACGGCGTTATGGCGATGATGATCGGCGCGTTGATGATCCAGGGCATTCAGCCCGGACCTAGCGTGATGACCAATAACCCGGCGCTTTTCTGGGGCTTGATCGCATCCATGTGGATTGGCAACCTTATGTTACTGATCCTGAACTTGCCCTTGGTAGGGCTGTGGGTGAAGCTGTTGTCGACGCCCTACAACATGATGTTCCCGGCGATCCTCGTCTTTAGCGCGATCGGCGTTTACTCGATCAATATGAGTTTGGTGGACCTTGTCCTTTTGAGCGGATTTGGAATGCTCGGCTACATCCTGTTCAAGCTGGATTGCGAGCCGGCTCCCCTGCTGCTGGGGTTCATCCTTGGGCCGATGCTCGAAGAGAACCTGCGCCGGGCGCTGATCTTTTCGCAAGGCGACTGGACGGCGCTTGTGTCCAGCCCGATCAGCATCACCGTGCTCGGTATGTCCGCTCTGGCGCTCATCCTTATATTGACACCCAGCGTGCGTCGTATGCGTTCCAACACGTTTGCCGAGGCCGAAGACTAAAGAACTCAGCAGAGACATGTTCGCATTCGGCGCCTGGCCCCTTCCTTGCAAATCTCAACCCAAAGTCGCTTCACGTCTTGTGGGATTATCCTTGGCGCACTCTGAAACGATACAAACCGGTAATGGAGACCAATTTGCTTTCAGCCATATCCACCACCAACGCCCCCGCCGCAGTTGGCCCCTTTTCACAGGCGATAAGCACGGGACAACTTCTGTTTGTTTCTGGCCAATTGCCGATCGATCCGGCCACGGGTGAGATCGTTTCGAAAGACCCGGTGCTACAACTGCGCCAGTGCCTAAAGAACATCTCCGCCATCGCAACGGAAGCCGGAACCAACCTTGCCCGGACAGTGAAAACGACTGTGCTGATTACTGACATGTCGAAATTCGGCGCACTCAACGCGGAGTACGCTACCTTCTTCAAGGCACCGTTTCCCGCTCGCGCATGCTTCGAAGTGTCCGCCCTGCCAAAGGGCGCACAGATCGAAGTGGAGGCGGTGTTGACGCTACGCCATTCTAACGAATAGGGACCTTCCCACACTGATCTAAAAAGCAACGCCCTCATCGCGCTGGCGTTGTTCAAGAGCATCGAGCATGTAACAGCGTTCCCACGCGCGCGCCCCTCGCATCTCTGACAGCACCTACGCCGATGTGTATGCCGTCTTGACGGTTGTGTAGAATTCGGCGGCATAGCGACCTTGCTCGCGCGAGCCATGGGAGGAGCCTTTGCGGCCACCGAAGGGCACGTGGAAATCGACGCCGGCGGTCGGCAGGTTGACCATCACCATGCCGGCCTCGGCATTGCGCTTGAAATGCGTCGCATGTTTCAGGCTGGTGGTGGCAATGCCCGACGACAGCCCGAACGGCGTGTCATTGGCAACGGCAAGCGCCTCGTCATAATCCTTCACCCGGATCACCGAAGCGACCGGTCCGAAGATTTCTTCACGCGAGATGCGCATCTGGTTGGTTGCCTCGGTA